>JBGTGX010000075.1:0-48264 GCA_041746475.1 Pyrinomonadaceae bacterium | reverse complement strand
TCCTTGAGCGCGTCGCGCACGAACCTCGACCGCTCGCCATCGAGGAGGTCATACCAGCGGAGCATCAATTCATCGGAAATCGACATGATCTTGCCAAACATCTCGTCCGCCGGTTCATCTATCCCTACATAATTTCCAAGTGATTTCGACATTTTCTCCACGCCGTCAGTGCCTTCCAGAAGTGGTGTCGTAATTATCACCTGCGGTTCCTGATCGTATTCTCGCTGAAGCGATCGCCCGACGAGCAGATTAAACGTTTGATCGGTGCCGCCGAGTTCGACATCAGCTTTAAGAGCAACTGAATCATAACCCTGTACGAGCGGGTAAAGGAGCTCGTGCATAGAAATGGGCTTTTCTTCACGGAGGCGCTTCTGAAAATCATCGCGTTCAAGAATTTGCTTTACGGTCACGTGTGAGGTGAGCTTTACAAAATCTGCCGCGTTAAATTCATTCATCCATTCCGAGTTAAAACGTATTTCAGTTTTTTCAGGGTCGAGAATTTTGAATATTTGTGTCTTATAAGTTTCGGCGTTTTTGTCGATCTCATCCCGCGTGAGTGGCGGGCGCGTCGCATTTTTACCTGAAGGGTCACCGATCATTCCCGTAAACGAACCGATCAAAAAGATCACGGTATGACCCAATTCCTGAAAGCCTTTCAGTTTTCGAATCACAACGGTGTGGCCGATGTGGATATCGGGCGCAGTCGGATCAGCGCCGAGTTTGATGCGCAGAGGTTTGCCGGACTTTTGCGAACGCACGAGCTTTGCTTTAAGGTCTTCTTCACGGATAAAATCAACCGTGCCCTTTTTTAGAAATGCTATCTGTTCGTCGATGGTCATATTCACGTTTTTATTTTGCAACAACTATTTACTATTCTCAATTAACTATTAACAAAACAATGGAAATCAATTTATCAAATACAAAGCTCGCATTTATCGGCTGCGGTGTGATGGCGGAATCGATGATTGCCGGGCTTTTGCGAAAAAAACTCATCAAAGCAGATCAAATATTCGCCAGCCATCCGCGCGAAAACCGCCGAACGGAATTGCTGGAAAAACACGCGATCGAATGTTTCCGAAAAAATGCCGATGCGGTTGAAGCGGCGAAGAGCGACAAAGATTCAATCGTTGTTTTGTCCGTAAAACCTCAAAGATTAAAAGGTGTTTTAGCCGAACTAAAAGGCAGCGTTTCATCCGATCAATTGATTTTATCTATAGTCGCGGGTGCAACAATTAAAACAATTTCGACCGCTTTTAAAAACCAAAAGGTCGCTCGCACGATGCCGAATACTCCCTCTCAGATCGGACACGGTATCACGGCATGGACATGCACCAGCGCAGTTTCAGACGAAGAAAAAGAGAAGATAAAATCGCTTTTGACCGCGCTTGGGCGCGAGCTCTATGTTGAAAACGAAAATATGATCGATATGGCGACATCGCTCTCGGCAACCGGTCCAACTTATATTTTTATGGTTATGGAAGCCCTGACGGATGCCGGGGTTCATATGGGATTTTCGCGCGAAATGGCGAAAGAATTGGTTCAGGAAACTATGCTCGGCTCGGTTTTGTTTGCCATGGAATCTGATAAACATCCCGCAGAATTGCGAAATATGGTTACGTCGCCGGGCGGAACATCAGCCGATGCAATTTACCAAATGGAAAAAGGGGGGTTACGAACCGTACTGTCAAAATCGGTTTTTGCGGCTTATCAAAAGGCAGTTGCGCTAGGAAAGGACGGGAAGGATTAGCCACCCGTCCTGCAGGTTCTAGTATCGTCACCGCTTATCCAGGGTTCTTCCGGCGTTTAAATTGTCGTAGTTTAGAATCGCATTAAAGACAAGGAAATAGCTTCCCTGCGTTTCAGCACGCCAAAAAGGATTGTTCGAAAAAAGGACAATATGTCCCTTTCCGTGCGGAACATCGATAACCGCCGGAGTTTGAGCAATCTCATCGCCCGCGTCAAGGAGTCCGGAAATGAGCAGGTCTTTGGTGTCGCCATACCGAAGGACAACACGAGGACGCATCGAAGGAGGAATGATATTGATGTTGTTCCGAAGCTGTGATTCTCTTACGGGCTGTGCTTGCCAGCGTTCCGCACGTTTTGGTGATTCGGGAATTTCATCAGGTCGCCTATTCTGAACAGTATCGGGATCGTCAATACCGCCGCGCCCCGTCATACGAACCTCTTCTCGTCCGCCCCGGCCTCGGCCTCCAACAAAATTACTAACACCAAAAATCGGTCCGCCTGCTGCGAAAATCGAAAGATTGTCTTTATAGCCGTACAAAAGCGGGCTCTTGTCATCCACAATTTTCGACGAAACAACAGTACCCGGCATACGCATTTTTCCAACCGGAGACTCCGAAATGCCAGCCCCAAACCCATATTCGATTGCAAAAGAGGCTGTGTCGCGGGCGGTAATCAACAACCCGCCATCGGCAACAAATCCCTGGAGATTTCGCAATCCGTTAAAACCAAGACCGGGACGCATATCATCAGTTGAATCGATGCGGCCGAGATTTGGTGTAAGTTCGGATTTTTCCCACGGAATCGGGTTTCCATACATCGGCATTCCGTTAATTATGTCTGAAGAGCCGCCGCGCTGAACCGGCGCAAAAACGATCACGTCATATTTCGCGCGAAGATTAGAATCCTTCGAGACGTCCTGCGTGCTGATGTAATCAAATGGCACCTTATATTTATCAAACTCAATTCGCCACCAGCCTTCAGCTTCGGTCGAGATCCACGTATGCATCATCGCAATTCGCGGAGCTTTTATTTCATGGGTTTTCACCGTAGGAGCTTCATCTGAAGCATAAATTCTTAATCCAAGCGCCTGGGCTGTTCGGCTAAGTTCGCCGCCATCTACGTTTTTTATGATAAATGAGCCGCGGTTAAAATCACGTCCTCCCAGTTTGAAGGATTCTTCTGAGGCATCAAAAGTCGCGTCTTTGAAGCGATAACGCAAGGTGATCAATGCATTATCGGCGTTGTGGTTGACGACGTACATCGAGCCATTTCCAACTACTCCGCCGGGTGCGCTGATCGCCTCATCCATTAATTCCATTTGTGCGTTGAGTACACCTTCATCCATTACACGCACAACTTTTACGTTTCCAAGCTCGCCAAAAGTCCATCCGGAATCATCGTATATATCCGGATTATCGCGCGGTGACCAGAACTGATAATCGAGCATCATATCCGCGATTCGGCTGTATGGTTGGTCCATCCTGACAATGTAGCTTCCCGCGGGAAATTCTTTTCTTACCTTTTCTCCTTTCTTTTCTCCTTTCTTTTCGCCCGGCATCATCGCACTAAATTTGGACATCGCCCGGTGAACTTCATTTCCCTGAGCCTGCAAGAGACTAAGCAATTCAGCTTGTCCGCCGGGTCTCGGATCATCACCCGGGAAAACATATGCGGCAGGTCCCGCCTGTTTTGGTTTGAGAATTGAGTTTTTACTCTTCTTGTAGAAATTACCAAGAAAGAATTTTCCGTTGGTTGAAAAGTGTGCGAGCGATATCAAAATTCCCGTCTGTTGGTAATTATTATTGTTGCGCTGCGACCACATTGCTTTTGGATAAGGAGGATTCTGCCGGTACCAGCGGCGCTCGTATTGCGTTTGGGAAAGCTCGCGTTCGACCGTGTCGGCTCCGCCATTTCCAAACGTCTCGTATAACCGGCTGATCCCATTATGCGACGCCGCAATAAACATCAAATAGCTTGGTGACCACGTATCGAATTCCCCGTGCGCATAAACCCCCGGCATTCCCATTTTGGTCATTTCTGCCACGTTGTTCCAGCCGATCATCTGCCATTCATCAGCCAATATCGGATCGATCCACGCGTTGTAAGGCTCTGTCCCGATCGTATTGTCATATAGATAAGGAAAAGATTCGTGCAGATCGTGAAGCACCTGAACTTTCCAGTCAATATATGTGTTTAAAACATTGCGGGTCAGATTTAGCGAAAGTGCCATCGAATCGCGATTGTTATCGTGCGCAACATAATGCCCCCAATAGATCAGATTAGGCCAATTTTTCCCGGGGTTTGCCGTGTGCCAATTGTAAACATCTACCTGTCTGTCACGTCCGTCGACTTCAACAACCGGAGTGATCAATGTGATCAAATTTTCGCGAATGTTCTTGATGTACCCGCTTTCATCGACGGCGAGGCGATAAACAAGCTCCATTAAAGCAGTCGGCGAACCGGTTTCAGGAGAATGGATCGCACCCGTCAGATAATAAACAGGTACGGTCTGACCGATAATTTTTTCGGCTTCCTTATCATCAAGCTTGATCTTTCGCGGATCCGCGAGCTTTTCCAGGTTTGCCCGGTTTGACTCGATGCTTGCGAGGTTCTTCTCCGAAGAAACCGCGACCGCAATCATCTCTCGTCCTTCCTCCGATTTGCCTATCGTAAATACTTTCACGCGGGGACTCGCCTTTTCCACCATCCGCATATACCGATGAACTTCACCCGAATACGGCAATCTCCCTTCTGCACCGGCGATATAACCAAGCGCATCTTTTGGGGTCGGAACCGTTTTAGAAGCCGGAAGATAATTCGTCAAAGGTGAATTAAATTCAGTTCGGGTCGTAAATTTCTCAATCTCTTTTGTGTATTCCTGATTAACTGCGACATTAGGATCGCGCTGCATTTTTGGCGTTGTCTTGATTTGGGACGCAGCGGTTATAGTTCCTAAAAGAAAGAAAACAAGCGTAAAGAAATATCGATAGAAAAAATGGTTTTCGGTCATGGTTCTCCTCGGATTTTTGAGTTACATCTATAACTTCGGATAAGCAAAGGTACAAAACTACCTAAACAATGATTCTAGAATGAGATCATCAAATTTTTCAATTTCAATTCTTTTGGTAAAGTAAGCCTAATTTATAACTGGAAATCTTTCAACCGATTTCTTTACTCGACGAAAAAAAGCAGGCCCACAAAGGAAGCAGCGAAAGGGGAATTGAATCCGCAAATTTTATTCCGAAGGTTTCAACGCTTTCATGGCAACAAAAAAAGACAGCCCGAAAGCTGTCTCTTTGCGTTTTTAATTAGCTTTGGTGCTACCAACCGGAATAGTTTCCGCCGCCGCCGCCGTTACCACGTCCGCGACCGCCGCCGCCGCCACCGCGATCTTCACGCGGGCGAGCTTCGTTGACAACTAAGTTACGACCTTCATATTCCTGACCGTTGAATTGCTCAATTGCCGCCGCCGCTTCTGAATCCGAAGACATTTCCACGAAACCAAATCCACGCGAACGTCCTGTGTCGCGGTCTTCAATTACCTTTGCAGATTCTACCGTTCCGGCACCTGCGAAATAGTCTTGTAAATCATCACTTGTCAGATGAAATGACAAGTTTCCTACATATAATTTGTTACCCATTTATTTATTTGATTATCTCTCTTGGAGATTGGAAAGGAAGCAAATGAAGGCAAACACTTACGGGAACGTAAACTAAAAAGATACTTTCTACCAAAGATGCGACGCGCCTTATTATCTTGAAAAAAATCTATGCTCAAAAACTGCTTCAAACTATCTGAAAACTCTCTAACCGAAACAGGCTGTCGCTGCCTAAGTTCTAACGGACGTATCTTCCTGAGATTACTGAGAGCAAACTCTCGAAATTATGCGTGTTTCTAGCAATTTTTGCAAGTTCTTTACTTCTACTCAAAAAAAGCGCGATGGCAGAAAAAACAACTTCAAGAGTTAAAAAGCTGAGCGTTTTGCATCCAAGAAGAAAGAAAATACGAATCACCTTATAAGAAGGAGTAGAATGAACACAAAAGCTATAATTAAAGAAACAACGCGGGTTACAACCTATAAGGTTAGAACCATTATTCCGAAAAAGAAAACAGTTGAGAAGATAACAGAAGCTAACCTTCCAACCGAATATGGAGATTTCCGCATAGCGGGATATCAATCGTTGCTGAGCGAGGAAGAATTCGTTTGTATCTATAAAGGGGAATTTGACGAAAGCGTTTCGGCGCCCGTGCGATTACATTCTCAATGCCTTACTGGCGACGTCTTTCGTTCAACAAAGTGCGATTGCGGACAACAGCTCGCAAAAGCCCTGAAGACCATCGCCAAGGAAGGTCGCGGAGCGCTCGTTTATCAATATCAGGAAGGTCGTGGTATCGGGATAATCAATAAGATCCGCGCTTATGCCCTACAGGACGAAGGCTCGGATACAATTGAAGCGAATACAAAGCTTGGATTAGAAGTTGACCTTCGAGAGTATGATCAATGTGTAGAGATCCTTTTAGATTTGGGACTTCGAAAAATCAACTTCATGTCCAACAATCCGGACAAAATCCAAGCAGTTATAAATGGCGGACTAAAAATCGTCGAACGCGTGCCGATTGAGTTTGAACCTACACCGTATACGCAAAAATATTTGAACGTCAAGAAGTTTCAAATGGGGCACCTGCTGAACTTAGTGAATTGACCTAACCTTCGTTCAATACGTCTAAGATTTTGTCGTGAATTCCGCCAAAACCGCCATTTGACATAATTGCGACGACATCGCCTTCCTTCATTTCAGGAGTTAGGTGTTCGACGATCTCATCGGCGTTTGGCAAAGCAAAAGCTGGCTTTCCCTGCAGGTTCAATTCTTCGACGAGATCATTTGTATCCAAAACTTTTCCGAGCTCGCTTGCCTTTGAAGTATCGTAAACGCCCGCGATGATCACATAATCCGCATAAGCAAAGGCCTTTTCATACTTTTCCTGAAAAATGGCGAGACGCGATGACCACGAGCGGGGTTCGAATACGGCGATCAAGCGTTTTCCTTCATACTTTTGTTTGAGCGCTTTTAAGGTTTCCTCTACCGCCGTCGGATGATGTGCAAAATCGTCGATCACTGTTACCCCGCGTGTCACCCCGCGCACTTCTACACGGCGTTTGACCGATTTAAATGTTGAAAATGCTTCCTGAACTTTTTCTTTTGAAATTCCCCAGGCGTCCGCCGCAATGATCACGGCAAGACAATTTCTTACGTTGAACTCACCAATCAGATTTGTCTCGAATTCAGCCCAGGAATGTCCTTCCTTAAAAACTGTAAACTTCGTTTTGTCGCCCGAAAAATCGATGTAATGCGCCTGCCATTTCGCATCATCGCTTGTGCCGAAGGTTTCGATATTTGTGTGAAGCTTGCCCTTCATCTCGGCTAATACTTCGCGCACAACAGGCGAATCAATTCCAACGATCAAGTGCCCGTTTCCCGGAACCAAGTTCATAAGCCTGGAGAATTCAAACTTTATAGCCTCCAGATCGCGGTAAATATCTGCGTGGTCGAATTCAATATTATTTACAATTGCTATCTCCGGCAGATAGTGCATAAACTTCGGCTTTTTATCAAAATAAGCCGTGTCATATTCATCGCCTTCAATAACAAAATAATCGCTGTCCGTCACACGAAAACTCGCGCCAAAATTCTGCACCACACCGCCAACAAGAAACGACGGATTCAAACCTCCGCATTCCATAACCCACGTCGCAATACTCGTTGTCGTAGTTTTTCCATGTGTGCCGGCGATCGTTAAAGAGTGCCGACCACGTATAAACTCACGTTTTACAGTTTCAGCCTGCGAATAATAAGGAAGCTTGCGGTTGAGCAATTCTTCAAGCTCCGCATTCCCGCGCGAGATCGTGTTGCCGACAATGATTCGATCCGCACCGACATCAAGATTTTCAGGCTTATAACCCTTCATAATCTCGATCCCAAGCTCCTCAAGCTGCGTTGACATCGGCGGATAAACGTTCTGATCGGAGCCCGTAACCCTGTGCCCGCGAGCCTGAAGCATCCCGGCAAGCGAAGCCATCGCCGTCCCGCATATTCCTATTAGGTGATAGTGCATAATTTGAAACTAATTTATCGAGTATATTATCCGGTAATATTTGTTCGCAACTGTCTCAATCTAAGAATCGTCGTCTTCAAACTCCGTTTCCAATTGGTCATTTCGCCACCTTTCTTGCTTCAATCTCCATTCTTCTTTCTCAAGAAATAATTTTCGTTCCTCACGGTACAGATCGCTTGCCGAGCACTTCGTGTATTCGTCAGCACCTAAACGATCTAAAGCTGCCAAAATTGATTTCTCATCATTTTCATTAAATCCAAGTTCTTCTAATTTTTTGAGCATCACAGCGTAGTTCAGATCTGAATCCACATCATCTTGGGAACTCTCACACCAAGATTTTATCGCACTTGCAACGACAACATAGTCGTTTAATGCTTCCGATTGAAATTTAGGTCGAAAGGGAGACATTAAAACATTTCCAAGAGTTTCCAAATCAAGTCATTTGAAGAAATTTCGATCTTAAGTCCTATTCAAAAACCTCGTACGTCAAATACACATCCACTTTGTCGTCCAGATCCCCATCATTGAATTCGATCCAACTTCCATGGTCACGGGTATGCCAGCTTGAGCTTGCACGTTTGGTCAAATCTATTTCGCATGTTCTCAGATAATGAGAATCTCTTTCATCCGCGTTTCCACCTTTGACGTACGTAAATTCGAACTCGGTGATAACTGCCGATCGATCAGAATTTTCTAACGAAGGCAGCGTATCAGGCGAACTGTGGCTGTTATATTCCAATATTCCGCTGTCCGAAAAAAATTCTCTATCGATCAAAACAAATTGAACAACGTAATCAAATGACCATGTACGCCTAAAATCGATCTGATCTTTATCGGTTGAAAAAATTATTTGGTTTCTTTTCACACCGACTTTATGGATTTCTACATCAGTTTGTTCCTTCTTAAATGAGAATACCTGAATAGCTGCAACGTATTGGTCAGGAATAGCAGGCAGATCAGCAATATCGGTCGAACCTTTGCCGGAAAACTCTCTTTTCTCAACTACTGCTCCGGCAGCTTCGAGATCGTGATATTTCAAAACAAATGTGTAGGGATCATTGCCATCATTATCTTGAAAGTTTACATGAACATTTGAATCATTTCGCAGAGCGGTTATTTCTTTGATCTTGTGTCCTTCGTTTTCAAAGTGAAACCGAAAACCTGCCAGCGCGGCACTTTCGGGAACCGTTTCACCAATATGCCTTGATCCCCGGATGTCGTGATCCGTTACAGTAATCATAATGATCCTCCAGTGATTTGTTCAACTATTCTGATTTTTTCCTGTCGGATTTGCTAAATACGAATTTACAAGGATAAAATCACGGCAGCCCAAGATCATTAAACCGATTTTACTAGCCGGGCGTGATGACTGCGTGGCTTATCATAGAGCTTTACGAAACCTCTCTATTGCGCCTTCCAAAATATGATCTTCTCGGGCGATACAAATTCGCATATGGTTATCCCACAGGTCGCTATCGGCGAATGCACTTCCGGGCACAGCTCCGAGTCCGGCTTTTGACATAAGCATTTCGTTAAATTTCAGAGCGTCTCCGAAGCCTTCCGGAATTTTTGCCCATAAATAAAACGACGAACCCGAATCGTAGATCTCAAAACCCAGATCGGTTAATACATTTGAAAATAAATCGGCTTTCTGAATAAATAGCTCGCGGAGTCCTTCATAATAGTTTTCCCTCGCCATCAAAACTCTCGAAAGCGCTGCCTGAAGCGGTGTTGCCGGGCAGACGTAAACAATATTTAGCGCCTTATTTACAGGTGCAAGCAGCTCGCCTTTTCCGTAAGCATAGCCCAAGCGCCAGCCGGAAATATTCCAGGATTTCGAGAAAGAATTTACCGTGATAGTTCGATCCCACATTCCGGGTAAGCTCGCGATCGGAGTATGCGGTGTGTCGCCAGTCACATAATGCTCATATACTTCATCTGAGATCACCAAAAGATCAAGCTCTGCAGCTACTTCGGCGATCGCTTCGAGTTCGGCGCGCGTCAATATTTTTCCGCTCGGATTCGATGGTGTGCAAACGATAAGTGCTTTGAGCGGAAATTCTGCCCGATCTTTTAGCTGTCGGCAGTTTATAGCAAAAATTTCCTTGTCGAATTCGAGATTCTCATCGAGCGCAAAAACTTCCGTCTTGCCGCCAAATTCTTCAATTATTTTTTGGTGATACGGATAATATGGCTCAAAAACGAGCGCCGATTTTCCGCGAAGATAGCTCTGCGCAATTCCAATGAGGGCACCGGTTCCCCCGGTCGTGATCAACAATTCAAATGGTCTTGCGTCGACATCGATCTCAATACCGTTATACTTTCGGATCTTTGCCGCAACTGCTTTTCGCAAGTCTGCGTTGCCTTCTGCGCCGCCGTAATGATTTTGGCTGGCGGCGATAACGTCGTAAGCTTCTTTTGCAAGCTGCGGATCGATCGGAAGATCCGATTGTCCTTGAACAAGATTACCCTCGCGGGATACAAGTCGCGTGATCGCACGTATATCCGGTTTAACTTTCTGGGGTTTTGCTTCTGTCATGTTTTTTAAAATAGCAGTTTTGCAGGGAGATTTCTAAGCGGCAGAAGCTAAAAAGGTTCAATTACTATTTCGATTAAACTGGAGTAACTTAACTGCTTGCCCGTACGAAAAATATTCGAGTTGTTTTAATTTTGAGTTGCGGCTTGCCGAATTAAATTTTTATGAATTTTCCTGTCTCAAATTACCTCAGCAATTCTTTGGCGATGCAGACATCCTATTAATTTAGTTTCGCGAAAACCGAAAAAGTTACGCTGTGACAAAAAGTTTTCTCTCACATTTTCGATTTTTCGCGGCGCATTCATGTTGCGAGCTAGGTCAGATATAATAGTTTTTGAAGGCTTATGACCAATAATAAAAATAATTCACCTCCCAGCGTCAAAGCCGGGCTTTTCGGTGGACACTTCATTAGATTTCGCCGCCGCCCGACTGAGTTTTTGACCGAACTCGCCGCACTCGGCGATATAACGTATTTCAATCTTTTCAAATATCCGGCGTATTTTCTCAATCATCCTGATTTGATCCGCGATGTTTTGATCACAAACAATTCCAAATTTATAAAGGGTCGCGCACTGCAACGTGCAAAGGGTTTGCTTGGCGAAGGACTATTGACTAGCGAAGGTGAAAAACATTTACGTCAGAGGCGAATGATACAGCCCGCGTTTCACCACGCCAGAATTGCTGAATACGCTAAAACAATGACCGAATTTGCGGGACGAATGGCGAGCGAATGGCAGGACGGGGAAGTTCGGGATATCGATAAGGAAATGATGCGTCTTACGCTCCAGATCGTTGGAAAGACATTATTTAACGCCGATGTCGACGATGAAACCGATGAGGTAGGCGATGCAATGACATCATTGATCGAGATGTTTAATTTTCTCGTCATTCCCTTTTCAGAAATTTTGGAAAAACTTCCTTTTCCTCAGTCGATACGTTTTAAGCGCGCCAAGGAAACGCTGGACAAAGTTATCTATGGAATTATTGATGAACGAAGAAAATCCGGTGAAGATGCCGGCGATCTTCTTTCGATGCTTTTGATGGCGCAGGATGAAGACGACGGAACCGGTATGACTAATGAGCAGGTGCGTGATGAAGCTTTAACGCTTTTTCTTGCCGGACACGAAACAACCGCAAACGCTATGACCTTCACGTGGTATCTTCTCTCACAAAACCCGGAAAAAGAGGCGAAACTTCACGAAGAACTAAACAGTGTCTTAAATGGACGTTCCCCCACATTTGCCGATGTTAAGAATCTCAAATACACGGAAGCCGTATTTGCAGAAGCCTTGCGTCTTTTCCCGCCCGCCTGGGCAATCGGCAGACTTTCCATTAAAGAACACAAATTTGGCGAATACGATATTCCAAAAGATGCTCTGGTTCTATTAAGTCCTTACGTCACCCATCGCGACAAGAGATTTTGGGAGCAAGCGGATGAATTTGTGCCGGAAAGATGGTTTGAGCAAAGTGTCAAAGAAGCGGGGCAAAAGTTTATCTATTTTCCATTTAGCCGCGGAGTAAGAAGCTGTATCGGCGAAAGTTTTGCGTGGATGGAAGGAATTTTACTGATCGCGACGCTCGCTCAAAAGTGGAAACTGGAATTATATCCTGATTATCGGCTTGGTTTAAGTCCGCTGATGACTTTAAGGCCGAAATACGGAATGAAGATGACGGTGAAACCGAGGTAGCCGGCCATCATGAGCGCAACCGAACCTCGGAGTTAAGTAGAAAAAGAGTGATCCCGTGCCCTGAGGGTTTTTCTCCACTCCGGGCGACGAAGCCGGACTTTTGTCGCGTCTATGACGCTTGGTTGGACTTGGACCAAGCGATTGAGACCAAAATTTGCAAGATCGTAAACGTTTACCTAAGTGATCATCTTCGATACCAATATATCTCGATCGTATACGGCTTTGCTCCGCCTAATTCATCGCGGATCTGGACAATCGCTGTGTAGTTGTTTTCGCGATTCGGCTGTTCAATAACGTGGACCTTTCCCCGTCCGCTCTTGAGTGTCACACCGACCCTGATTCGATTTTGCCTGGGAATTGTCGAAGTGAAGCTGTAAGCGCCTTCTGCATATTCTTTGCCGGAGACGGTTTTTGTTTTTATCCGATCACCGCTGACCGAAAGCAATACGTCGGCATCGACCATTCCCGACCACGTAACTTTTCCGAGAATATTGGCTTCGTCTGCACGATACTCAACTTTACCGATATTTGCGTCGGGATTTAACCCCCGCAATTCCCGGCTTAATTCATTTATCGTGTCTTTTGCCTTTTTCCATTCAAAGCTATTTCGATCTTCTTCCGGAAATTTTTCGGCTAGTTCGGCCAAGACCATTCCTGCATATCGCACCTCGCTTGAGTGGAAACGATTGTCTATTATCCTCTCTATCAACAGGGCACTGGCCCGAAGCTGCTCGGCGAGAAAGGCATTTTTTATTTCCGTGTTTGAGCGGTTTCCGTCTTTTCTTAATTCCTTATTAGTGCGCGTGACGAGATCTTCGGATTGCACCTTCAACTGGTCAGCGAGTTTTTCAAGACGAAGAAAATTCTGTGCATTTGCTATAAATGCACAGGTTAGGGTAAATATTACTACACATAAAATAGATTTTCTCATAAATTTATCTCTCAAAAAGTAAAGCCGAATCAAGAAGCTATACGTTGTCATTAGAAGTGTAGTCGCGCGGAAAAGGTTTGCTTAGGTTACCACATTTAAAATGTTAGAAAGATTTAAAAATCATACGTCGGAATTTCAACTATCACCCGCAACTTTCGCCTTTTCATCACTTTTCTCGTCTGCCTTTGTAGTTATATTTCCGGATTTTCGCTGATCTCCCGTTTTATGCAAAATAGCACTAGCATGTGGGATATGGAGTTTTTCCTCGATATTGTGTAATTTCTCTTCGATCTTGTGAATCGTTTCGGGATCTGCCTCTTCTATTCGCTCCGAGAGTAAAAAGCGTTCTATAAGATAAAAAATGACGATTCCCGACATGACAATAAAAAACAGGGCAATGCCGATTTGCTTGAAATCACCGATTATCGTCGTAATTGCTCCGCTGAAAAAATACCCGACGCCCGTTAAGATCAGCACCCACATCGAACAACTGACAAAATCGAGAAACAGAAAGCGTCCAAATGGCATCCGCCCAACTCCGCTAAAGAGGCACATTGCGGTGCGAATCCCATAAATATATTTTGATACTATAACGGAAAAACCGCCGAACTTATCGACAAGCCTTTCAAGACGAGGCTGGGCAATTTTATAAAAGCCGTAATTCTTTACTGTCTGCTGAAAAATGCGCCCGATAAAATAGCTCAATGTATCCCCCGCCATCCCGCCAAGTGTTCCGAAAATATAAACCTTTAGAAAACTGTAATGGCCGAAATAACCATTATGAGCCAAAACACCTGCAAGCAAGAGCGTAATATCCCCTTCGATGGTGCACAGCGCAAAGACCGCATAAATACCGTATTGTTCGAAAAGCTGATAAAACGTTTGTTCCATAACGGAGCGCGAATCAAGATAAGTATAAAAAGAGTAACTTTCCAAGACATCTGAGTCAAACACTTTTCCGCGCGCTCAAATTTGATTGACAGCTAATTTTCGAGTGTCTAGAATCACGTAAAGTTAGCCGGTATGTTTTGTCTGAGATTGAAAAAGTAATTATGACTGAAACTCAAAATCCAGGTGAGAAATTGATTGGGATCGAAGTGGGGAATTCTCTTCTGACGGCGGTTTGTATTAGCTCCGAGGGTTCAATAATTGATACATTCGAAGCCCCCGTTCTTCCTGAAGGAGAAACCGCCGCCTACCTCGGCCATTTTGTAAACGAGTTGAAGTCGAAATTCGGAGATTTCAGCGAAATCGGATTGGCGGTTCCCGGCTTAGTAGACCGCCGGAAGAAACGCGTTGCTTTTTCAACGCACATTCCCGAGCACGCTAAGATCGACCTCCTCAGCGAAATAAGTAAACTGTCGGGGGTGAAAATTAGTATTGAAAATGATGCCAACGCAGCCGCATATGGTGAGTATCGTTTTGGAGCCGGACAAGGCACTCAGGATATGTTTTACGTAAAGCTTGGCGATGGCGTCGGCGGTGCAATAATTATTAACGGAAGATTATGGCATGGAGTTTCCGGTTTTGCAGGGGAATTTGGTTATATGGCGATCAATTCGGAGGGAATGCGCCTTGAAGATCTCGCCTCTTCTCAAAATATTCTGCATCGAACGAGAAATCGCTTTCACCAGGATCCTACATCATCTCTAAACAAAATCGGCGAGGATAATATAACGATTGCTGATCTGATCAAGGGAGCGGATAACGAGGATAATTTTTCGGAGCTGATGCTCGAGAGAACCGGTTTTTATATAGGTACCGCGATTGCCGGAGTTATTAACCTGCTGAATATTGAGAAAATTGTGATCGACGGTGATATTATGACTTCCCGAAATATTGTGTTGGATTCAATAAAGGATCGTGCCCAGGAATTATCGTTTTCCCCAAGTTTTGAAACGGTGGAAATTGTACAAGGAAGGTTAGGAAGAAATGCCGGAGCAATTGGAGCCGCTCTTCTCGCTGATGCTAATTCCTGACTCCGTATCTCGTTTACCCTGAACAAAATAAACTTAATCACCATTATCAGCATTTCTAATTTTGTGAAAACTTGCACAATCCAATTGATAACCGATATTTTAACATTAGAATTTGCGGATTTTTGAAGATTGGGTAAAATCATTACTTAAGTTTTACACTTAGGTCTTAAATTAATAATTTGCAAATCAAATAACCAGCGCTTGGATTTACAAAGGTAGTCCTTAATGTAGCGTAAGCGGGACATTTGTCTCAATAATTCTGAAACCGAGATAAAAAAATGGCTCAACTCTTTCATCGCGGAGCGAACAACGTAGCTAAAGCGAGCTTAGTTTTAGCAGTTGTTCTGGCTGGCGTGGCTTTTTTCGCATATTCCATAATCGCACGTTCGTCTTATTTAACGGGTAGGTATATGGAGAGACAGCAGCCGGTTCAATTCAGTCACCGACACCACGTTGGTGATGATGGAATTGACTGTCGATATTGCCACTCGACCGTTGAAACTGCTGCTTCCGCGGGCGTACCGCCTACGCAAACCTGTATGAATTGCCACAGCCAGCTGTTCGCTGACCAGCCCTATCTTGAACCAATTAAGGCGAGTTTTCGTGACAACAAACCTATCAAATGGCAGAAAGTTCATGATTTACCGGGTTTCGTATATTTTGACCATAGTATTCACGTGAAGAAGGGCGTCGGTTGCGCGAGTTGTCATGGAGACGTCGGAAACATGGCAGCAGTTTATCAGGAGAACACTCTGCAAATGGAATGGTGCCTTGCCTGTCACCGCGAACCGGCACCGAATATCAGACCGAAAGAGGAAATTTACAACACTTCCTGGAATCCGAGAGATATCACGGATGAACAGCAGGCTGAGGTTGACGAGAAGATTAAGAGCCTGAGAAGTAAAGAGCTCTTAACAAGCTGCTCGACGTGTCACCGATAGAGTTTTGGCATTGATGGCTGAGAACGATTAAATTGAGGAACTAAAAACGAATGCACAGCAAAGACAGTAAAACTAACTTTGCATCATTAAGAGACAAAATTCTTGGCCAAAACGGTAAAGAATACTGGCGGAGTGTTGAAGAATTTGTTGATGCGCCGGAATTTGAAGAATTCATAAAATACGAATATCCGGAGCAAGCGGAGGAATGGGACAGCTCGTTGAGCCGGCGTAACTTTGTTAAGGTTATGGGTGCTTCGCTGGCATTTGCGGGGTTGAGCGGGTGTGTTATCCAACCGGCCGAGGAAATTGTTCCTTATGTTAATCAGCCGGATGGTTTGATTCCCGGGAAACCATTATATTTCGCAACGTCGATGACACTCGGGGGAATTGCTACCGGTTTGCTCGCGAGATCAAATGAAGGTCGTCCAACAAAGATCGAAGGTAATCCGGAACATCCTGGAAGCTTAGGTGCGACCGATATTTTTGCTCAGGCGTCCCTTCTAAATTTATACGACCCCGATCGATCAAAGGAAATTATTTATCGCGTCGAACCCAGAACATGGCAAGATTTTATGAAAGCCATCCGCAGCAAAGTCGCCGAAATGGGCGATGGCGCGGGCATACGTTTTTTAACTCAGACTGTCACGTCCCCTTCGCTTATCGATCAGTTTAAGCGCCTTCAGGAAGAATTGCCGGGTGCAAAAATACATCAATACGAACCCGTAAATAACGATAATGCAATGACGGGAACAAAGATGGCTTTTGGGTCACCCGCTCAGGCAGTCTACAAATTCGATAAAGCAGACCGGGTTCTTTCGCTCGGTTCCGACATTTTTTCCGGGTTTAACGTCCGTTACATAAAAGATTTTGCAAAGGCACGCGCACTTTCTACGGAAAAAAATGAAATGAGCCGCCTTTACTCTGTCGAGACAACGATGAGTTTGACAGGTGCCAAGGCGGATCATCGTCTCGCCGTAAAACCGAGCCAAATGCCGGAAATCGCTACAGCGATTGCAAAAGCACTTGGTGTCTCGGGTGCTTCTTCGACATATTCTGAAAATGCGAAATGGATCGAAGAAATGGCTAAGGATCTCCAGGCACACAAAGGCAAGTCCCTCGTTGTTGCCGGTCGGAACCAACCGCCGATGGTTCATGCCTTAGCGCACGCGATGAACGGGGCTTTAGGAAACATCGGACAGACGGTCGAATTTATCGAACCGTTTCGTCCGAATGCCGATATAACTCAGAAAGAACAGCTCGCCGAACTGATCAAAGACATCGACGCGGGATCAGTGAAAATGCTGGTTATTTTGGATGGCAATCCCGTTTACAACACCCCGTCGGATTTAAAACTATCCAAACAAAGGATGGATAATATTCCGCTTCGTGTACATTTGTCTGAGTATCAAAATGAAACCGGAATGCTCTGCCATTGGCATATTCCTCTAACTCACTATCTTGAATCGTGGAGCGATTCACGTGCGTACGATGGAACCGTTTCAGTTTCGCAGCCCTTGATCAAGCCGCTTTACGACGGGAAAAGTATTTACGAGGTTGTGCAGCTTTTCTTCAAAGAAGCTTACGAGAAAAAAGATCTGGCTGTAGTTCAGGAGTTTTGGCAAAAGCAGGATTTGAAATCGGTTCCGACGGCGGAAACAACAAAACCCGAAGATGAGAACGCAGCGGAAGCCGAAAAGCCATTAGAAACAAGTAAAGAAGATTCAACACCGGAACCTGAGGTTAAAAGGGAAGCAGCTCCAAGCCCGACCCCATCTGCAATTCCTGTTCCAACTGCGACACCTGTTCCTACGACAGCAAATGGCACGTCGGCCCCTAAATCATTTGAAGATAACTGGCGCAAGGTTGTTCACGATGGTTTTGTTAGCGGTTCGCAGGCCACACCAAAATCCGTTTCAGTAAACACAGATTTTTTAAGCCAGGTGCCGGTAACCGAACTTGGACCGGGCGCGCTCGAAATTGCGATCCTTCCTGATCCGTGTGTCTATGACGGGCGTTTTGCAAACAATGGCTGGCTGCAAGAGCTCCCGAACCCTTTGAATAAGGTAACGTGGGAAAATGTCGCGTTAGTTAGTCCAAACACGGCAAAGAAACTTGGTATCAACCATAAAGAAAATGATTTTGCCGGCGGCGAGCTTGGAACGGCATTTATTAACACAAAGGGCGGAAATCTTGAATCCGATTTGATCGAGATGACTTACGAGGGAACTAAGCTTAGCAAAGCAATTCCGGCCTGGATCGCTCCCGGGCAGCCCGATGATGTGATTACAATTTTCCTCGGTTACGGACGGACGCGCGGCGGTAAGATCGCGACAATGGAAGATGGAACGGGAATCGGCTACAACGCTTACGAGCTGCAGAAATCGAACGCAATGTGGTTTGGAAAAGGCGATGTTATAAACACGAAAAGCAAGACCACGGTAGCCTCAACGCAGACTCACTTTAACATTTCACACGAAAGCGTCGGCACACGAGATATTTTGCACAATTGGACTTTCGAGGAATATGAGCATCACCTAAAAGGAGAACCTTATAATTCTGAAGAACTTTACGACAAATCGATGTATGGGAATGAATTCGGCGAAGTGTATGCCGAGCATAATCGCTGGGCGATGACCATCGATTTGAATTCCTGCGTCGGTTGTAATGCCTGCGTCGTTGCCTGCCAATCGGAAAACAACATACCGGTTGTCGGAAAGGAACAGGTCGAACGCAGCCGCGAAATGCATTGGATGAGAATAGATGCTTATTACAGCGGAAATGATATCAATAGCCCGGACGGACCTCATTTCCAACCAGTTCTCTGCCAGCAATGTGAACAAGCACCTTGCGAAGTGGTTTGTCCTGTCCACGCGACAGTTCATAGTGCGGAGGGTTTGAACGACATGGTTTATAACCGGTGTATCGGAACACGGTATTGCTCAAACAATTGCCCCTACAAGGTTCGCCGATTCAACTTTCTGCTTTACCAAGATTGGGATACGCCGCAATACAAATTAATGCGAAATCCTGAGGTCACGGTGCGAAGCCGTGGTGTGATGGAAAAATGCACATATTGCACGCAAAGAATTTCGGCTGCGCGCATTGAAGCGGAGAAAGATGGGCGTGCGATTCGAGATGGAGAGGTTGTTACCGCGTGTCAATCGGTTTGCCCGGCGGACGCAATCGTTTTTGGTAACACGCACGATAAAAACAGCAAAGTCGCAGCAAAGAAGAAAGATCATAGAAATTATGCGCTGCTCAATCACGAATTAAATACTCAGCCGCGAACGAGTTATTTGGCGGGAGTAAGAAATCAGAATATATCGATGCCTGACTACGTTAAGGTTGAGGTAAAGGAAGAAAAGAACGGCAAAGGCCACTAGGCTGCGAGTTTCGAGTTCGACACTGCGGGGTTTTTGCAAACTTTGAACTCTGAACCAAAAACTTGAAACTTTAACATTCTATGCGAGACCTAAAAGAGATTCAGAGAGAAATCTATCCGCCGATGGTTGAGGGCAACCACGATTACGCATCGGTAACGGACAAGATCAGCGATTTCACGCTGAAGAAACGCACTCCGTTCGGTTGGTTTATCGGATTTGGTATCGGTTTTCTCATGGTTCAGCTACTGATGTTGACCGTCACCCACCTTGTTTTTACGGGTGTGGGTATCTTTGGCAACAATCAACCGGTTGCCTGGGCGTTTCCAATCATTAATTTTGTTTGGTGGATCGGTATTGGCCACGCGGGAACTTTGATCTCGGCTATTCTGCTTCTCTTAAATCAAAAATGGCGAACCTCGATCAATCGTTTTGCGGAAGCGATGACGCTTTTTGCTGTAGCTTGCGCGGGATTGTTTCCGATTCTACATACCGGTCGTCCATGGCTGGCGTTTTGGATGCTTCCTTATCCAAACACAATGGGGATTTGGCAAAACTTCCGAAGCCCTCTGATGTGGGACGTGTTTGCCGTTTCGACATACGCGACTGTTTCGCTTTTGTTCTGGTATGTCGGTCTTATTCCCGATCTTGCAACGCTTAGGGACCGCGCAAAGAATAAATACTTCAAAACGGTTTATGGACTTCTTTCCTGGGGATGGCGCGGCTCGGCAAGACATTGGCACAGATATGAGCTTGCGTATCTTCTGCTGGCCGGGCTTTCTACTCCGCTTGTTCTTTCGGTTCACTCGATCGTAAGTTTGGACTTCTCGGTGGCACAGTTGCCGGGTTGGCACGCCACTATATTCCCGCCCTATTTTGTAGCCGGTGCTATTTTTGCAGGTTTTGCAATGGTCTTGATCCTCTGTATACCGCTTCGCCGTTGGTACAACATGAAGGATATGATCACGGACACGCACCTAATTTATATGGGTAAGATAATGCTCGCTACAGGCATGATCGTCGTATACGGTTATGCAATGGAAGCATTTTTTGCGTGGTATAGCGGTGCTCATTTCGAGACCTTTATGATGCACAACCGTATGTGGGGCGGACCGTATTGGGGGTTTTATTGGCTCCTGATCCTGTGCAATGGCGTTTCCATACAGTTTTTATGGTTCAAACGTTTTAGAGAAAGTGCCTTTTGGCTTTTTGTAATATCGATTGTTGTGAGCATCGGAATGTGGCTCGAACGTTTTGTAATTATCGTGACCAGTCTGCACAGAGATTTTCTTCCTTCATCTTGGGGGATGTATTCGCCGACGATTTTCGATCTTACGATGTTTTTAGGCACCCTCGGATTCTTTGTATCGCTGATATTCTTATTTGTAAGAATGCTGCCGGTAATTTCGATATTCGAGGTAAGGACCCTCTTGCCTCAAGCTGAGGTAAAGCACCACGGCGGTGACGGACACGATCACGAGCATTCAGGAAGTGGTGTTACCGGCGATTGAGTGATTTTGCGGATTGAAAATTAGTTGAACTTGCTCGTAATTGGGTTCTTTGTCCGCGGATGGCGTTTAAGGGCAACTCACCCATGTCGAGGTTATTTGCCAGCAAAAATATCTGATTACGGGCAACGGTTTAAGTTATGGAAAAACAAATCTACGGATTATTGGCTGAATTCGATACGACTACGGAAATAGTCAAAGCCGCCGAGCGCACTCGCGAAGCGGGCTTTGTCGAAATTGACGCGTTTTCGCCGTTTCCGATCCATGAAATGGATGAAGCTCTCGGTATAAAGAGAACGATATTGCCGTATCTGGTTTTTGTCGGCGGGGTCGCGGGTTTGCTGCTGGGATTGGGATTGCAGTATTACACGCACGTAATTGAATATCCGATCATCGTTGGTGGTCGTCCGCATTTTAGCGTACCGGCATTTATTCCGCCGGCATATGAATTGACGATATTGCTTGCTTCGTTTGCTGCAGTTTTTGGAATGCTTTTGTTAAACGGCCTACCAAAGCCATACCATCCGGTTTTTAATGTTCCAAGGTTTAATTTGGCGTCGAGAGAGAAGTTTTTCCTATTGATCCAGTCTAAAGATCCGAAATTTAACTACGAAGAAACTAAGGAATTTATGGATAGCCTGAACGCGCAGGAGGTTTTTGACGTAGATGAATAAACCTAACGCGGAAGTAAAAACAAGAAATGGGAAATTGAAAAACGGAAAACGCGCGATCATTATTGCCGTTTGTTTTTTAACTTTTTCCTTCGGTACTGCCTGCCGTTACGACATGCAGGATCAACCGCGTCTGGGACCGTATAAATCAAGTGATTTCTTTGCGGACGGTAAAGCGATGCGAGATTTCCCCGAAGGAACAGTCGCCCGCGGACAATTGAACGAAAATAAGGCTCTATATACCGGAAAGAAAGAAAACGCCGATCCGAATATTCAGGTCGAAACAACAACGGATGCTTTAGGAAACACACTAGTTTCGAGTTTTCCTAACGATATCGAAGAATTTCCAATTCCGGTTACACAGGAATTGCTTGATCGCGGTGAAGAAAGGTACAAAATTTTCTGCATCGTTTGTCACGGACCGGTTGGAAAAGGCGACGGCATGGTAGTTAAGCGAGGATTTTCTCAGCCGCCGACGTATCATGATGACCGTCTTCGAAATGCACCGGTTGGACACTTTTTCGATGTGATAACAAATGGCTGGGGTAAGATGAACAGCTATTCGGCGCAAGTTCCGCCTGCTGATCGCTGGGCAATAGTTGCGCATATCCGTGCGCTGCAATTGAGCCAAAACCCGGATGGAAAAACGACTCCGACGTCAACACCTCAAACACCTGCTGCCGAAACGAAAACGATTGATGAGAATAATAAGAAGAATGGCGCTTCACAAGACGCAAAGACGGAGGTAAAGAGTGAAAATTAACAGCACTTTTAAAGCTCCTGAAGCGCTCGATCGGGTTCAAGCTTTGGCACTCGGCGTCGGCGGGATCGGTTTATTGGTATGGGCTGTCGGCTGTTATATGGATACCCAATCGGCTTTACGCGGCTGGCTTTTAGGTTTCATATTTTGGGCAGGAATCGGTATCGGCAGCTTGGGAATACTTTTTTTGCAGTATCTGACCGGCGGAGCCTGGGGCGTAGTGATCCGAAGAGTTTCTGAAGCGGCGACGCGGACGATCCCTTTGCTGGCTATTTTGTTCGCTCCCGTAGGAATGGGGATGTTCTATCTTTATGATTGGACACATTTGCAGGCAGCGGGAAGTGACCATTTTCTGCAATGGCGCGGCTGGTATATGGAACCGCAGTGGTGGTTGGTTCGCACAGTGCTCTATTTCGCATTATTTAGCGTAATGGGCTATCTGCTAAATGGTTGGTCGGCAAAACAGGATAAATCTGTCGATTACGAAGAATCCGCCAGACATCTTGGAAGCGCAACAGCTTTTTCGGGGCCGGCGATCATTTTCTATGTATTGCTTGTTACATTCGCGTCCGTAGATTGGATGATGACGCTTGAGCCGCATTGGTTTTCGACAATGTGGGGATTCCTATTTACGGCAGGTTGGGCATTAAGCTGCTTTTGTTTCTCGATCACGGTTCTGGCATTTCTGCACGACAAAGCTCCTTTGGATCGCGTGCTTGGGAAAAGGCATTTTCACGATATCGGAAAATTGATGCTCGCGCTTGTAATGGTTTGGGCATATTTCAATTTTTCACAGTATTTGATCATTTGGTCCGGAAATCTTACTGAGGAAACTCCGTTTTATATAGTCCGATCTAAAGGAATGTGGGGAGCGATCGGACTGATCCTAATTGTTTTCCACTTCGCATTTCCTTTCTTAGTACTGCTGATGCAGGATTTCAAACGCAAAGCTAAGTGGATCGCAGCATTGGCGGTTTTCATTTTGATCATGAGAATCGTAGATATGTTCTACATCATCGGACCAAGCGCGAGAATCGGTGAAAAACAAGGGGCGCTCGATGTCGCTTTCCGGGTCAGCCCCTGGGATTTTGTAGGACCGATAGCAATAGGCGGGATTTGGCTCTGGTGGTTCATACGTGAATATAAACAGCGACCGGTTGTTCCTTTTAAAGATCCGTTTTTCGAAAACGCTATTAAACACGGTAAAGGGCACTAGGTATAACCGGAAAAAGACGAGAAATTATGTCAAAACATAACGAATTAGAAAACAATTTGGAAAAGGGTTATGAAGAGGATGTAATCAATTTTAAGGGCATCATTTATTTTGGTGCGGGTCTATTTGGTTTGATTGTCATTACCTTCGTTTTGATGTGGATTCTCCAATACCATGTATTGCTTCCGCAGGCTGAAGCCAACGATAAAAGTTCGCTGCATCCGATGGCGATGAGCGAAGATGAGAAGCTGCCTCCCGAACCCCGTTTACAGTCAGCCCCGGGATTCGGCCTCGATACGAAAAGCGGCAGGATTAATCTCGAACTTCGGGAACCGCAGGCCGAATGGCGCGAAATTCAGAAACAAAACAAAGATATTTGGGAAAACGGTGAAAAAGAAGGGAATACCGTTATCGCGCTTCCGATTAAGGAAGCTGAAGAGAAGCTTCTGAAAGACGGAAGTATCAAGTCAAAGACCGGTGCGGAAGGTGAAAAAGCATTGCAGGATGCAAAAACTTTTATTTCCGGATCAAGCGCGGGAAGGTTAGCCTCGGAAACGAGGAGATAGAACACCGGTGGTTTATAAGGTGGGAAAGATGAAAAGAGATTCGGCAGTTTTAAGCAGTTTCACGCTGAAACTTTTTGTAAGTTTGTGCATTTTTACGATGTTGGCAGGCGCTATCATTGCTCAAAAGACCGAGCATTATAATTCGCCGCTCTATTCGCCGAAAACTTATGATCCAAGCCAAACGACCAGTAACGGGATTCCTGACACGTTAAAAAAGGTTGGAATCGATCAAAAGTTGAATTCGCGGTTGCCGTTGGACGCAAAATTTACGAATGAGAACGGGAAAGAAGTCAGGCTTGGCGATTATTTTCGAAAGAACAGACCGGTAATTCTGGCGTTGGTATATTACGAATGTCCGATGCTTTGCAACGAAGTGCTAAACGGTTTGACGGGCTCGCTGAAGGGAATTTCGTTCGACGCCGGAAAGGAATTCGATGTCGTCGCGATTAGTTTTGACGCCCGAGAACACGAAAAACCGGAATTGGCGAAAAACAAGAAAGAGAGCTACTTGGAGCGCTATAATCGCCCTGAATCAAAAGACGGCTGGCATTTTTTGACCGGAACGCAGAGCGAAATTGACAAGGTAACAAAGGCGGTCGGATTTAATTACACCTTTGACGAGCGAACAAATCAGTTTGCTCATGCAGGTGGAATAATGGTGGTCACGCCGGAAGGTAAACTTTCCAGATACCATTACGGAATCGATTATGCGCCAAAAGATCTAAAGTTCAGCATTATGGAATCGTCGAAAAACCGAATCGGTAATCCTGCTGAGCAGCTTTATTTGTATTGCTATCATTACGATCCGGCAACCGGAAAGTATGGCTTTGCAATATTAAACGTGATGCGTCTTATGGCAGTCGCGACGTTGCTGGGGATGGGAGCCATGTTTTTCGTTTTTTGGCGTCGAAATAAGAAGTTACGACCGGAAAGCCAGATTTAAGATAGAAACTCGCTTTCGATTATTAGAAGAGGATTATGCAAGACACTACCTGGGTACCATTATTTCCCGAGCAGGCATCGAGTTTCGCCTGGCAGGTTGACTATTTGTACTTTTATTTGATCGCGATCAGCGTGTTTTTCACGGCCGGTATCGTCGCGGCTATCTTTATTTTCGCAATAAAATACCGCGAAACAGAGAAGTTCTCTACGCCTCAACAAATTCATGGCTCGATACCGCTTGAACTCTTCTGGTCCTTTGTTCCGTTCGTCATCTCAATGACCGTCTTCCTTGGCGGTGCGGTTGTTTATTACAATCAATATAAGATCCCGGCCGACACGATGGAAGTTTACGTCGTTGGCAAACAGTGGATGTGGAAAATTCAGCATCCATCCGGACAGAGGGAGATTAACGAACTCCACGTTCCGGTGGGACGAAAAGTTAAGCTGACAATGACAACCGAGGATGTGCTCCACGATTTCTTTATTCCGGCATTTCGCACGAAGGCCGATGTCATTCCCGGAAGATATACGACGATGTGGTTTGAGGCGACGAAACCCGGAAAGTATCGCCTATTTTGTGCTGAATACTGCGGACTGAACCACTCCGGAATGGGCGGTTGGGTTTACGTGCTTGAGCAAAAGGATTTTGATAATTGGCTCGCCGGAAACGTTTCCGATCAAACGCCTGTTCAAATGGGCGAGGATCTTTTCACGAATAAATTGGGATGTGCATCCTGTCATGCCGGCGGAGATAATCAACGCGGCGCGAAGCTTGAGGGAATATACAACCGCGAGGTCAAACTCGTTGGTGGAAACACCGTTGTCGCGGACGATGAATATATTCGCAATTCGATACTGAATCCCGGCGGTCAGGTCGTAGAAGGATTTCAACCTATAATGCCGACGTTTAAGGGACAGGTAACTGAAGAACAACTCGTTTCACTGGTCGCGTACATCAAATCGCTTAGCGGAGACACAAGTGGAATGACTGCTCCGGCTGGGAGCAGTGCTCCTAAATCCGAGAAAAAAGAATCTACGGAAAAGAAAGAGGGAGACGAAGCAGGTAAGTAGTTATGGAAAATGTAGATGCAATGAATCTAGATAGCGTAACGGAAGAACCGAAAGTCAATTATTTGACAAATGGATTCAGCTTAAAATCATGGCTCTTGACGAAGGATCATAAGCGCATTGCGATTATGTATCTTATCAGCGTGTCCGCTTTCTTCTTTCTCGGCGGAATTTATGCGGCTACCATCCGGCTGGAGCTATTGACACCGGCGAGTGATCTTCTTGAATCGGGGGCATACAATCGCGTGTTTACACAACACGGGATAATTATGATCTTTTTGTTCCTGATTCCTTCGATCCCTGCGATTTTAGGAAACTTCCTGATACCGATCATGATCGGCGCAAAAGATCTCGCATTCCCCCGGATAAATCTCCTAAGTCTTTACATTTACTGGATTGCAGGTGCATTCATCCTCTACGCTTTGATGCAGGGTGGAGTTGATACGGGTTGGACCTTTTACACGCCCTATTCGACAACCTTTTCCAATTCCTACGTAATGGCCGTAGGTTTGGGAATATTTATTAATGGATTTTCGTCGATACTTACAGGTTTGAATTTTATCGTCACGGTTCATACGATGCGTGCGCCGGGAATGACTTGGTTTCGGCTGCCCCTATTTGTATGGGCGCATTATGCAACGAGCCTCGTGATGATCCTTGGAACGCCGGTTATCGCGATTACTGTATTGCTTCTCGCGATCGAACGTCTGACACAGGTTGGGATCTTTGATCCGGCCGTAGGCGGAGATCCGATTCTTTTCCAGCATATGTTCTGGTTCTATTCGCACCCGGCGGTTTACATTATGATCCTCCCCGGAATGGGTGTAATTTCCGAACTCATTTCCAATTTTTCCCGCAAGAAAATTTTCGGTTATGAGTTCATTGCGTTTTCTTCGATTGCGATCGCGGTTTTTGGTTTCCTTGTCTGGGGACACCATATGTTTGTCAGCGGCCAATCGATATACGCGGGTTTGGTTTTCTCATTTTTGACGATGGTCGTCGCAGTTCCGTCGGCTATCAAGATGTTTAATTGGACCGCGACACTTTATAAGGGCTCAATTTCGTACGATACACCGATGCTTTATGCTCTCGGATTTATGGGATTGTTCCTGATCGGTGGATTAACCGGATTATTCCTGGGATCAATTGGTTTGACAGTTCATTTAACCGACACATACTTCATCGTGGCACATTTCCACTATGTAATGGTCGGCGGACAGGTGATTGCATATTTAGGCGGAATCCATTATTGGTGGTCGAAAATGACCGGAAAAATGTATTCGGAATTTTGGGGTAGAATTTCGGCAATGCTTGTGTTTATTGGGTTTAACTTAACGTTTTTCCCCCAATTCATTTTAGGCTATCAGGGAATGCCGAGGCGATATGCTGCATACCCGGAAGAGTTTCAAGTTTTGAATATTTTTTCCACCGCCGGAGCATCAGTGCTCGGAGTTGGAATGGTATTGCCCGTAATATATTTAGTGCATTCGCTGATTTGGGGTAAAAAGGCACCGGCAAATCCATATATGCATCCGGGGCTCGAATGGCGTACATCTTCGCCGCCGCCAACCTTTAACTTTGAAGAAACTCCTGTTGTTACCTGGGAGGCATATGAATTTGGTGAGGAAAGTGGAATGGATTTGGAGGAAGCCAAACGAAGAGAAGAAGTTTCTCCAATGGCATAATTATTCGCCTTCGGTAGAGATTTTACCTGAACGCGCAGCACTTTCGACATGAGAATGTGAACTGAGATTCGAAATCTGAAATTTTAATATGGCAGAACATAATCACGACGACCATTATCATCCTCCGGGCCTTCAACATCAGTTCGAAGATATGGAGCAGCAGATGGATTCCGTAACCATCGGGATGTGGGTTTTTCTCGCTCAGGAAATTCTCTTCTTTGGCGGGCTATTTACCGCATATCTGGTTTTCCGTTCAAAATATCCGATGGCATTCGCCGCGGGAAGTAATCATCTTGATCCATTTTGGGGAGGATTGAATACCCTTGTTTTGATCGTAAGCAGCTTGACGATGGCATTGACGGTTTATTTCGCGCAGAAAGGAAACCGGAATATGCAGGTATTGTTGATCGCTCTTACGATGCTTTTTGGTGCCGTATTTCTTGGCGTAAAAGCGATCGAGTATTCCGGCAAATGGAGCCACGGTCAAGTCCCAGTCGATGGTTGGAACAAGGTGATCAGGGAAGGTGAACACAAAGAAGCTGGTTCCGTAAGACTTCCTTTCGAAGTTAGCGCCGAAGCGGCGAGCGAAGGAGAAGCAATACATGCAAATCCGCGCGGTGATTTTCACGTCGATGATGCGGTTGTTGAGCCGATCATCAAGATAGTTAACGACGAAGCCAATAAACCGAATGGCGGTTTTCTAACTGACAGTGAAAAGAACGGCTATTTTTCAAATGGCGAATTTAACCCGATAAAATTCTCAGGCCGCGTCCAAATGTTCTTTTGGATCTATTTCATTATGACAGGGCTTCATGCGCTGCATATGATCATCGGCTTGGGAATCATGGCATGGCTTTTGTATAAGGCCTGGAAGAGCACATTTTCGGCGGATTACTTTTCACCGGTCGAGATATCGGGTCTATATTGGCACTTTGTAGATATCGTTTGGATTTTCTTATTTCCTTTACTTTATTTGCTTGGTAGGCACTTTTTGGCAGGAGGTGGACACGGTTAATGTCTGAACACGGAGAAGAGCACATTGGAATACCTGGTTATATTGGCGTTTTCCTGATACTCGTAGTAGGTACAATTCTGACTTATGTTGTTGCACTGCAAGACCTTGAGTTTCTGTTTCCCGGCGCAAACACACTCGTTGCGCTTTTAATTGCGTTTACGAAAATGACCTTTGTAGTGTTGTTTTTTATGCACGTTCGCTGGAGTTCGAAACTCATTTGGTTATCGGCGGTCGCGGGATTCTTTTGGCTCGCGATAATGTTTGCATTTACGATGCAGGATTATGTTACGCGTTCGATCGTAGGTAGATAAATCAAGAGCAACTTTTTGAATTACGCGGTACGAAAAGGCAAAGCCCGGTCGTACCGCGTCCTCGTGTATTAGGTTTTAATGTTTTTCGTGCTATTATCTTCGCTTTGACCGAGGTCGGAGTACTGATAGCTTAAGAATTTTGTGAGAATATTTTCAAGACAACAAGCGGTATTGTTAAGACATCAAACGCATCTCATGCATACAAAGCACCCCCGATCAAAATTTTCGGTATTTTCACTCCTATTGCTTGCCATTCTTTTCAGCGGATGTATTACTCCTAAAGATAAAGTGCAGAAAGCCAAGCTTCTCGAAACGACAAATGCTTCGCAGGATGACCTGATCAAGAAAGTAAATGAATTGACTAACGTCGAATCGATCAATGCGAAAATGTATCTCAAATTCGAGGATAATTCTTACGCGAATGAAGGGATAGCGGAAAAATACAAAACCGCCGACAGCACAATTGTGGTTCAGCGACCGGGTAAGATCAACCTCAAGGTCGAGGTTCCGATAGTCGGGACAGACATCGTACAAATGACCTCAAACGGTGACGAATTCCGGGTTGCGGTGCTATATCTGGGTGGAGGTGATAAATATCTGAGCTTTCTTCGGGGTAAAAACGACGTTGATTATTCGTTATTGTCCGACATGGTTGAGGATCTTGAAAATGGCGCGCCGACTGAAGTTTCGAAAAGTGCAAGTGCGTTTAAGAATCTGAGACCGCAGCATTTCACAGACGCGATGCTGATACGCCCGGTAGATGAGTCAAAATACGTTTATACGCAAAGCGCGATTCTTCAGGAAGAATTTGACGTAAATGCAAAGAAAAAATCCCCGCTTAAATGGGTGCTTCGCGGCTTCTATCTATTGGACGAGCTTCGAAGAACCGATGAAGGGAAATTCGTCATCGCACGAAGATTTTGGTTTGACCGTGTCGGAGGAATTAATCTGTCCAGACAGCAGGTATTTGATAAAAACGGGGAAATAGAATCTGATATTACTTACGGAAAAATAGGTAGCGTAACCGAAACAGGGCAATATAAGATGCCGCTTGAGGTCGAACTCACACGCCCGAAAGAAAAATATAAGATTCGATTGATCTATAAGGCACCCCATGCCGTAAAGATAGGCAAAATTTATAATGACAGCGCGTTTCTTTTGGAGAATACGCGAAACCTAAAAGAAATCGATTTGGACAGAAAGCTGCTCGAGATGAAAAATGGAAGTGATTTGCAAACTTCGCTTAAAAACGTTAATAAGTAATTTCTAAAACCCTTTGATGATGCCAATCCTGCAAACAGAAGATCTGACGAAGACCTATAAGATCGGAAAGGTTGAAACGCATGCTCTACGCGGAATTTCGCTGTCTGTCGATAAAGGTGAATTTGTAGCGATAATGGGGCAATCTGGTTGCGGGAAATCTACGCTGCTCCATTTGCTTGGCGGATTATTATCGCCTTCGACCGGGAAGATCATCATTGATGGAGAAGATGTTTCAAAGGTTTCGGATGCAAAACGCACGGATATACGCCGACGCAAGATCGGGTTTGTTTTTCAAAGATTTAATCTTTTTCCGACACTTACCGCAGACGGAAATCTTCGGCTCGCGGAAAGAATTCATATCGGGAACGGAAATGGCAACGCCGAAAAGAGACGCGAGATCCTGAGTCTTTTGAAACTCGAAAACAAGATGAACAATAAGCCGCTCGAGCTTTCCGGTGGTGAGCAGCAAAGAGTGGCGCTGGCACGTGCGGTCATCAATAACCCGGCGATTATTTTAGCAGATGAGCCAACCGGAAATCTTGACACCGAGAATTCGGAAATTGTTTTGGAAATGTTTCGCGAGCTCAATGAACGTTTTGGGCAGACGATAATAATGATCACCCACAACCCCGAAGCTGCCGAGCACTGCGGACGGATCATACAGATGCGTGATGGACTGATAGTAGAAGAATAAATGATCGGCTGAATAATGAAACGAATTATCTTGTGGAACTATGAACGCGGCACCTGGCAATACGATCTTTTTTGTTTGGCGATAATCGCATTTATCTTTCTGACGCCGAAAACATGGTTTGATAATGGCGAAAAAATAGCAACCCCAAAGCGCGTTTCTACCGTCAAAGCCCAGGATTTTTCATTTGATAATAAATTTGTGAATAATCAAACTGAAATCACCGAAAGTGCCAAACGGCGCACTTCCCCACGGTCAAGATAATTACATAAATTTTATTTTTCGGAGCTATTTATATGAGAAACTTTTCTAAACTCGTTTTGATGACATTCGCATTGGCGATGCTTTTGGGTGTTTCGGGAACCGGCGAAACTTACGCTCAAGGGCCAAAAAACGAGATATTCAAAAGGATGGAGGCACATGCGAAAGCATTGTCTTCGTTGAGATCAGAGATCACGATGTCGCAGCACGATTCGACGCTCGACGATTACGACGTAAAAAAAGGCACCGTCAGCTATCTGCCCGGAAAGGGTAAAGACGTCTTTATGAGAATCGATTGGATTCGTCCGGCAAGCGAAACCTTAGTCGTAGGAAACGGCGAGTATGTTTTATATACTCCCGGAATTAAGCAGGCGATAAAGGGAAAAACGTCGGATGCTAATAAAGGCAAACGCAGCAGCAGCGGATTCGAATTTCTTAGTATGTCTAAATCGCAGTTGAATGCGAATTATGCCACGGAATATCTTGGGGTTGAAAAAGTCGGCGGAAAGGAAATGTGGCGGCTAAAGATGAATCCAAAAAAGCAAACCAGCTACAAATTTGCAGAGCTTTGGGTGGATGGAAACGGAATGCCAATTCAATCAAAGATTTATGAAAAGAATGGTGATTCAACCACGGTGATGCTTGAAAACATTCAAAAGAATGTAACGATCGAAGGAAATCTCTTCAGATTGAAATTACCCTCGGGTACAAAAGTTATCGATAGCTAGAAGGCAATAAATATTACCGCATGGGCTTTGGCTTTACGGTCAAAGCCTTTTCTTTTCGGTTTGAAAAGCGTAGATTTAGCACTTATAATTTAAGGTTTGCGAGTAAGGATTTAGATTTATGCCGGAAGCAAGTAGTTTTAGCAGGTTTACAAGGGGAGTAAAACACACGATTCGTGCGTTTGCTTCGACAAAACATCCTGTATTGGTGCACATCGTGCCAATGCGGCGTTGTAATCTCGCCTGCACATATTGCAACGAATACGACAAAACGAGCGATCCGGTGCCGATCGACACAATGATTGGACGGATCGATAAGCTCGCGGAATTCGGAAGTTCTGTCATAACAATTTCCGGCGGAGAGCCGATGATGCATCCGGAGATATACGAGATCATCGACCGTATTCGCCACCACGGTATGATCGCCGGTTTGATCTCAAACGGTTATTACTTTCAACCCGAAAAGGTAAAAAAATTAAATAAAGCCGGTCTCGATTACCTTCAGATCTCTATCGATAATGTAACGCCCGACGATGTGTCTAAAAAGAGCCTGAAGGTTTTGGACGCCAAGCTCGTCAACCTTAGTGAGCATGCAAAGTTTAAGGTAAACATAAATTCCGTGGTCGGCGGCGGAATTGCGAACCCGGATGAGGCGCTCGTTATCGCAAACCGCGCGATCGAGCTTGGCTTTTCCTCAACAGTCGGCGTGATCCACGATGAAATGGGTTTGAACAAAGGCTTAACCGAGAGAGAAAAAGAAGTTTACAAAGAGATCAAATCAAAAGGCTCCAGAAGCTATGCGCGCTGGAATTGGTTCCAGGATGAATTGGTCGAAGGAAACGAATACGAATGGCGATGTCGCGCAGGCGCAAGATATTTGTACATCTGCGAAGAAGGCTTAGTCCATTGGTGTTCGCAACAGCGCGGCACACCCGGAACACCGCTCCTCGAATACACCCATCAAGATATGGAGCGCGAATATATCACCGAAAAATGGTGCGCCCCCACCTGTACCATCCAATGCGTCCACCAGGTGGGACATCTGGACGCCTGGCGGGATAAACAAATCTCACCTGATGAATACAACAAGAAGAACGGCATTGGTTTGAAAAAAGAGACTGTTGCGCAAGTTTTGAATGTAAAGTGATCGCTAGAAACTGATAGGAATTATGCTTTCTTTTGACTATTGTAAGCTAAGACAGGAAGTGTAAATCTTAAAATACGCGCTTTTCGTTAAAATCGGCTTTACCTCGTCAGCACTCAATACATCCGGAAGGCGGCTTGATTTTTAGCCGGAGCAAATTTTTCGATCTACGCAGATCCGTTTTCAAAACCTTTCTGTAAAGAAAATGGAAAGCACGGAGAGCCTGATTTTGGGTTGAAGCAGAAACCGTTCCTTCAACCGCCAAATACGACAAAAACGCTTCGACTTCCACGGCACTCATTTCCACCGGATGTTTTATACCGTGAAATCGAATATACCGGAGAATCCATTCGATTTAGGACTTTTCAATTTGATAGCGGTAATGCTGTGTTCGCATTACGGTACGAACCTGATCAATTAATTTAGACATAGTTTTAAATACCACCTAAATTTTTAGGCGGTATTTATCTTTGGAGGAAAAGATATATTAAAGGTTAACTAAAAAATCAAAATTTTTATTGACGTTCCAGCAGAAAACGACTATAAAAATTCTATCTAAGGATGCTTTAGTTCAGCCTAAATCAAAGTTAGGCTTCTTTCTCTATAGTATGGAACAAAAGCGAAAGCTCCTATTGGCGGCGTTGCTCTCGTCAGGGGCAAAGTGAAAAATGCCGGTGGAGCCATGGTTGCGGTTCTGGAACTGCAACTGGAGGTCGTGCGCGGCGTGGGCTTCGTCGCAAAAAGGAGGCGCTGGTCTGAGATCCCGTAGACGCCGAAGTGTACGCAGCTGATCGCGCCATCAGTGCGTCCTATACTCCGGTGCAGCATGTGAACACGAGGAGAATATAAATGAGAGTCGTTTCCGTTTGCTTCGCGCTGGTGGTCGTTTCTTTTACTTTTGTGGCTGCGGCGAGCGCCCAGGCACTCGATGACAATGAGCACTACCGGGCTTTCAGGAGTTGGGCAATCGACACCCAACAACCGGATCCCCTGCCAAACATGTATAAGTTCTGTATCCAGTCGTATGACAAGATGATCGCGAGCGGCGTCTCCCCATCGACGCGTGTTCCGGAAGGCGAGCACGGCGGGATCCCGTGGAAGGGAACCCTACAGGAGATCAAGGAGAAGTGGTGCGACGCCGGCGTGAAGAAGGCGACGGGCGATGTCGCTGCCCGGCACGCGCCGTACCGCGCCCACCTCAAGTCCGACAAGCTGCGCCTCGTAATTGACGAGACGCACGGGGGTGTTACGTCGTATGCGTTACCCGGCGGCAAATACAGCAGCGATGCAAAGCTGCTCGCTGCCGCTCGAGTGTGGTTCCTCGATGTCGGCCCTCCAAGCAACGAGCGGCAATATTGCCCGGGCGGCGGCAAGCGCAACTCCATTCGCCGCTATTCGTTTGACGCACAGCACAAGCTCCTTCGGACGACGCAAAAGGAGTACTGCGGCGATCCTCCGGCATCGGCGTACCGGTAGCGTCACACGGCTCGCGCGCTGCATGAATGGCCGAACGCGTCCCTAGCAGGGTCAAATTCGTGCTCGGATCGTTTTCCCCGTGTGCACCCTGGACTGGAATCCGAAATCGAAGCGGTATATTTGGAAGCAGGTGAAAGGGTGAATGCCGGTGAAGCCGCAGCCTAAATCAAGGTTAGGCGGAACGTTCGACGTCGAGGGGCATTCAGACGGGGAGGTAGAGATGGGTCCACGTTGGATCTTTTTGATTGCGTTTGCGCTCGTGTTCTACGGCAACGGCGCAGGCTTTATTGAGAGCTTTGTAAACTATTCGAGTTGGCATCTCATCGGAAATGGTGAGTTTGTCGCGTACCATCAGTTCATCTCCCCCCGAGTGCTGACGTTCTTAGTTGCACCGGCACTTCTTGGTACTGTGTTTACGATTCTCATGTTGTGGTCACGGCCCGCTGCGATCCCCGTTTGGGCGGTATGGGCAGCCATTGCTGCACAAACAGTCGTCTGGGTCTCTACCGCGACGATACAGGTGCCGATCCAGCTCCAACTAAGTGCGCAGGGCCTATCGGTCGAGTTAAATGAGCGCCTGATCGAGACCAACTTTTGGCTACGAAGAATTCCGTATGCGGTTTGTGCAGGGTTGTTTCTATGGATGGCAGCGCAAGTCATGGGCACAAGTGTTGAGACGCGTGCCGCCTAACAGACGCATACAGCCGGCCGGTTTCTATCTAAACATGGACTTGGATAATTAATTCTTATAGCTTGCCGCTAGCTCAAGCTAGTGGGAATATTTCGAAAATTCAAGAGGCTTTAGCCAAACCTCAATAAATGTTTTTTCGCCTTGGCCCTGGCAATAGAAACAGATTTGGCTAAAGCCTCAGATGTGGGGCGAATAGTTCCACCAGCTAAACCCGGCGGCAATTGAAAAGAGCATGGATTTCTTATAGAAAAAATATACTGAAACAATGCTTCTGCGTATTTTCAATACCAGAGCCGTCTTTAGCCGACTTTTGAGTAGGCTCTAATTAGCTTTACCTTGTCAGTAGGCAACACAACCGGAAGGCGGCTTGATTTTTTGGCCGTAGCAAATGTTGCGAGATACGCAGATCCTCTTTCAAAACCTTTCTGTAAAGAAAATGGAAAGCACGGAGAGCCAGATTTGAGTTGAAGCCGAAACCGTCCGTTCAAGCGCCAAATGCGACTAAAAATCTTCAATTTCCGCCGCCCCCATCTCCGCCGGATGTTTTATTGCCGTGAAATCGAATGTATTGAAGAATCCATCCGATATAAGTTTTTTCGGTTCGATAGCTATAATGCTGTGTTCGAATTACAGCGAACTTGATCAATTAATTTAGACATCGTTTTTGATAATTCCGCCTAAATAATTAGGTAGAGCTTATATTTTGGCGCGTAAGATATATTACAAGCGAGATAAAATCAAATAAATCTTTGACTTTTATCTAGAAGAGTATTATAAAAAATTCTATCTAAGAAGGCGGTGGTTCAGCCTAAATCAAAGTTATGCCGCTTCGCTGAGCCAGGTTTCAACGCCCATCGGTTGTGGCTTTGAGCCGAGAGGTTCTATTCTTCAGCAAAGTCTGACTAAATATTTTCGACGGAGGAGAGATGATGACGAGGAAAATGAATTGCAGAGATGTCGGACCGGATTGTGATTTCGTGGCCCGTGGTGAGACGGATGAAGAGGTGATGGGGCAGGTCGCCGAGCATGCCCGAACGTCGCATGGTATGGACGAAGTACCGCCGGAGTTGGCGGAGAAAGCGAAGGCCGCTATCAGAGACGAGAGCGAGCTAGGCTCAACTGAGGAGACAGATATGACACGTTCTATCGTTCTGTTCGCAGCGTTGTTTTTTACGGCTCTCATAGCTGGGGGAGCGGTTGTAATCTGGATCGACTACAACCCAAGCGGGATGTCGGCGGCTTTCTATGTCGAGAAAATGCAGCACGCAATCCAAGTATTTACGATCCCGTTCCCGACGATCGTGATCTTAAGCTTGTTTTTTTCCGCCGCCTCAGCCTTCCTCGCTCGACGTGATCGCCCCGGGTTCTACCTGCTGGTTGCGGCCAGTAGCTGCGTGCTGGCGGCTGCGCTCATTACGGCCTTTGGCAACATCCCTATCAACAATCAGATTAAGACTTGGAGCATCGCTTCTCCACCATCGAGTTGGGTAGAACTGAGCGCGCAATGGTGGCAATTCCAAACGGCGCGGACCATCGCCGCAGTAAGCGGGTTGGCCCTGCTGATACTCGCGGCGTTGATTCGCCGCGAAGAGCCAAGGTAGGGTCAACAATTCATTCAACCGGAAGCCGCTTCGCGGCTCCGGTTAATTCAGGGCGTTAGGCGTTGCTCGCGTCTCACTGTCCAACAAGAGTCCAGAACCATGAAACGAAACCACATTATCGCCGCACTCATCGCCGTTGCGCTGCCTTTCGCTTGGCTGTTCGCGCAGCAGCAGTCCGTCCACGATACCAAGAACCCTCACGCTAACCTCTACCCGCCTGCGGACATCCAATGGAAGGACGGCCCCCCTTCGCTTCCGCCCGGCGCGAAGCTCGCCGTCCTCGAAGGCGACCCGACGAAGGAGGGAATGTTTGTCATGCGCGTGCGCGTGCCGGACGGCTTCCACATCCCGGCGCACACCCACCCCAAGCCCGAACGGGTCACAGTCATTCAGGGCATCTTCAAGCTCGCGATGGGCGACAACCCCAAACTCGCCGACGCCCGGACTCTGCCCGCCGGCACTTATGGCGTTTGGCCGCCCGGCATGGTTCACGCCGTTTGGACCGAGGGCGAGACCATTGTGCAGCTCCACGGAATGGGGCCGTGGGTCATCAACTACGTCAATCCCGCCGATGACCCGAGGAACGCCAAGAAGTAACTGCGACAACCTTCAACGCCTAACCAATCGGTGAACCGGAGTTGGCTCGCCTTTCGGTTTTCCAATGTCCTTTTCCTTCGTTACGTTTTTCGGTTTGTCGAGGGCTTTCGTGTTGGTCCGCCAACCCAATTACCTCGGTCGTTCGATGGCTCGCTAGTAAAAAAGATGTTATATATATTGCGACTTATTTAGAAACTAAGCAGTAGTTGCAAAATGATTCAGCAAAATCAAACTGACGTTCCGCCGCCCGATGTAATTTTGATGCAGATGCTGTTCGGGGCGCAGATGCAAAGAAGCGTCTGCCTCGCCTCAAGGCTCGGTATTCCCGACCTGCTCGCAACCCAGTCGCAGACAGTTGAAGAACTTGCAGACAAAACCGGTATGAATGCACCGTCTTTGTACCGCTTACTTCGCACATTGGCAAGCATTGGCGTTTTCTCAGAGACTGCTGACCGAAAGTTTGAATTAACGCCTATTTCCTCGTTGCTGCGCAGTGATGTGTCCAACTCGGTGCGTGACTTCGCCGTGATGATGGGCGAGGACTGGATTTGGCAGGCTTGGGGCGAATTGCCCTATAGCGTCGAAACCGGCGGAGCAGCACACGAGAAGGTTCAGGGCATGGGTTCGTTTGAGTTCTTCCAGAAGAACGAGGAAGCCGGGAAAGTCTTTAACGCGGCGATGACGAACTTCACGCGGGCAATCATTCCAGCGGTTATAGAAGTTTACGATTTCTCTGGCGTGAATCGGCTGGTTGATATTGCCGGCGGTCACGGGTTACTGCTCGCCGGAATATTAAAGGCGAATCCCCACTTGCAAGGAGTTTTGTTTGATTTGCCTTTTGTTATTGAAGGCGCGGGAGAACTGCTTCAAAAAGAAGATGTTAGCGACCGCGTTGAACTTGCGTCGGGTGACTTTTTCGAGTCGGTTCCGGAGGACGCGGATGCCTATATGATGAAGCACATTATTCACGACTGGGATGACGAGAGCAGCATTAAAATCCTGCAAAACATTCGCTCAGCGATGAATGATGATGGCAAAGTTTTAATCATCGAAATGGTCGTCCCCGAAGGCAACGAGCCAAGCCCGTCTAAAGCTCTTGACATCCTGATGCTCGTGATGGAGGGTGGCAAAGAGCGCACCAAAGATGAATACCGAAAGCTATTGGAGGCATCCGGCTTCAGATTGACAAAAATTATTCCCACAAAGTCGCCGTATAGTGTGATTGAAGGCGGGAGAGCATAATTTTAGGAAACTGTGCTTAACAAACAAACTTCGCCATCTAACAGGTCCTTCCAGCCGACCCCGCGCCGCTTGCCTCTCATCAATCTTTAATGGTGAAGTTGAGCGTTATCGCTTTTGGAGTGGGGCGGCTGAAGTCAGGCGTTAGGCGGCCAGCCAATTGAATCTTCGGAGGAGGAGAAAATCATGAGTAATTCGGAATGCATCGAAAGTATCTCGTCAGGCGTGGCTACCAAGTCCGCATACATTTCTCACTATGGCATTCGCGCAAAGCGGTTCGCAGAGATGATCCAATGGTACAAGACGGTCTTCCGCGCGAAGATTCAGCATGAGAACGAATTTCTCGCCTTCATGACCTTCGATGAAGAGCATCATCGGCTCGTAATCTTTGAAGACCCAGCCACGGTGGATAAGCCGGAGAATGCTGCGGGGATCGATCATGTGGGCTACGGCTTGGCGAGCTTTGCTGATTTAGTCGAGACCTATGAGCGTCTCAAAGCTGAGGGCATCACACCCTTCATGCCGCTAAATCATAGATTCACGACCTCGCTCTACTATCATGACCCAGACGGCAACGAAGTTGAATTGAGCGTGGATAATTTCCCCACGAAAGAAGAGTGCGAGGCTTTCGTGATGAGCGAACGGATGGCAGAGATTGGCAGACCTCCCTTCGGCTATACCTTCGATCCTGAGGAACTGGCGAGGCTGTATCATGAAGGGCTGCCGCCAGTGGAACTGGCGAGAATTGGAATACCTAATGGCGGCTAGAAGGAAGACAGGTCGCCTAACAACTCATTCAAGTGGCGCGCGAATTAGCTTGATTTTTATCGTCAACTTGAATCTATCGGCGGTTCGCCGCGCCCGGTTAATTCGAGCGTTTTGCCGCATTGCTAGATCATGTAAATTCGTGCCGAAACTTCCAGGAGAAAAGATGAAATTGCTGCTACTTGCAACTGTCGTTACCTGCATCGTAACCGGCTCGGCATTAGGACAGAAGGCGAGACAAAATGATGCGCTTGAACAAACAATCAGGAAGCTTGAGCTTGCCGAAAGCGATGCCGTAGTGCGTAGTGACGTGGCAACTTTAGAAAAACTTTGGGCGGAAAATTTCACCGTCAACAACCCCAACAACCAAGTATCCAAGGGGAGGAAGGAAGTCATAGCGCGAGTCCGCTCTGGTTTACTCAACTATTCTTCATTCGTTCGAGAGATTGAGTCGGTCGGATTTTATAGGGACACTGTCATCGTGATGGGTCTGGAAACGATTGTTCCAAGCGGCGCTTCCGCCGATGCGGGAAAAACTATTCGCCGCCGTTATACAAATATCTGGATGAAGAGAAAGGGTAAATGGCTGCTGACTGTGCGTCACGCTAACGTTATCTGCCAAAGTTGAATGGTACCTGTTTTTTAATCACGGGCGGCATAACAAATCATTGGACGTGAGGGCGAAATAGCGACTTTCTTTTCACGTTGTCCGTTAAACTCGGAGTTGCGTGTATTCCGTTTCGCCCCACGTCAACTCCGCCGTTTTACTTCCAGCGAACCTTTACTGCGCATTGGGGGAAAATCATGAAACATTACAGCGCTTTAATGCTCCTCATATTTCTGACTTCTTTTCAAGCCCTCGCGCAGAAAAGACTCCCGATTGTCGACATGCATTTGCATGCACGCCACGCAGACTACACCGGGCTGAACTCCTAAACGAGGCGCAGAAGCGGGACATCCTGTACAACAACGCGGCTCGGTTCTTGCGCTTCAGTAATGAAACAATTGCCAAGCACCATAGTATGTAAGGCATCGTGTGGCGGTATTACAATTCATCCAAGCCGATGCCGCTTCGCAGTACGGCTAAATTCAGGCGTTAACCGTCTTCTTGGTTGCGAAGATTGAGGAAAACTAATGAGAAAAATATTTACATTTTTGCTGATTGTTTTGTTGCCGACATTGCTTGTCGCGCAAGACAAGCAAGCTGTGAGCAATCGTCAAGAGCAAAATGTCAACAAAAAACTCGAAGCGAAAATAGACAGCCTCTTTGCTTCGATTAACAATACACATTCGCCGGGCGTTGCTGTTACGGTAATGGAAAATGGAAAGGTAATCACAAAAAAATCTTACGGAATGGCGAGCATCGAGCATCAAGTCCCGTTTACGCACCAGACGGTTGTGAAGATGCCTTATTCCGAAGGCAGAGAGTTCATTTCGATTGCCGCCGTGCTGATGGAACGGGATGGAATCTTAAAACTTGATGACAAGGTTCGTAAGTATTTTCCGAAGCTTCCTGCCTGGGCAGAAACCGTTACCCTTTGGGATTTATTGAATCATCGAAGCGGATTTGTGGATGAATGGGCGGAATTGTTGCTAACGCAGGCGAATATGGCAAATCGGTTTGACAGGTCTCAGTTTTTGAATCTGCTTTACAATCAACCGATTGCTTCCGTCGAACCCGGGATAGGCTATATGTATTCTAATTCCGATTTCGGATTACTGCGCCTGATTCTGGAAAAGGCTTCGGGGAAAGATCTGCCTGACTGGTTAAAGCAGAGAGTGTTTGACCCGCTAAAGATGCACTCTACGCGAATGGAAAATAACCCATTAGACGTTATTCCCAATAAAGCAAGTGCATACATCCGCGGCGCCAGAAACATCACAAATGCAGAAGTCCAGAAAACGTCTCCGGGCGGAAATTATTTCATCCTTACTACCGCCGAAGATTTAGAGAAATGGTCAGCCGCTCATGCCGACTCGACAACCGAAATTGCAAAAGCCGCAGCCCGCCTTTTAGCCAATGTGAGGATTCTTCCGGGTAAGGACAATCATTATGTGGTCGGCTATTCTCAACGCAAGATCAGCGATCAAGCAGTTGTTTTGCACGAGGGCGTGCTTGAATACAATTACCTGACACGAATACCCGCCAAAGGTATCGCGGTAATTACACTCGGCAACCGCTATTACAACGGATTCAGTCAGGAAAACAAGGCTATTGTCAATTATCTGTTAAACGCTAATGCTCCTTCTCCCAAGCCGACATTCCCGACAAAAGCGATTTCCGTTCCGACAGACGAATTATTGAAGTATGAAGGCAGGTATATCTGGCAGACCGCGCCTGCTTGGCAAAGTTATGTGCAGCCGAGACCGAAAGATTTCAGCGATTTTTTTGTGCAAAACGGGGTATTAAAAGTTAGGATGACTCCCGATTATCCGGTTTTTGAGATTATCCCCGTCGGAAAAGACGTATTTCTTTTTCAGGAAGGTGAAGATCTCGCTCAGTTTACGTTCAGTGGGTCGCCGGACGGTGCGATTACAAATTTAGAAGTGAAATACAGTAAAGGTTATCCGCCGGACAAAATGATCAGAGGCACATTCGCTAAATGGCAACCGTCAAAACGGGAACTGTCGGCTTTTACCGGAAAGTATTACAGTAAGCATCTGGATTTTTACTGGACGATTGAATTAAACGATGAAGGAAAGTTGGTAATTAAAAGACCGACCGTTGCTGATACCGTTATCGAACCGGAAAGCATAGATCAGTTTCAGATAAAGATCGACCAATATCCTGATTTCAGTTTTGACGCTTGGATGCTTTTTCATAAGGATCAGAAAGGAAAGATAACGCACTTCACTGTTTGGTTTCCGCGAATGATGCATCACCGGTTTAACAAAATTGCGCCCCTAAGCTGATGTAAGCAAAATGCGGTTGGTGGTGTTTAATAACCTTATTTCAACAGTTAGGCTTTGATTAAAGGCGATGTCTAACAAGTTATTGGACGTGAGGGCGAAACTGCTACTTTGTTTGTTAGCTTGTCCGTTTCCCTGTCGTTGACGTTTCCTATAAATTCTGACGTGAATCAAAACAGAGACATTTTATGAAGAACCAACAACAAATTATTACTTTTGTTGAAGTAATGACACGTATCAAGCTGATACTGATCCTTCTAATAATCTGCTTTGCCTCGTCGATAAAAGCGCAAAATATTAATCAGAAAAATCAAGAGTTTAATTACGTTTTATCGCAAGCGGCGGCGATCCGGCGATCCGAATTACCGCAACGACAGCCCGCTACGGCGCCATGGTATTCGTCCGAAAATCCGAACGAAGCTCCGGCCGCACCCGAAAATCAAAACCTCCAACCGGCAATGGAGGCTAGATCAAAGCCGATTGCGGCGTAGGCTTCGTAAAAAAAAACCGTTGCTACTACGCAGAGTTTGCCATATTATCAACGGCGACCGGTGTTAATAAGTAGTTCGGCTGCTTTGTTGGCAACGGGATTAGGAACAAGATGATGAAACAAATATTGATGATTGCTATAATCGCCGTGCTGTCGTGCGGCGCGGTGAGTGCCCAAATCTATCGCGTAGCGGAGATGAATACCGAACAGATACGCCCTCTCGACAAACAGAAAACCGTCGTGATACTTCCCGGCGGCGTCCTCGAAGAGCATGGACCCCATCTTCCTTCGTTCTCTGACGGCTACTCAAACGAGTGGCTGACGCAAAGGTTGGCGGAGGCGATCGTCGAGCGTCCGGGTTGGGCTGTGCTTGTCTTTCCGATAATACCTCTTGGTCACGCAGGCGGGAACGAGATAGGCGGAAAAGTCGTCTTCCCCGGCACTTATTCAATTCGCCGGACGACGCTACGAGCAATATTTATGGATTTGGCCACCGAGCTCGGAGAGCAGGGATTTCGCCGGATCTTCGTAATGCACGGTCACGGCTCGCCGTTTCACAATCTAATGCTCGACCAGGCCGGAGACTACTTCCGCGATACATACGGCGGTCTTATGATTAATTTACATGGCCTCGAACCGACGCCGGAACAATTATCCAAACTGAATCAAGCACCACGTAATCTGAATTTATCTGAATTAGAAAACAAAGAGAATGGTTCGTTAGACGTTCATGCCGGGTTGGACGAAACGAGCCGTTTGATATTTTTGCGCCCGGACCTTGTCAATCCCGGCTACCGGACCCTGCCACCATTTGCCGCCAACAATCTGGCTGAACTATTCCACGTAGCCAAAGCACCGAATTGGTTAGGCTACATTGGTTCTCCGCGCCTTGCGACTGCCTCTTACGGAGCCCGATCGCAGCAACATCGCGCGGCCCGGACGAACGCTTTGGCAATCGCGATCGTGGACGGTTTATTAGATGAACGAGAGATTCCCCGTTACGCCAATTTCATGCTCGCTGACAAAACGGTAGTGAAGGCGCTCGAGCTTTCCACAAAATACGACACAGAGGTTGAGCGGAAACAGCGAGAGTGGATGAAGAAAAAAGGAATCGAGTAAATCTCCGCTCACGTCATCGCAATCGTTCGATGTCTTTTTCCAGTTCAAAAATGTATGTAATTTAAAATGAATATCCAACAGGTAATAGTTATTACCGTCATCTTATCAATCATCTCGGTGAAACCAACTCTTTCACAGACAAAAAGCAAAGCCGACTTGGTTGTGAAAAATGCAAACGTCTATACGATGGATGCAGTACGGTCTTGGAAGCAGGCATTAGCCGTTAAAGATGGGCGTCTGGTGTTCATTGGCAACAATACGAATATAAAAACATGGATTGGTCAGAAGACTAAAATTGTAGACGCTGGTGGTCAGCAAATTCTCCCCGGCTTTCATGATACGCATGTTCACCAATCGTTAAATGGCTTTCAAGTTTTCCGAAACAGATCTATATGTTCATCCAGTTTTTGGAGGTGAGATTATACGGCACAAATTATCTCTGGCAGTCTTAATTTTTATTTGGTTGTATTCGGCACATGTGCGGACGTCGGCGCAGACAAAACTTACAATTGACGACGGGCGGCGAGCCGAAAAAGTTGACCTATACATTCGAGAAGATGTCCGCGAGGCACATTCCCGGTTTGTCGTTCGCCGTTGTACGCAACGGGAAAATTATTTGCGCTAAAGGCTACGGGATGGCGAATCTTGAGTTGTCTGTCCCGGCGACCGAAAAAGCAAATTACTCGATTGCTTCGATTACAAAAATTTTCACGGCGACGGCTGTAATGATGCTCGTCGAGGAAGGTAAGCTCGCGCTCGAAGACCCGATCTCCAAACATCTCACGGGCATTTCGCCCGCCGGAAAGTCCGTCACGGTTCGCCAACTTCTCAGCCACACTTCGGGCATCGCGAAATACGCCGACCGCCCGTATGTAGATAGTGAGGAGGTGTACGACGGCACTCTGGCGGATTACGAAAAGTGGGTGGCGAATTTCACACTAGCTTCTCTTCCGGGCGAGCGATGGGCTTACATGGACACGGGTTATTTTCTGCTCGGACGGTTGATTGAGAAAGTGTCGGGTAAGACTTACGAACAGTTTTTGCGCGAGCGAATTTTCGCACCACTCGGGATGAACGACACGCGGGTTGAAAGCCACATTGACCTCATTCCTAACCGAGCGAGCGGCTACAGTTGGCTAAATGGCTCATTCCGCAATACTAGGAAGAAATACCCGGAGACGGGGTTCGCCTTCGGCGGCTTAGTCTCGACAGTTCTTGACATGGCGAAGTGGGACACCGCGCTGAACACTGAGAAACTACTGAAGCGACCCACTTGGGGGCAAATGTGGACGAACGCAAAACTGAACAATGGGCAAACTGTTGCTTCATATGGCTTGGGTTTTGGCGTAACGCCCTTTCGCGGACACAAGCGCGTCGGTCACACCGGCGGCGGTCCGGGTTTCGTCACCGCCTACACGCGCTTTGTTGATGACAAGATAGCAGTTATCTTACTGGCGAATGCCGACCAAGACGAGATCAAGATTGGCGAGATGGCGAACGAAATCGCATCCTTGTATTTCACTCAATAGTGGAAGGGTTTAAGTGTAACGCGCCATCTAACAATTCAATGGACATGGGGGCGAAACAGCTACTTTGTTATCGCGTTGTCTTGTTTCCCTTAGCTTGCGTGTTGGCGGTTTCGCCCCACGTCATCTCAATCGTTAGACGTTTTTCTTGAACTGGAGAATAGAGAATGATGTATAGATTACTTTTTGTCTTTATAGCTTTGCTGTTTTGTAACGCGGCTGTAGTTCAAGCCGACGAGATTGACGTTTACGTTAAGTCGCAGATGCAAAAGCGTCAAATTCCGGGACTTCAGCTTGCTGTCGTTCGTAATGGCAAAATTATCAAATCTCAAAGCTACGGCGTGGCAAATATCGAACTCAATGCTCCGGTAACCGACGAGACGATGTTTGAGATTGCTTCAAACAGTAAACAATACACCGCCGGAGCGATTATGCTTTTAGCGCAGGACGGAAGGTTAAAGCTCGATGACGGCATTACAAAATATCTTCCCGGCTTGCCCCAAACTTATAATGCTATTACCGTCCGGCATCTGCTCAACCACACAGCGGGCGTTAAAGATTACATCGAAGAATTTCAGTTAAATCGTCGTCTTGATTACACGAATCAGGAACTCATCGAGCGAATTGGCGCGAATGAGTTGAATTTTCCGCCCGGCGAAAATGCCAGATACAGCACGACCAATTATCTTCTGCTCGGCTTGATTATCGAACAAATAACGGGAAAGCCTTACGGCGAGTTTTTGCAGGAACGGATTTTCGCGCCGCTCGGTATGAATAGAACACGGGTGATAAATCTTGCGGAAATTATTCCGAATCGGGCTTCAGGTTATAAATTTGAAAACGGTGTTCTGCGAAACGGCAGGTATGTCGCGCAAACACTTCGCGCCAGTGCCGACATCGGTTTGATGACCACTGCTTTGGATACGGTAAAGTGGGATGCCGCTTTGAATACAAACAAGATTTTCACGCAATCCAGCCTCGACGCGATGTTCGCGCCCGCCAAGCTCAAAAACGGTTCTTTTGCTTACAACGACTGGAACGCTAATTTCGGTTTGGGCTGGTTTATAGACGACTATTTCGGGCATCGGAACATAAATCACGGCGGAACATTTATCACTGGATTCCACGCGGAAATTTCAAAGTATGTGGATGACGGAATGACGGTTATCATTCTCACCAACCGCGTGCAGTCAAACCCCTACACAATCGGTATGAGCATAGCGGGGATGCTTAATCCCGCTTTACGCGTCCCGCATCAGGCTAAACCGCAACCAGATGTTAATCCACAAAGGTCGCAGAAACTCAAACAATTTTTATCAAGTGTAGCGAGCGACGCGATAGATTCGGCGCAGATGACCGAAGGGTTTCGCACCCGTTTTAGCTATGATGCGCTTAATTATACAACCTCCAAATCTGAAATTCCGGCAATAATGAAAGATTTGAAGTCGTTGTCGTTTATCGCCTGTAAGAACGTAGAAAAGCGCAAAGTAGAACGCATAGGCTTTCAGATAAAAAATTTATGCAGCTACAAAGCTGCAACAGGGCAGAAGACACATTTCATTACATTTTACTTAGCAGCGCAGGACAAAATCGCGGATATATGGATTTACGACGAGTAAACGAAAGTTTCTCTTTCAACTACCAAAACGTCTAACAATTCAATGGACGTGAGGGCGAAACAGCTATTTTCTTAAAAACGCCGCTCGTTTCCCCCCACGTTGCGTGTTGGCGGTTTCGCCCCACGTCATCTCAGCCGTTATGCGACTTTCGCAAGGCGCGGGTTAAAAGATTTCAGTAGTTGCCTAATTAACTTGAGACAGGAGAAAAAAGTATGAAAAAGATTGTGTCAATATTCATTTCAGTGGCGATCATCGCCTTGTTATTAGCTGCTTGTTCTTGGAACCCGAGCGTTAAAGAAGTCCCAATAACCGCGCCGTGGGAGAAAATGAATTTGCCCATTAAGGAGAATGCCCGCGTAGGGGTAGCGATGATAAGGAATTAAGGGGCTGTCCTAGATAAGTAAAAATATCATAGGATGGTTAGGTGAGGAAGAGTCGATTAAGTAAATATAAGCAGAATCGTTTGATTGAATTATTTGTAGCTGGAGCGACCGCTCGAACGGCAGCGGCTTTGGCAGGAGTAAACAAGAACACTGGAAGCTATTTTTATCAACGGCTGCGGAAGCTGATTTTTGAAAATGATGAAGACGGCGGATTGCTGGGAGGCGAAATAGAAATCGATGAGAGCTATTTCGGTGGGAGGCGGAAAGGTAAACGAGGAAGAGGAGCGGCTGGCAAAGTGCCTGTGTTTGGCTTATTAAAGCGCAATGGCAAGGTTTATGCGGTGATCATACCGGACGCTAAGACAAAAACATTGATGCCGATAATTCGACACAAAGTGAAGGCGGACAGTATCGTTTATACGGACACGTATCGGAGTTATAACGCGCTTGATGTCTCCGAATTCAAGCATCTACGGATAAACCACAGTAAGCTGTTTGCAAATGAATTCAATCACATCAACGGGATTGAGAATTTCTGGAATCAAGCAAAACGGCATTTACGAAAGTTTAACGGGATTCCAAAAGACAACTTTCACCTGTTTTTGAAGGAATGTGAGTGGAGATTTAATAACAGTGATCCAAAGAAACAGTTACGTCAATTAAGACAATGGGTTACAGACAATATGGGCTAGTTATCTAGGACAGCCCC
>JBGTGX010000074.1:0-13862 GCA_041746475.1 Pyrinomonadaceae bacterium | reverse complement strand
TGAGGCCAAAAAAACTGCTGACTCCGATGACGACGCAACGCAAGGTGAAATGGACTTTGGTGCTATGCTTGCTCAATTTGAGCAGGAACAGGTCGCATACCATACTGGCGAAACCGTAAACGGAAGGGTCGTAAGAATTTCCGATCAGGGAGTGCTTGTTGATTTTGGCTACAAGTCAGAAGGCGTCGTAGATCTTGAGGAATTTACGGATTCTGAGGGAAATGTAACCATTAAACAAGGTGAAGATATCGACGTCGTGATTAAAGCCATGAGCGGAGATGGACCTCCGGCATTGTCCTATCGAGATGCTCAAAATCGACGTTCTTGGGATGAGATCGAGAAAGCGTTTCAAGATGATATTACTGTCACGGGTGTAATAAAAGATAAAACAAAAGGCGGTTTGAGAGTTGATCTGCAGGGTGTGGAAGCATTTTTGCCGGGTTCGCAAATTGATTCGCGGCCCGTTCGCAATCTTGACGCGCTGAAGGGCGAAAAAATCGAGGCAAAGATAGTTAAATTTAGCCGAAAGCGAAATAACATCGTACTTTCGCGGAAGGTAATCACAGACAAGATTATTAATCAACAAAAGGCTGAGACTCTTGAGAAAATCGAGGTTGGCTTTGTTGTCGATGGAAAAGTAAAAAATCTAACCGAATACGGTGCCTTTATAGATATAGGCGGAATAGATGGCTTGCTTCATGTAACCGACATGTCTTGGGGAAGACTGCATAATCCCGGAGACATGCTTAAGGTAAATGATTCGGTGCAGGTTAAGATCCTTAAGCTCGACCGGGAGAAAGAAAAAGTTTCGCTCGGCTTTAAGCAATTGCTTCCGGATCCCTGGTCAACGGTAACAGAGATTTATCCGGTTAACTCGACGATCAAAGGATCAATTTCGAGCGTAACGGAATACGGTGCTTTCGTAGAATTGGAGCCCGGTGTTGAAGGACTAGTGCACGTTTCTGAAATGTCTTGGGCAAAGCGGATGAAGCATCCAAAACATTTTGTAAACAAAGGTGATGAGGTCGAGGTTCAGGTACTAGGAATTGACCCCGGCGAACGGCGGATTAGTCTTGGCATGAAACAATTGCAGGCAAATCCGTGGGATACGATCGGTGAGCGGTTTCAAGTTGGATCCAAAGTTCACGGGAAAGTTCGGAATCTAACGGATTTTGGAGCGTTTGTTGAGATCGAAGACGGCGTGGATGGATTGGTCCACGTTTCAGATATTTCTTGGTCGAAAAAAGTTAAACATCCAAAGGATGTATTGAAGAAAGGGCAAGAGGTCGAAGCGATCGTTACAAACATCGATACAGAAGGACATCGGCTTTCGCTTTCTATCAAAGAACTCACGCCGAGTGCCTGGGAGACTTTCACGAGTGAACACAAACCGGGAGATGTCGTCAAAGGGAAAATCTCGCGATTTGCAGGATTCGGAATCTTCGTTGAACTCGCACCTGATCTCGAAGGATTGTGCCACATCTCCGAACTTTCTGATGAAAGGATTGAAAATCCCGAAACGGAATTTGAGGTTGGACAAGAACTCGATTTCAAAATTCTGCGAGTTGAACACGACGTAGAAAAAATTGGACTGTCTGCGAGGGCGGTTGGCAAAGAAGACGAGCCGATCGTTGACACAAAGACCTATTCGAGCGATGCAAAAGGCGGCATGGCCTCACTTGGAGAACTGGCTAATCTTAGGATTGGAAGGTCGGAAGAAGCGGTCGAAAAACCTGAAACTCCAGAGGCGATTGCGGTAGCGGAGGCGTTAAAGGAAGAAGCCGCTGAAACGGACGAAAACGCAGAGGGCGCTAACGAATCGGTCGAAGTTGCTGCGGAAGAAAAAGTAGTGGACGATCCGCCATCGGAGCCCGTCGCAAAATCGGACGAAGTGACAGACGCTAAGGCGGACGACGAGGTCAAGGCGGAAGCCAAGCCTGAAGAGGATGGTGAAGGGAAGCCCGAAGTCGATGAAGCCAAGGATTCATCGGAGAAAGAAAAACCGACCGATGATTCCATCGAAGTTGAAGCTGTTTCGGGCGCTTCGGACAGCGAAAAGAAACCGGTGAAAAAAGCTAAATCTAAACCTAAATCTCAAGCTAAGTCTAAAGTCGAGAACGAAAAGGTGGAAACGGCAAAGTCTGAAGTAACTGTTGTGGAATCGAAAACGCCAGGCGAAGACAAAGTCGAAGCCGTGGCTGAGAACGCGGTAGCAAAATCTGAAGACGCCGGGGCGGCGAATGTGGATCAAGTATCCGAAGAAAATGAAGGAAAAAAGTCTAAAAGCAAGAAAGCGGAAAGTTAAAATCTTGGAAATATCACGAAGTTAGGTTTTTGTAGTTAAACAATAACGGGCCCGAGGAAAAATCAATGACAAAAGCTGATCTAGTAGAGATAGTTGCCAAAGAAGCCGATATGACAAAAAAGGACGTCGAGCAATTAGTCGAAATTATTTTCGATAGCATTGTCGTTACTTTAAATAAGGGTGAGAAAATAGAATTGCGCGGATTTGGAAGTTTCAGAGTTAGAGAAAGAAGCGCGCGAAAAGGCCGAAACCCCAAAACCGGCGAACCGGTTGCCATTCCCGCAAAGCGTGTGGCTTATTTTAAGCCTGGGAAAGACCTCAAAGAAATTATCAACGAATAAGGATAATTTATAGTGGATGTATTGTGGAGTCCTTGGCGATACGATTATATAAAAGCGGATAAGCTAAACAGCTCGGATGTGAGCAGTTGTGTTTTCTGCGAAATTCTGAAAAACTCGGCTACCGATGAAGAGAATTTTATCTTGCATCGGGCCGAGTTTAACTTTGCGATTCTTAATATCTATCCCTACATCAGCGGTCACTTGATGATTCTTCCCTATGGGCACGTTTCCAATCTCGATGAAGCTCCAAAAGCAACGACTGACGAACTAATGGACTTAACGAAGAAATTTCAATCGATCATTAGGAAAGCATATCAGCCCCACGGAATTAATCTGGGGATGAATCAAGGAAAGGCTGCAGGCGCTGGAGTAACCGAGCACTTTCATATGCACCTTCTACCGAGATGGGTCGGGGACGCAAATTTCATGACCGCCATCTCTGAAACCCGCACGATTCCAGAAACGCTCAGAACGACTTTCGAAAGAATCAAAAACGAACTTTGATTGAAATTTTTGGAAAGCGGACGCCAATAGACCTTTATTTTAAACAACGGAAGGAATAGGTGGTCAGGTGCTAGCGGCAATTTTACAGCCAGCTCTTTTCTCAAGTGTACATTCACATTCTCCAAAAAAATATATGGTTAAGCCGTCTTAGGAATACTAAGGCGGCTCTTTTTCGTGTCTAAACAAATCGATAGAATCGTCAAGAAAGCTTTTACTACCGCTTTTACGTTTCGTTATAATTGTGACACTTTACCTATATGAAAAAGGTCCTGACAGCCGAAGAAATGTGCGAAGTCGATCGTTTGACAACGGAAAAATACGGTATTTCCTCAATTCTATTAATGGAGAATGCAGCTCACGCAGCTGCTCGAATCATTACCGGAAAACTCGGAGGCTCGGTTGAAGGGAAATCATGTCTAATCCTATGTGGCAGAGGAAACAACGGCGGGGACGGTGCCGCACTAGCGAGAATCCTGGAAGCACAGGGTGGCATTTGTTCTGTCTTCATGTTCGGTAAAGTAGCAAACGCAAGGGATGATGCCAGAACGAACTTCGAGATATTAGCGTCGATGACGGCAAACCCGGATGAAAATAGACAGCCTCGACTAGAATCTCGTATTGTTTTCTCAGAAATCGATCGACAATCTATCTTGCAATTTTGGGAACGCACCAAAACCGATAACTTTGACGCTATCGTCGACGGTATTTTCGGAACGGGTCTTAACCGTAAAGTTGAGGGAGAGTATGCGTGGCTATTGAGCAAACTGTCCGACTGGAACCGATATGAAATCGAATCAGAGGAAAATCCACGTCATTTGCGAAAGCGTTTATTTGTTTCGCTTGATCTGCCGTCAGGATTGTACGCAGACGGCTCCGAGCAATTAGGATCTACTTTTCAAGCCGACACGACGGTGACCTTTACCGCACCGAAACTTGCCAATGTATTACCTCCAGCGTCGAACTTTAATGGCGAACTCCATATTGCCAATATCGGGTCGCCTCAGGAGTTGATCGATAACTCGCCGTCCCGGACATTTCTTTCTGAATCCAGCGACGCGCGTGTTTGGCTATCGCAAACAGAGTTTTCTCCGGATTCTTATAAAAACAAACGAGGAAACGTGCTTCTAATCGTTGGTTCAAGAGCTTATTCGGGTGCGGCGGTTTTAGCGGGAAATGGAGCGATTCAAAGCGGCGCCGGGTTGGTAACCATTGCGACTCCGCTATCAGCATTTAACTCGATTTCGGAACGAGTTTTACCTGAAGTGATCGTTCATGGGGTAGCGGAATCCGGAAAAGGTTCAATTGGCCTGGATGCAATTGAAAAGCTAAAAACATTAGGCGAAAAGGCGGATGTTATTGGAATAGGATCCGGCTTGGGATTGGAAGAGAAAGCAACGCGGCAACTCGTCCGTGAAATAGTTACAACCCGAAAGACTCCGATCGTTATTGATGCCGACGGGTTAAATGCACTCGCGCCATTTGATCTCGAAGGTTCGGAGGATTTGCCCTTGATCTTAACTCCCCACGAGGGCGAGTTTTTGCGGCTTATGGGAACCGAAGACAAAGACGCCCTAAGGGATCGCGTCGGCGCCGTTCGTGATTTTGCGCAAAAGCATAAAGTTATCTTGGTGCTGAAAGGCGAGCGGACCCTTATTGCGGAACCACATGGAAAGGTGGTCATAAATCCAACTGGAAATTCAGGGCTTGGAAAGGCGGGTAATGGTGACAATCTCACCGGAATTATTACAGGATTTATCGCGCAGGGCGTTAAAGCAAGCGTTGGAATTTTCGAGTCTGTAATTGCTGCGGTTTACGTCGCGGGTTTTTCTGCGGATATTGCGGAGCGGAAATTTGGAAAACGTGTAATGCTGGCGAGCGATGTCCGCGATTGTTTAGGCGAGGCGTTCAAAGAGATTGGAGGATCTGATGAAAAATTCTAAGGAAGGATTGGAGCGATGGATCGAGCTTTTTAACGGAAAAGAGCTTGAAAGGGTCGTCCAATGTTATGCGCCGGACGCAGTAAACTTTCAGATCGCGACGGGCGAACCATCGGTCGGACGAGAGCAGATCAGATTTGATACCGCTGAATTTTTCAAAGGCTTTCCGGACGCGTGGGCAACGGTCGAGAATATTATATCGGATGGTGATTGGGCGGCTTGGGAATGGATTGGCGGCGGCACCTTCATCGGCGAATTTTATGACGATATGCCGACTAACAAATCGTTTGAGATTCGCGGTTGCGGGTTTTTTCATTTTGCCGATGAGAAAATCATTTTGCAACGCGGATATTGGGACAAGGAGTCTTGGTTTTCGCAAATAGGAATAGAACTCTCATGAAATCGCACGTCGATGACGAGCGCTGCCAAACGCCTGAAGAAACATTTGAGCTAGGTGAAAAGATCGGCGCAGGCCTTCGAGGAGGTGAGATGATTTTCTTAACCGGAACTTTGGGCGCCGGCAAAACGTTGCTCACAAAGGGGATTGTCAGCGCACTCGGTTTTGAAATGGATGAGGTTACCAGCCCGAGTTTTACACTCGTAAACCTTTACAGAGCTGAAACCTTTGATGTTTATCACATTGATCTTTGGAGAATTGAGGAATCTCGGAATGCGCGGTTTGCCGTCGGACTTGACGAGATCCTGGAAAACGAACGGGCGATCGTGATCATCGAATGGGCCGAACGTTTAGGTAACACCAAGTTTGATCGGAAGATAATAGAAATCGAGCTGGCAGGTGACGGCGATGATCTTCGTCGCGTAATAATAAAAAGAGATGTAGATGCGGCGAAGCATTAGGTTATGAAAAAAGTATTGTTCTCTTCATTTGTGCTTTTAATTGCTTTTGCCGGATATATCTTTGCCCATCAATTCGCTGTTAAATTCCGGAACTCTTCTGATCTGCCAAAAATGGAAAATCCGCGAATAGTTATAAAAAAAGCATGACGAAATTGTGAACGCGATAGGGGAATACCGCATGCCTTCTCAATATACAAAACTCGGTGGCGAAATTTATATCCACGGAAATGGTAATCTTACAGATTGCACCGCCGGCTGTGTCGCGCTAACAATAAGGACATGAAAGAGTTTTTGGATGCGATTCCGCTTAACACACCTGTTCGAATTGAGCCTTGATGATCCTCTACCTTTTGACCAATTCGAAACTTGACTATTTTTCGTCAAAATTCAATACTTTATAAAAATATCAAGATTACATTGATTAATAAATATTTAATAAAACGAGGTAACAGAATAAATGCCATATCCTGAAATAATGATCGCCGGAATGCGGCAAGAGCTTGCACAGCTTGGAATTGAAGAAACAAAGACATCCGAAGACGTAGAAAACGCTATAACTAATACGGACGGAACCGTAATGGTTGTCGTAAACTCTGTGTGCGGTTGCGCTGCCGGCGGTGTTCGTCCGGGAATCGCAATGGCTTTCGAAAATTCCGAGACAAAACCCGATAAATCAATAACCGTATTTGCCGGAGCAGATATCGACGCAACCGAGACTGCGCGAGGAAAATTTGCGCCATACGCTGCTTCATCACCGTCCATTGCCTTTTTGAAGAACGGTGAATTAGTAAAAATGTTTGAGCGAAAAGACCTTGAGGGACGTCCACCGCAAGTGATCGCGGAGACCTTAGTCGAAGCTTTTGGTGAAGTTTGCGGTAAATCTGAAGCTGCAAATAATTAAGAAGATCTTGGATTTCGAAAAAGAAAAATCCGTCAAAGTTGGCGGGTTTTTCTTCGTCAAAGGAAATGTCCCAGTCAGTTACTCGTCCAAACGTTGTCTTTCGAGTCTGTATCGGGAAATCTTCCGTATGGATCAAACGTAATCTTACTAATTTTTCTACTGCCAAAATCGAGCGTTGCTGTGAAATCGCGATTCCCTCCAAACCATACATCTTCTGACCAGGTCACGAGCGCGATGTTGGCATCGAGCATTTTCGAGTTTGCCATCGGTTTGATATCCTCGTTGCCCGGCGCAAATTCGACCTTCAGTAAAACCGGCGACGGGATCTCTCCGGCCTGATGCACAGTCACATTTGTTTTGCCATTTTTCAAAACTACGCTCTTGATCGACCCATCTACTGACTCTGTCGTAAACAGCCAGTAGTACCAAAACCAGTTCAGATCACGCCCAAGTTCATTGTTCATAAAGAAGGCAAAATCCCAAGGCGACGGATGTTTGAATTTCCAGACATCAATATATTTTGCGATCGCCTTATTCATTGCTTCGTCGCCAACTATTCCGCCGAGCATTGAGAACATCAGCATCGTTTTCCCATAAGCCTGAAAGCCGTAGAGAGAACCCCCATAATTCGAGTTCCACATCATCGGCGGCTCATCTTCATTACCGCTGATCGTGCCATATCTTTGCCCCAGACCATCGATGCTATATGGTTTTCCCGAAGCATCGGCGTCGGAAAGGATATTCGAATACTGATTAAACCCCTCATCCATCCAACCGTAGCGCGTTTCATTTGTTCCAACTGTCATCGGGATCCATTGATGGAATGTTTCATGATCCGCGGCGCCCTGATTCGAATTGATCACCATCGGATATTCCATTCCGGAGCTTGGTCCGTCTTGTAAAGTCAACTGCGGAAACTGGTAAGGAATAAGTAATTTGGAATAAAACTCAAGCGCATGGCGCGTAATTTCCCCGGCTCTTTTGAAACGATCTACCCGCTCAGGTAAATAGAACATATGAATCGGAACGTATCCTTTCTGCGGAATATTCGCTCGGGTCGCTTTCCAAACAAACTCGTTTGAAGAAGCCCATGCAAAATCATTCACCTGTTCCGCAACGAAATGCCAATCGTTCAACGTTCTAGGCAATAAAGCCTTTCCGATACCGCGTTCGCTTTCCGAAATTATTATTACTTCGTCGTCGGTTTTCGTTATGTTTGCTATGCGTTCGCGAACGGGTTTTGAGAATATTTCATCAGAGTTTTGTAACATTCCCGTACCGCTGACGATCCACCCTAAAGGTACTGTGATGCGGACATCAAACTTCCCAAAATTATTGTAAAACTCAGACGGACCGAGATATATGTTTGTTTCCCAACCGCGCAGATCATCATATTTTGCAAGACGCGGGTACCATTGAGTCGGCTGGAAAAGCTTGCTGTCCCACCGTTGCGTCATACGATGCCCTTGTCCGCTGTTGCCACCCGGTAGTTTTGTGTTCCACTCAATTTCAATTTTTGTCACGCTTCGTGCAGCTATCGGATTCGCAAGCACGATCTGCGCGACAGTTTGGTCCAAACCAGTTACAAATGTTTTTTCAGCCTTGGGCTGTTCACCGCCCTGAGATCCGGGAGGTTGTGCTTTGAGATCTACTTCTACGCCGTTAATCAAAATTCGCGTGACAATCATTCCATCGGTCGTTTCCGCAGGAACTGAAACGCCACGCGGCACACGCGCGCGGAAAATATTGTGATCGAGGCGCAACACGATTCGATCGAGCTGATCAGGGCTGTTGTTATGAAGAGCAATCGTCTCGCGTCCGGTAATTGTTTGAGTTTCCGGCTCTAAACTTGCGTTGATAGTATAATCGGTCTGTAGCTGCCAATAATTAGGTCCCGGTCGCCCGGAAGTGTCTCGCGTTCCCGAAGCAAAAGCTTTTTGTATAGATCTTGTCAGAGGAATATCACGACGAATCGCTCGTGTCGATGGATTTACCCGACTCCCGAATCGGGCTGCACCCGCTGTATTTTTATTCGTAGGAACTTGTTCCTGAGCAAAATAAGTTGTTGCTAAAAGCAGAAAAATAAGAAGACGTAATTTCATATAAACCTCAGATTCGAGAAAATCCATGTGGATATTTGGAGTCGAGTGTGTAATATGTCACGAGTAATTAGCTTTGTTTTGATTCTATTTAATTATCCATTTTTCTTAATAACAATTAAAGTCCGGACGATTCCATTTTAAGCACGCGCAGATTTCGAAGCGAGCCCTCGGTTATCAATAGTTGGCCGATTCCGTAAAAAAGCATTACCAATGCACGTCCAACCGGAATCGAAAAAACAAAACGGTTTATCGCTAAAATCGAATCCGATAGGGCAAATAACAGCGTCCCGGCAAGGCAGATCGCGGCAAAGGTTTTCGTGAAGTCAAAGGCATGAAGGCATGCAATTACCATCAGCGAAATAACTGAGCAATATAAAAACACGGGAATTTTTAGGTCCGAAAGCGTCGGATAAAGGTATATATAAAAAAGGACAGAATAGGCGATTATCGAAATGAGAAGCGCTTTTCGGAAACGAAACTTTTTACGGTTAAATTTTCCAACTTTCCAAAAATAAACAGCGTAAAAGATATGCGCTAGCAAAAACGCGCTAAGCCCATAAATAAATAAAAAGTCGTAAATTTTGTCCAACAATAGAAAAACATCGCCGAACCAGGAGAATGTTAGCGCACCTATAATTAGATTTTTTAGCGGATTGAGATTTGTGCTTTCATCTGCGAAATAAACAAGAAGCATCAGCATCAATAAGGGTTTTGAGAAAAACTGCAGCCATAAGATCCCAAAAAGATTTGCCAGACATTCGATGATGAGTATGGAGATAAAAATAGGAAAAACGCTTCTAAACTTCATAATTTGAGCTTCCTAAAACAATTCATCCATCGTTTCTTCAAGATTGCTTACGCCGACAACGCGCGTTCCCAGAAGTTTTTCCAGTCCTTTTTTATTTGATGCCGGGATGATCAACTTTTTAAATCCAAGCATCTGCGCTTCTCGGGCTCGCGATTGTGCCTGCAAAACGCCGCGAACTTCCCCGGTTAATCCCACCTCGCCAAAAACGGCCGTATCGGGCGATACCTGAAGATTCTTAAAACTTGACGCAACCGCTGCGATTATCCCCAGATCCGCCGCAGGTTCGTCCACTTCCAAACCGCCCGCAATGTTGATAAAAACATCATCATTTGCAAGTTGGAAACCGAGACGTTTTTCAAGAACGGCGATCAGGAGGGAAGTGCGATTATGATCAAATCCTTGCGCCATTCGCCGCCCTGTCCCGAATTTTGTTCCCGTGACGAGTGCCTGAACCTCCACAAGCATGGGTCTCGTACCTTCCATACAAACGGTGACTACGGAACCGCTTGCACCTTCCGGGCGTTCCTGCAAGAAAACTTCTGAAGGATTTCCTACCGGAAGCAGCCCGGCATTTGTCATTTCAAAAACACCGATCTCATTTGCAGCACCGAAACGGTTTTTTGTAGCACGTATGATCCGATGATTATGGTGTCGGTCGCCTTCAAAATATAAAACGGTGTCCACGATATGTTCGAGCACTTTTGGTCCGGCAATTGATCCGTCTTTTGTAATATGACCGATGAGGAAAACCGGCGTCCCCGTTCCTTTTGCAAACATCATGAATTCGCCTGCCACTTCGCGGACTTGAGAAACGGATCCGGGGGCAGACTCGAGCTTTGCGCTAAAAACGGTTTGAATTGAATCAACAATTACGAAGTTCGGCTTTAACCTTTCCGTTTCAGTAAGAATCGCTTCCAGATTTGTTTCCGGTAGAAGAAAAAGATTGTCAGCCGTCAATCCGAGTCTTTCACCGCGCATTTTTATTTGCCGCTCGGATTCCTCGCCTGAAACATAGAGCACCTTTCCAGGGGACTGGCTGAGCTTGTCTGCAACTTGTGAAACTAACGTGGATTTTCCGATGCCCGGGCTTCCGCCGATCAACACGAGAGAACCGCCAACAATTCCACCGCCGAGAACTCGATCAAACTCCTCAATTCCGCTTTTTGTACGAGAATCATCTTGAGATTCGATCTCATTGTAGGAAATCGGTTTGACGTCACGAAACGATGAAATTGATTTCGCCGATGCATTACCCGTTGCTTGCGGCATCACACGAAACTTCTCTTCGACGAATGTGTTCCACTTTCCACACTCACGACATTGGCCATTCCACTTTCGTTCCTGATTTCCACATTCCTGACAGACGTAAATTGTTTTTGGTTGTTTCGCCATATTGTGATTAGAGCCAAGAATATCGAACAGCGAGAATTTTTTAAACCGTGGCTTTCGTGAATTTCGTAAGTCCTGTATTCTTATGATGTTATGCAAAGTCAGCACGCATTTTCGGAAAAGGTGGCGTTGATCACCGATGGCGTAAATCCCATTGGGCGTGCGATCGCGATGCAACTCGCGCTCTACGGAGCTTATGTTATCGTCGGCAACAAGGATTCTAATGAGAACGAAACGCGTGCACTCGAAGAACTAAGATCGTTGGGAACCCTGGCAAATGCGGTCATAGCTGATATTTCTACCGTTGCGGGGGCGACGGAATTGGTCGCCAAAGTTGAAAGTCTATTTGGAAGGCTCGATTTATTAGTCAACACTTTAGAATTCCGCATTGATTCGGTGTTTTCTACCACCGACGAAGATATTTTTGATAAATCGATTGATTTCAATTTAAAAAGCGCATTTTTTGTTACAAAAGAGGCGATGCGACTTATGAAATCGAGACCAAAACCGAAGATCGTTAACGTTTTTTCGAGTTGTGATTCGGAAGTTAGCGATGAAAATCTAATTTTCGCGACAGTAAATTCTGCGCTCGATGGTTTTACGAAATCCCTGGCCGATTATCTGCCGGAAAACTTTAGAGTAAATGCCGTCTCGGTAAGCGAAGCCGAAAAACGTCAGTCGAAATTCGACAAATTGGATGACGAGCTTTTTTCGCCAAGGAAGGGGGTTGATCCCGATGATGTCGCCCGCGCCGTTTTGTTTCTTCTATCGTCGGAATCAATTGGCATCAACGGGCAGATTTTGACCGTAAAATAGGCCAGGTTTGAGAGAATAAGATCTACTATTATAAACGTTAAAATCGTGTTAAAATTAAAATTACAATGAAATCGGACGTAGTGATAATTAGAGTCGGCTTTATACTTATACTGGCAACCGTTGCCTGGATGCTTAACCCTCTGGCAAACATCAATACGTTAAACCCGTTTGATTTGGGTTTGGAAACGAAACGGCATATTTCAGCGGTCATCGGCGCAATTGTCGCGGTCTTGATAATTTTGGTCGAAATGCGGACGCGTCGTGCTTCATTGAAAACATTAATTGGCGCCGCTATAGGTTCGATTCTTGGGATTATTGGCGCTTACCTGATTGGAATGCTCGTTAGTTCGCAGGAGACTTCAGCTGTACCTGCCGAAGTAAAAACGTTTCTCACTGTTTCGCTAGCGTTCTTAATGGCATATATCGGTTTGATGGTTGGTGCAGCAAAAGGGGAATTTATTGATCTTTCCGCTCTCGGCGGTATTTTTAGCGATAAGAATGTCAAGAATGACTATAAAATCCTGGATACCAGCGTAATAATTGACGGACGAATCGCAGATGTCGCAGAAACGGGGTTTTTGGGTGGAACACTCATTATTCCCCAGTTCATTCTGACCGAACTACAACAAGTAGCGGATTCACCTGATTCGTCAAAACGGCAACGCGGCAGACGAGGACTGGATATGCTGCAGCGATTGCGCAATAATAGTGCCCTCGATATACAGATTATCGAAACTGATTTTCCCAAGATCAAGGAAGTAGACCTAAAACTCATTGAGCTCGGACAGCACCTTGGCGGTGTGGTCGTGACCAATGATTTCAATCTGAATAAGGTTTCTGAGCTTCGCGGTGTCGGCGTTTTAAATATAAACGAACTCGCTAATGCCGTTAAACCAGTCGTCTTGCCGGGCGAGGCGATGAAAGTTTTTATTCTCAAAGAAGGAAAAGAGTACAATCAGGGGGTTGCTTATCTTGATGACGGTACGATGGTCGTAGTCGATGATGCGCGTAAGTTGATCGGCAAGACGGCTGAGATCGCGGTGACAAGCGTCTTGCAAACCACCGCAGGGAAAATGATATTCGGGAGGCTTTGGGACGACTCGAGGGAGATTCATGAGAGTCAATCGAACATCCACAATACAAATGCGGAAAATATGCGCAAGCAAGCAGCGGGATTCCGACGCCACGAAATGGTCGAAGACAGCTAATAAACCTCAGCGACGGCCTTTATGAATACAGCAATAATCGTAGCTGCTGGTAGCGGAAAAAGATTTGGCGGAAACACACCTAAACAATTCCTCAAAATTCACGGAAAACCTTTAATTATTTACACGATTGAAAAGTTCGCAAAGTGCGATTCAATTGACGAAATCATACTAGTCTTGTCAGAGCTCGAGATGGGTCGATCTTCGGAGTTATCCGGACAGTTTTCGAAACTTCGACATGTGGTTTCCGGCGGCACGACCCGCGCAGAATCTGTTTTCAATGGTTTGGAAGTTATCGATTCGATCGACGCGAAAATTGTGGCAGTACATGATGGAGCCCGTCCGCTCGTCACCGAACATGAAATCTCAGCAACCGTCGCTGAGGCGGTGAAAACGGGTGCAGCGTGTTTGGTAGCGCCCGTTGTTGATACGATCAAGGAAGTTGCTCAAAACCGGATTTTGAGAACTGTCGATCGGAGCCAATTGCGGCGGGCGCTTACCCCACAGTGTTTTCGTTACGAAATTATTAAGCGTGCGTTTGATCAATATAAGGTTGGAGAACCCGCCACAGATGAATGTTTTTTGGTCGAGAGGTTAGGTTATGAGGTTTCGATCGTCGAAGGCAACTCACGAAATATAAAAGTGACTAACCCGAACGATCTGGAGATTGTAAGAAAAGCGCTGGGAGAAATTTAG
>JBGTGX010000073.1:0-2952 GCA_041746475.1 Pyrinomonadaceae bacterium | reverse complement strand
ATGAGATGACCATTTTTTTCCAAATCGATGACACATGCTCTGAGGTTGCAATACCCCATGGAGGTAAACTCTCTTTTAGTACTTTGTTTCTGAAAACTTCACCGCTCTCGACTTATTGACAATTTCCGCCCAGTCGGTAGAGCGGCCACCCAGTCGGTAAAGCGGCAAGTATTCGTAAACGGTTAACTTAAAAGCCGCGAATGACTCCTCAACCGTTATGTACTGCCTAGTGTACTCGACTTGAATTGTACTGCCTACGGAGCAAAAATGACTTTTTTTGTCCCTTTTTCGATTAGTAGCAGCTCGAAATCAGTCCCGCAAGAAAGTGACTAAGTTATCTTAGAAAATCTCTTCTCTTGCGAAATAATAGATGTATTGGCAGCGAATGAAGCGAACGCAGCGAACGGTACAAAGTAATGCCGTTGGTCAGATTCCATCGTTTTTACCATCTCATTAAGCATGCGCCCCAGGCTAAACCGGCACCAAAGCCTACCATCAGAACATGGCTGCCCGCCTTTATTCTTCCTTGCTCGACCGCTTCATGGAGTGCTATCGGGATACTTGCCGCAGAAGTATTGCCATACTTTTCCAGATTTACAAAAACTTTCCTGCGATCAATATTCAAGGTTTCCACAGCCGCATCAATAATACGCTGGTTTGCTTGATGCGGAATGAATAAATCGATTTCATCCAATGAAAGCCCAGAATGAAACAGCATTTCCCCAACAATTTCCGGAATCAAGCGGACAGCCCACTTGAATACGGTTCGCCCGTCCATAACCAAGAAATTTTGTTTTTCGTCGAGTGTTTGTTGAGAGAACGGCATTCGAGACCCTCCTCCAGGAATCAGTAAGGCCTGGCCCAACTCCCCTTCTGATGCCAATCGAAAGGCCAATACTCCGGGTAAGCGTTCACTGGTTCCGTGCAGTGCTGAGGAGGCCGGGTTACCGCTTGGAAGGTTGAAATTTCGCTGGTGATTTAAGTTAGATTCGGAAACTTGGTTGACTTTTTCAATGATCACCGCCCCCGCTCCGTCCCCAAACAATGGAAACGTTTTCTTGTCGTCGGGATTTGTGAGGGTCGTCACGGCATCCGCTCCGATCACCAGTGCGCGACGAAAACATCCGGTCGCTAAGAATTGGCTTGCCGTGATCAAGCTGAAGATAAATCCAGAGCAAGCAGCATTCAGATCAAAGGCTGCTCCGCGACATCCAAGCTTCGCTTGGATGATATTGGCAGTTCCTGGTGCAAAATGGTCCGGAGTGATCGTACCAACAATCACCAAATCAATCTCTTCGGCTTGTAGATTTGCATTTTTCAAACACATTTCAGACGCGCGCAGGGCCATATCGCCGGTCGATTCATGCGGCGCGACGTGGAAACGTGAGAGAATTCCAGTCCGTTGGCGTATCCACTCGGAATCGTAACCTTGCTTCTCCAAATCGGCGTTATCGACCCGTTTACTTCCAGTTGCAAACCCGGTGCCACGAACCTTGATACCGGCCAGTGCGAAATTGTTGGCGGGAAGTTGGTTTGCATCCTTCGGCTGATCGAGCGGTTTTTGCAATAGGACGGTGGGAAGTAAACGTGAAAAATCGGAGCGAATATCGATTGTTTCAGTTAACCTTTGAGTCTCTCGGGGCTGAATAAAAATTGAAGACATAAAAGGAATTCCCTTTCCTTACACGGGCTTTGCCCTTAATCCTATTGGGTTTGAGTCGATCACAAACAATGATCGACCCATAAGAGCCGGCATCGACCTAGTTGGAGACGGTTTAATGTGAACTCAGTAATTTGATAACAGAAATGCCCAAACGAAGCTAGTTCGATTTAGAAATTGATTGAATTTTCCATAATTTTTTCTGTTTCGACTTTAAATATAGCCGGATTGCCGAGAGATTGGCCAGCTTGGAGGAGTGGATAGCGTCCTCTTTAGGCCTGAATTGAATTGTCTTCATCGGAGGCACTTGCCATTGCTACGGCGATCGGTCAACAAAAAATGGGGCATAATTTAGCGTAACTTGACAGGAATTGGCTAATTTCGCACGGTCAGTTCTTACAATTTCACTTGCCGCTGAACTCAATCGAATGATGGATGAGCGTACCGAAATGAGCGTATCGAAGCGAGCGACTGATATAGATTTACCCTTTATTGTTTACAATCGAGTCGGAGGTATAACCATAGATAACACTTCAGCCGAATGAAGTAGATCGGTCGCCGCCGCGTATTTTTCGGAAAACTTTTGCATAACTCTGAGCTTTTTCCTGAGCAAAATTCGCCGTGGCTCCCGGTTAAACGACTTCTCGCTTCAGACGGCTGAAGTGTTACAAACATATAGATATGCCTGAAAAAATACGCGGCGACTTTTAAGGCGCCAATTTCTATCTTCCACTCGTCCAAAAGTGAATTCCAGCCTAATTGCCGCATTGAAGGGTGCCGCGGTAATCAAGACAGCTTGAGTTTTCCTATTGGGAAACAAATGGCGATAAAATGCCATGCGATTATGTCAAAATGACGCTATTTGGTCGTCTTTTTCTGGGAAAATGGTTCAAAATCTTTTTTTTTGGGTATCGAAAAATCGATTTTTCGCTAGATTAAGAATTCTGTTGAGAGGGGCGGTCGCCGCCGGTAAGCCTGGCCCATGATCGCGATGGATCCTCCTTTGCAATGCTTCATTAACAGATCTTTGAAAAAGTGATTTAAGATTATGAGCCTATTGGCAATTGTATACCATTTGGTGCCCGAAGCACCGATTTTAGCGGCTTTTAACCGAGAAGAGCCGACCGACCGGGTTTACCCGGTTCCCTCTATTCAGTCGGGTAAACCCCGCATTTTGGCCAGTATGGACCCCCACACCGGCGGCACAAACCTGGGAGTCAACCAAAATGGGCTATTAGTCGGCTTGGTTCGTCGACGCAATCGAAATGGCGCTGTTACTACTCGCTCCCGAG
>JBGTGX010000072.1:0-14330 GCA_041746475.1 Pyrinomonadaceae bacterium | reverse complement strand
CCTTAAAACCAAATACTACAGTTCCTTCATAAACACTGATGGGTTCGTCGGAAAAACTAAACTTTCGCATTTTTCCGGGAGGATAAGTTACCCCATGTGCGTTTGCCCCGACTGCGCTTACACTTATTCGTGTCGGGATTGCATATTCGCTTTTTGGTCTATAAGAATTAACGTGCAATCCATTCGGGATTTTTAGAGTGATATAACCGCGGGTAACGCCGCCTTTCGAAGCCGTGTTTACTGAGCCTGTTACAGTCTGGGCATTTGTCTCGCCGGTAAATAAAAATCCAATCGCAAAAAATAGTGCAATAAATAAAATATTCTTCATAATTTAACGATATCTTTTCTTGTCGTTTCTATTCCGCTCTCTTAACTGATGCAATTATTTGGTTTGTGGTTTGCATAAAACCGGAGATCGAGACTATTTTACCACGAAGCCTCTCATCATTTCACAGGCGGTCTCGGTGTATTCGTCGCCGTACGGTTCTAAAATGGTGGTCTTAAGCTCGTAAACTCGATTGTTAGATGAAGTTTCGATAATTTTTCTAAACGTTTTGTAGTCGATTTCGTCTTCCGTTTTAGCTGCACGCATGATCACACCCTTTTGGTTTTCCGGTAGATCATCGAGCTGTTTTGTTGAAATAACGCTTTCTTTCCCGCTTCTTATCTTGCTTACAAAATCTTTAAGATCAGTATTCTCGAAAATCCGCAAGCGAGTTCTCGCGCGCCAAATATTTCGTGTCAATTTTTCGCCGTAGAGCTTTGAGTACGCCTCAAACGGAAAATCCGGTTTGTCACGCATAGGGTAAAGAAAACCAGCGGGTTTATCCATCGAGAAATCTTCCTTTTCGATAGTTTCGGGCTCAAAAGCCGATGCCGCACTTTTCTTTATCTTGGTTGAGACAATAATCATTATCAAAACGAATATGCCTCCAATAATTAAAATTTCCATACCGTAAACATCTAAGTTTAAGTGGTTTGCACCATATTGGGTTCGCGCATTGCGGCGAGCTGACCACAGGCGGCGAAAATATCGCGCCCGCGGGCTTTTCTCAAATAAGTGGATACGCCTTTCGATTCCAAGATGGCTTTGAACTTTTCAACGCGCTCCGGCGTTGGTGCAGAATAATCAAGCCCTTTCGCGGAATTAAGCGGGATAAGATTTATTTTTACACGCTCCAAATCGTGTTTTCGCAGAACATGCGCCAATTCCAATGCGTGTTCGTCGTGGTCATTTATCCCGCCAAGTAAGACATATTCAAAGGTAAATCTTTCGCCGCGACGAAGTGAACTCTGGAATTCCTTTGCAGCTTTCATAAGCTCGGAGATGTTCCAACGATTATTTATCGGCATCAATCTGCTACGCAATTCATCATTTGGCGCAGAAAGCGAGATCGCAAGATGCGGACGTTTTTCAAGCTTCGCAAACTCGTAAATCTTCGGCACAATTCCAACCGTCGAAACGGTGATTCTGTTTGGCACGATAAAAAGTCCGTCTTCTTCTGACAGAATTTCGATCGCTGTTGTTAGATTTTCAAAGTTTTGAAACGGCTCGCCCGCACCCATCGCCACCAAATTTGTTCCAAATGGAGTATCTTCAGCGACACCGTATACGTCGTTCAATACGATGATTATCTGCTCGATAATTTCGCCCGCGGTCAAATTTCTAAGAAGTCCGAGTTTTGCCGTTAAACAAAAATCGCATTTAAGCGCACAGCCGGATTGCGATGAAAAGCAGATCGTATCGCGATTTTCGGTCGGCAGATATACGGTTTCTACCGGATATCCGTCATGTGTTTTCATCAAGAAGCGGCGCGTACCATCTTCAGAGACGTATCGGGATTCAACAACCAGGCTGGCCGCACTAGATGTTTCATTTAGTTTTTTGCGGAACTCTTTTGGAAGATCCGTGATCTCATCGAAATTTCGCAAACGTCGCTGATGAAGCGCCTTAAAAATTTGATCAGAACGATATTTCGGCTCGCCCAAGTTCGTTACGTAATCGGCAAGAGCGTTTTTCGAAAAAGAAGTTAGGTGCGTTTTTTCCATTTACTTTGCGAAAAGTTCGCCGCCTTTTATCCAGCGTCCGCGTGAGAAAATAGCGTCCGGCTTAAAACGTTGGCTGAAATCCTTCGCTAACCAGTCGATCTTCCGCGATCGCTTGAAAAATAAAAAGGCTCCGCGCCGGCCGTTTCTGATCGGACCATTCTCCGCAAAAACATAAAAGCCGCTGACATCAATTTCCGTCAAACCGCGATAACCTGAAAGTTTATCGATCCTTCTGACAAAAACTGGCGGATATTCAATTTCGGCTCGTCTTCGGTCGCGGTTTACCCCGATATCGGCTTCAATGATCTCAACAACGGTTTCCGGTTTCGAAAGTTCTCCGGCTTTTGTTAAAGTCTTAATCTCAGCCCCTTCTGGTTTCGGGAGTTCCGTTTTTTCGGGTTTGATTTCTTTGAAATTTATTACCGCGGCATTTCGAAAAATATAATTAAAAATTCGCCCTCCATTATTCTCCGGTAGATTTTCATAGAGGGAGAGGTCGGCTTTTGCTTCGCTGCCGTCAACAAGCGATTGAAGCGCGGTCATAATTGCGACGAAATTCATCTTGATCAGATACATTTCGTCTTTTTCGTGTAAACCGCCGGTTTCGATTAAGATTACTGGAGTTCCGAGATCAGAGAATGTATCGCCGAAAGCGGTTTCCGTATATTCATCGTCATATCGTGCGATGTTTCCCGGAATAAACTGATTTAGTGCCGCGATGATGAGCGAGCATATACGCGCGTTTCGTTTTTGTCCTTCTGATATTTCCGTTTCCGGGTTCGCACGCACTGCTAAAACTGAAATTGATGCCTGACTCGTAGTGGTCCCAACGGACGTTAACTCCTGTTGGTTGTGAAGATTAAATCCGATTTCAGGATTAAATTGATTTCGCAGTCTCATCAGGAGTTGGGCTTCGGGTGTTTCAAGCGAACGAGCGTCACGATTGATGTCAATTCCTTGAATGTTGCGCCGCTGAAAAACTTCAGAACCATCAGGATTCAGCATTGGAATAGCCCGGATCGTCAAAGTTTTTTCCAGGTCTCGGACCCACTTCGATTTCTTATTGGTTTCCAAAAACGCAAACATATCCATCAATGCAGAAGTTGCGGTAGGCTCATCGCCGTGCATTTGTGCCCACAGAAAGACACGTGTTTTTCCCTCTCCCCATTCGATCTGATAAATCTCACGTTCCTGATAGCTGCGCCCTACCTCCTCCACTCTCAGCCCAAGTTTTCTTAGACGCTCGAGATAAGTTTCTAGATCATTATGTCGAACGTTTGAAGGAAACTTGTTTGAAATATGGGTTTTGTCCCAGGCTTCGGCGAATTCCTTTGGCGTTTGCGCGTAAGTATTTTGGCTCATCAAAAGGTGTAGAAAAAGAAATAATAGTGTAAATGCCGATTTCATATGTTTAAGATAAAACGCATTAAATATTGCTTCAAACGCAGGATTTCGAAAAATATTTCATCTAACAGGAAAATTGCCGAAGGATCTCATTCATCTTTTGATCAAAATCTTCCCGAAGGTCGAGCTTTTCCATCCACGCGATTTGCTCCGCCATCAATTTCGGCAGATACGCGACATCATTCATCGCATATTCGACGAGTTCCTGAGTCCAAACTTTGTCCCAGTTTCGACTAAATTTTTTTCGCTGGGCTTTATCCAGATCAACGGCGAAATAGCGATAAAGGGTTTCGGCCAGCGATGCAGATTGATTTGCCCCACGCGTTAACACTTTTTCAGCAATCATTGTGTCGAAAACATTCTTTGTTTCATATCCGCTTCCACTCAAAAAACCGAGGTCAAAACGCGCGTTGTGAAAAATTTTTATGATAGATTCCCGTGTTAAAATTTCGGCGAGCTTTCCTAGCCCAACGCCTTCGGATACCGGAACCAGCACGTGGAAATCACCATCTGAAAATTGCACGCTGAAAATTTTTGCGGTGCGCGGGCTCAGCCCGCTCGTTTCGGTATCGCAGCCAAGGACTTTAGCGCTCAAAAGTTTTTCGAAAGCTAAATTAATTTCTGTTGAAGTTCGCGTAATTAGAATTTGCACGTTTGTTTCAGAAAGTTTCCCGCAAAGGGGCAGAGAACGCAAAGCAAGAGGGTAGGAAAAGCGCTTATATTGCAAAACGAAATTACTGAATTAGCCGGTTTGGCGCTCTATTTATTATCAATATTCCTTCTTACTTATTCTTCCTTTGCGACTTTGCGGGAAATAGCTCGTCCAAGTTATCCTGTGAACGATGTTAATTGAATTTAATGAAATCGAAGCTCGAATCCTTGGCTGCCTGATCGAAAAAGAGAATACAACGCCTGATTATTATCCTTTAACCTTAAACGCTCTTGTCAGCGCGTGCAATCAAAAATCAAACCGCAATCCGGTCGTAAATTATGATGAAGCGACCGTTGCCGCAAGCCTTGAATCCCTTCAAAAAAAGGACATCGTCTATATTTTCTACGGAGCCGGCAGCCGGACCCCAAAATATAAGCACCTGCTCCCAAAGGTGCTCGACCTCGAAATCGCCGAAACCGCCATCATTTGCGTACTCATGCTTCGCGGCGCACAAACTATTGGAGAATTAAATCAGCGGACAAACAGAATTTACGACTTTTCCGGTCTCGATGAGATTAATCAAACGATTGAATCTCTGACAAGCCGGGACGAGCCGTTAGTTCTGCGATTACCGAAGCAGCCCGGTCAAAAAGATGGTCGAGTCTGCCATTTACTGTCAGGCGAGGTCGACGTCGAGAGTATGTCATTTGAGACCCCGCCGAATGTGGGCGGTAGTAAAAATCGTATTTCCGACCTCGAAGAACGGGTTTCGACTCTCGAAAATGATTTAGATAGTTTTCGAAGCGGATTCGAGGAATTTAAAAAGCAGTTTGAATAAAATTGAGGGAAGCTATTTCGGCTTCCCTCGTTTTAACTAGTTTTTCGTCTTCGAGTATTTTATCCGGTTGTGAATCTTCATATTTACAAGATCACTTACAGTCAGTTGTTTGTCGCTTTGCTCCATCGCTTTCTTGACGAAATCACCGTCAATCTTAAAGATTCGGAGTTTGGTAGCGTCGCCAACTGAGAGATTCGGAAAACCAACATCGCGCATTTCCTTCATAAACGCTGGCGTCACTTTATGAATACTCAGCTTTGTTGCATCCGATACGGATAGTCCTGAAAAGCCCAAGCCCTTCATTTCATTTATAAATTCAGGGGTGATCTTAAAGATTCTGAGTTTCACAGCTTCCTGCGCCGTTAAGTCACGAAAACCGGCTGCACGCATACCTTGTAGATATTCAGGGCTGACTTTGTGGATTCGAAGTTTGACGATTTCGCCAAATGAATCTTTTGCAAGTCCCATCTCGTAGGCTTGTTTTACAAAATTCGCGTCAACTTTAAAAATTCTCGCCTTTACGAGTTCCTGCATCGGAAGATTCGGAAATCCGGCACTAGCCATTTCTCGTTTGAACGCGGAATTTACCTTGAAAATTTTCGCTTTGAACAGATCGTTTGTTGTCAGTTCCGCGAAACCGGCAGACCGCAGATCGTCGATGTCCGCCATTCTCAAATCAAGTGTAGCAGCCGAAAACATCTGGCTGTCCGAGAGCTCAAAGCCTTTACTTTTCATCGAAGAGGCGTACGCACGATTTGGAATAAACTTAAACTCGCCGATACCCTTGCCGTTTCGAAAAACGCCCTCACATTCGATCGCTCCGGCCTCACGCACCAACTTGAAGCGCACCTGAGAATTCGCGCCCTCGGTCTGAGCTTTTGTTAAACCGCCGAGATCGTCGAAAGAGAATGTCGATCCGTGGTTGCTATTGTTCGTCTTACCGTCTTTAGTTTTTTGGTAGCTGAAATTCAAGTAGACTCTATCTTCATGCGGTTTCGCTTTCGCATCGTCTTTATCTTGCCAATTCCAATTATTTTCGTTTGCCGTCCAAGTTCCGGAAATTTCGTTTTGTGCGACGATCACGTACGAACCGATCGTAATTATGACAAAACAAACGCAAATGCCCGCTTTTAGCTGAATCGTTCTTTTCATCTCGTTCCTCTTTTTTTTTTGGTGAATTCGTTTTACATCAAAAATACACCGCGGAATACGTGTCTGTGACAAAATTCTTAGTATTTGGTCAAACCTTCAAACGCCAAATCCACAAACTTAAAATGGCGTTCGTCACTATCGAAAATCGCTCCGTGTTTTTTGTAGAATTTGATAGCGGCCTTGTTCCATTTTAGAACTTGAAAATCCATTCTCACCGCGCCAAATTCTTCCTTCCCAATCTTTGCGACCTCGCGAAGCATCTGTTCGCCAATTCCGCAGCTTCTATATTTCTGTGTGATGAAGATATCTTCGAGGTAAACACTTCGCTGCCCTCGAAAACTCAAGAACGCGGGATAAAACAGCGCGTAGGCAATGGGCGTTTCCCGGTCAAGAGCAATCAAACCCTTTAGAAAAGCCCGCTCGCCAAACATCGCATCATGTAGTTTTTCTTCCGTGATTTCGAGAAAGTCTAGTAAATCCTCGTATTCTGCGAATTCATAAAGGAGTTTTAGGATTGAACCTAAATCGTCCTCCGCTGCGCGCCTTGTTTGTATATCCATCGGACTTACTCTTAGCAGAAGCGCGTAGTGCTCCTGCACAATTACTCATTCCAAGCCACCTGGCTTTTGAGGCGCATAACGGTTTTGTCTTTGCCGAGTTGTTCGATCACGGAAACCATTGAAGGCCCGACACCTTGACCCGTCAGGAGAACTCTTGTGCCGTTTAGAACAACACCGACCTTCGTGCTTTTTTCTTCGCAGAAATCCTTAACCGCAGCGAAAATCTCGTCGTGCGAGAAATCTTCCAACCCCTCAAATTTTTCAGCTAATTCGGGCAGCCACGTCCGCAGATCCGGATGTTTTTTGAGGTTTTTCTCAATGGCGTTTTTATCGTAGTCAAAATCTTCGGAGAAAAACGCACGTCCTTGTTCGCTGAAATCCTTGAGCGTGTAAAATCGTTCGCGAATAAGATCAACAGTTGATTCAAACCATTGCTTTTCGTCATCGTCGTATTCTTCTCGCCAGAGTTTTTCATTTCGCAACTCTTCACGAACGAGCGGGACAAGACCGTCAAGTGCCATCGTTCGAATGTATTCGGCGTTCATCCAGATCGCTTTGTCATCCGTCCAGCGGCGTTCGTTGTTTGCGTCGAAATTAAATGTTGCATTAGATTGATTTATTCGGTCGAGTGAGAATTTTTCGATGAGTTCTTCGAGCGAATAGATTTCCTGTTCTTCACCCGCCGACCAGCCGAGAAGTGCAAGAAAATTACGAAAAGCACCGGCGATAAAACCTGCATCGCGGTATGCTGTCATCGAAACGATCTCACCGTGGATTCGTTTGGAAAGCTTTTTACCCCCCGGAGCTAGAATTAACGGAAGATGCGCAAATGTTGGTCTTTCCTCCCCAAGGGCTTCGTAAATCAATATTTGTTTATGTGTATTCGTTATATGATCCTGCCCACGAATTACGTGGGAAATATTCATTTCGATGTCATCGCAAACTACCGCTAAATTATACAGGGGATGGCCGTCCGAACGGAGTAATACCAAATCCTCGATGTCGGCATAATCTCTTTCCTGAAGCCCATAAACCGCATCTTCAAACGAACTTTTTCCGGTCGTGGCGACTTTTAGGCGAATCGCAAATCGTTCGCCGTTTTTCGCACGTTTGTCGGATTCTTCCTTTGGCAAAACGCGATATTCGTTATCACGCATATCTTTGTCCCTGCCTTGTTTGCGTGCTTTGTCGGCGATGTCTTTCTTAATATCTGTTATCGAACGATCTTCCTTCGACGTAAAATCTCGATACGCCTTGCCTTCTTGCAGCAATTTCAAAGCGGTCACACGATGCTTCTCCGCGTTGTCAGACTGGAAAACGATTTTTTCATCGTGAGCAAATCCGAGCCATTTCAAGCCGTCGAGAATTGACGCAAGCGATTCTTCAGTTGAACGCTGCTGGTCAGTATCTTCGACGCGAATCAGGAATTTTCCGCCCGTATGTTTGGCAAAAAGATAATTAAAAAGCGCGGTTCGTGCAGAACCGATGTGTAAATAACCTGTTGGCGATGGTGCAAATCTTACCCGTGTTGTCATAACTATTAAATGTATTCGCAGTCAAAAATAAAAGCCACCAAACTTTAACATTTGATGGCAGTACAAAAAAAACAATAATCCAGAGTTAATCTGGCGGAGACGACAGGATTCGAACCTGTGAAGGGCTATAACACCCTTAACGATTTAGCAAACCGCCGCTTTCAGCCACTCAGCCACGTCTCCGGTATATTTGTCAATCTGCGCCTCTTTTCAAGCTGACAAGGAAAAATGACACAGAGAAACATTCTAGCCTTTGGGCGAACTTTGTCAAGTTTTAAGGCATCCTAGTCCGCAAAGATTCGCGGATTTTTGACTTGACACAGTTGAAATAACATACCAAAATGGGCTGTTGTGAGAAATAGCCCCTAACATCGGGACTTATTATTTAGTTTTTCGTTCTCGTGGAAATAAGTTCTCCCGAAACTTGTTTGAGGAAGCATTATCGATTATGCCAAATAAAAGTTTAGTGAAAGTATCTTTTGCGTTGCTGACCGCCTTCCTTGCCTTTGTGTTTGTTGCAGGCGAAGCCAAGGCGGAAGCTGTCGCGGAAAATGGCGGGGCACGATTCGGTGTGATCAAAGGCGTTGTACTTGATAAATCGGGTAAGCCCATTTCAAACGCAACGGTTTCGGTTTTTAAGCTCGGGACTTCGAAACTGTTGAAACAAGTAACCGCATCCTCAACCGGGAAATTTTTTGCGAAACTTGTACCGGGTACCTACACAATCTTGGCTGTCGCTCAAGGATTTAATGCCGTTACGCTTAAAGAAGTTAAAGTTAATCGGGAAGATGAATTGGTTTACGGGTTTAAGCTCGAACGCTCGGGAAGTGGAAACACTCTTCCTGAGAAGCGAGCCGACAGGAATAGCGCCAAATGGAGAGTCCGAGCTCAAGCTGCGCGCCGATCGATTTATCAGAACCGAGAGGGCGAATCTCCGGTCGTTACAACTGACGAGGCGATTACGGCTGAATCCGAGAATGTCGAGCGGCGAATTGGCGTTACGGAAAAAGAAGAAGATGATGTTGGGCGGAAGGGTCAAACGATTGTTGAAACATTTGTCGCTTCAAACGATAAAGAGAGTTATACAGGATTTAACTTCGCAACATTGAGACCGCTCGGTGAAAATGCGGAGGTTGTTTTTGCCGGTCAGATTGGTACGGGCAAAACCGCTCCGAAGCGTTTTGAGACAAATTTCACATATCGACCCAACGAACGTCATCAACTAAATATTCGAGGTTCGATTGCGAAACTCGGGAAGTTAAATATCGGTTCGAATGATCAGGCGCTTTCACAAGCGTCGGTTCAGGCGCTTGACCAATGGAGCGTAGCCGAGGGAATTGTCGTGGTTGTAGGCTTAGATTATTCACGATTTGTAGGTGCCGGAAGCGATTCATCGATCAGCCCGAGACTAGGATTTCAATTTGATGTCAATTCAAAAACGCGGGTCAGAGCTGCTTACACGACACAAACCGAACAACCTACCTGGCAGCGCGTGATCGAACTTGAAGGCAATCAGGTCTTGTTTAGAGATCCGATTGCAGTAGAAGATATTGTAGTTGAAAACGATAAGCCACTGATGAATAAGAACCGTCGAATTGAATTCGGCGTAGAGAGAATTCTGGATAATCGTTCGAGCGTAGAAGCGAATGTCTTTTTTGATTCTGCAGTTGGACGCGGTGTAGGGCTTGCGACCTTGCCTTTTGACGATCTTGGCGGGACCGAATTTGGTGGTTTGGTGGCTTCGCAACGTGGAAAAGCTCAGGGGTTGAGGGTTGTATATTCGCGGCGTTTGAATAATTTGTTTACAACGTCCGCTGGATATTCATTTGGAAACGGTCAAAAACTCTCGCAAAATGTGATTTCAAATCCTGCTAAAGCTTTTGACAGGGATTTTTTCCAGTCATTCTTTGGCGAGCTAAATGCATATTTTGAAACCGGAACGACTGTTAAAGCGATTTACAGACTATCGCCAAAGGCTACCGTATTTGCAATCGATCCTTTTCAGGGGCGTTTGGCGATCTATGATCCCGGCTTGAGCTTCATTGTTACTCAGGATCTGCCCGTATGGGGATTGCCGATCGACGCTGAGGCAGTTTTAGATGCGAAGAACATTTTGGATTTTCAAGGTGGGGTGGAAGTGAGCGAAGGGCTGCTCACGATAAATTCGCAAAGGCGAATTTTTCGCGGCGGTATCTTGGTCAGATTTTAATTAAGACTTTGAAAAACTGAATCGAAACCGCAGTTGACTGCGGATGCAAGCTGATAATGAATCTCCTTTATCTTTAGTTATCTGTAGTCAACTGCGGTTTTTTTTCCATAATCTTGGATTTATTGAGGAAATATGGATGAAGTTTGTCCCCAATTTGTTGTTTACTTTATTTAAAGGGTTGATTTTAGGGGATTTTATTATTTTTGGAGTGTTTGAAAATAATGGAACGGATATTGCCTTTTGAAGTAGGATGATGAAGTCCGTCTAAGAATAATGAAAGGAAAAGTGCTTACAAGTTGGAGTTTAGTTTGGCTATTGGCAACGGTAATATTTGTCACGGTCGGAGCACTTAATCTTTTGCAGCGAGGGTATAATCAGCTTCCCCCGACCGACGGAGTTTTTTGGGTTCACAAGGAAGATGGAATTTACGCGGAGAAAGTGACACCAGGTCTAGCTGGTTCAAGAGCCGGAATTGCTGCGGGTGACAAGTTAATAGGAATCGGTTTTGACGATGACAAGCTCGAAGAAAATGTGCTGATCAGCGACATTTACATTTATCTTGAGCAAGCCGGAGTTGGAGGAAATCTTACCTATCTTTATCAACGACCTTCCTATTCTTTCACAGACAACTTTTATTATGCCGATCTAAGAAATATTGACACCCTTCCACGTTGGACTCCGTCAGTTATTTTACTTTCGATTCTTGGCGCAGTCTGGTTAGGAATTGGTGTTTTTGTCTTGTTGAAGCAGGGAAGCCGCTCGCCTTTTGTCCTCCATTTCGCTTCGGTCTGCCTGCTCGCTTACGTATTTCAGAGTTACAAGGCAATTGGTCTAGGAGAGGATTTTGACCTTGCAGTAAGGCTGCTTGACGATATGGCGTTCGCCTTTTTCGCCCCCTTATTTCTTCATTTTTGTTTACGGTATCCTGTTAGGAGTGCGGTTTTCGATAATCCGCGTTGGACGACATATGTGCTCTACGTTCCGGCAGCGATTATTTCATTTACGATCCTCTTTCTTTCGCTCGCCTATCATATTGTTCCGGGAACGGCTTTTGCGGGTTGGCTAGCGAATTTGACCGACCGATTTGATCTTATCGGGAATTTGGACCGGATCAATCTTTACCATTTCATCGTCGGAATATCGCTCGGTGCCGGCGTTTTGATATGGCGATTCGTTAAGAACAAGAAAACAATCGTTAGACAGAGGCTTAAATGGGCGATGTGGGGAACTATCGTCGCAGTCGTGCCGATTTTTGCATTTCAGATCGGCAAGAGATTTGTTTATCTTCCCGAAGATGGATTAACTGCGGCACTCACCCTTCTTCCTTTGGCATTAATTCCATTTAGTTTCGGACATTCGGTCGTCCGTTATCGTTTGATGGACGTCGATGTAGTGGTGCGCCGTGCCTTTGTATATGCTCTTACGACCGTTGCGATTGCGGCAATGATCGGGATTGTCGCGCTTGGATTAGTTTTCCTCGCGATGGGAGACAATCTTTCGACCACTGAGAAAGTATTGAGAAGTTTGATCGCGATTGTCGCGATGGCGGCAATTGTTCTATTGTCTGAGCCCTTGAAAAATTTTCTGCAAGAACGAACAGAGCGCTATTTTTATGGGGAGAAATATGATTTAAGACGCGGTTTGCTAGATTTTGGAAAAACGCTTTCTGCGACAACTACACTTGAACCGCTTTTAGATTCACTTAACGGGCGCCTCCAACAAGTGCTCGATGTGGAAAAAGTGGCGATGTTTATCGAAGATGATTCGGTCGAGGGCGGCTACAGGATCGAGAAATCTATCGGCTTGAGTGATAGGTACGAAATGCCGGGAGATTTTCGTCAGATGATCCGGCAAAAATCTGCGAAAAAGGGCGTCGTTCGCGCCGATGAATTTTCGATTGCCGAAATGGAAACCCTTAGCGCTAATTCAGGTGAAAATGGGGTTGTCAGACAGGAGTTGCACTACTTTGTTCCGTGTGTCGTTCGTGGAAATATGGTCGCCGTGATCGGTTTAGGACGTGCAAAAAACGGATCCCTGCTTTCGTCTGAAGACATCTCGATACTTCAAGCGGCTTCTGGTTATATCGCAGTTGCGATTGAAAATAGTCGTCTTTATCAGGAGCAACATGTTCGCGCTGAAGAACTCGCATTGCTCAAGGAATTTAATGAATCCATTGTCGAATCGGTGAATGTCGGACTCATTGCGGTTGATGAAAAAGGTTTGATCACACGTTGTAATTCAACGTTTGAGGAAGTGCTCGGATATAGCCGTGAAGAAGTGATCGGCAAGCAGATCAAGGAAATTTTTGACGATGGGTTTGCTCAAAAAATCGACGTTATTTTAGGTGAAGATCGTTGGCACCTAACAGAAATTCAGAACGCCTACAAGCTTCAAACCAAAGATCGAAGGGGAACAGCGTTGACTCTAAATGTTGCTATCGCACCGCTTAGATCAATGTCTCAGGATCAAAAAGGTGCGATTGTCGTGATTGAAAATGTTACTCAAAGGGTTAAGTTTGAAGAGAGCTTGCAGCAGAGCGAAAAACTTTCGAGTATCGGATTGCTCGCAGCCGGTGTTGCACACGAGGTAAACACACCGCTAACGGGTGTTTCGAGTTATACACAAATGTTGATGGGAATGATCCCGGAAACTGATCCAAAACACGCTCTTTTGCAGAAAGTTCAAAAACAAACTGAGCGCGCGACGAATATTGTCGGGAATCTTCTCAATTTCTCACGTACTGGAAACGCTACCGAGTTTACCGATCTTGATGTAAACCAATTATTAGAGGATACTCTGCAGCTGCTTGAGCCGCAGTTGCGAAAATCCAGCATTGATATCATAAAGAATTACGCGGGCGTCCCACCGAAGATTTTCGGAAACGCGGGGAAACTTCAGCAAGTATTTACAAATCTGATTATCAATGCCCGCGATGCCATCCTAAATGGTGGCGAAATAACGCTTACAACCGAATACGAGGGCGAAACCGAACTGTCCATCGAGGTTTCCGACACTGGAACCGGGATCGAGCCCGAACACCTCAACAAGATCTTTGACCCATTTTTCACTACAAAAGCGGTCGGAAGCGGTACCGGGCTTGGAATGGCCGTAACTTACGGGATCGTTCAGGAGCATTCGGGTACGATCTCAGCCTCTAGTAAACTTGGCGATGGAACAACCTTCCGCCTTGTTTTCCCGGTCGCACAGAAGCAAACGCAAAGGGTCGCAAGCTAAATGCACGAGTTCGTCTCGTTTAATCATCAAATACTTCCTGCCGAAAAAACCAATATTCAGAGTAGCTCGATCGCCGCGCTTTACGGAAAAGGCGTTTTTACAACTATTGCAATTCAGGATGGCAAGCCTTTTCTGTGGGATAAGCATTGGTCCAGGCTAACCGCGAATGCCGGAAAAATATGTCTTGATCCCCAAGAATTTCAAGAACAAAAAGTTTTAGACTCTCTTTATAGGATTGTCGGAAAAAATTGCGTTGGAAATGGCAGGTGCCGCTTAACATTCTTTGATGAATCGGCGCCCAAACTCTGGCAGGCGGAAATGGAATCCCGAATTTGTCTTTTGATTCAGACCGCAGATCGTCGCGAAGTAAAAAACCGTATTTCTCTTACATTTTCACCCTTTCAGATAAATTCGACATCGCCGCTTGTGGGCGTAAAATCCTGCAATTACCTCGGAAATAGTCTTGCATTGGACGAAGCAATAACAAATGGGTTTGATGAGGCGATTCGCACAAACGAAAAGGGCCATGTAACTTCGGCCTGTATGGCAAATATTTTTTGGCTTAAAAATGACAGGTTATTTACACCCGGCTTACAAACCGGATGTTTGGAGGGTACGACGCGGGAATTTGTTTTGGAAAATTGGGACGTATTTGAGGTTGAAGAAACCTTGGAGAACTTGGAGGATGCGGACGCCC
>JBGTGX010000071.1:0-25722 GCA_041746475.1 Pyrinomonadaceae bacterium | reverse complement strand
CAAACTTTGAAACCTCGCCCGGGACCGTCATCGAGTCTATTCGGGATTTGTCGTTCGCGCTTACAGCCAGGTCGAATGCACTAAAGAATGCCGACAACTCCGGATCAATGCCGCTCGAACCACCGATTTTGTCACGCTCGGTTCGTGCCGCCAGCGTTGCGCCGTATTCGCCGTCTGTTCGAATCGCTTCGTTAAAAAACTGAATCGCCTTCGCACTCTGTCCCGTTTTCAAAGCTAGCTCACCGAGACCCACATTCGCCCGTGCGAGGCTTTGTGCCGATGGAAGCTTTTCGTCCAAAACAGACTGGAAAATTCTTTCTGCTTCGGTAATCTTTTGTTGTGCTAGCAGCGAACGCCCAAGCATTATTTTAGCGTCATCGAATTGGGAGTATATCGACAAAACAGTTAACGCCTTTTTTTCCGCATCCGCAAAACGCTGTCGGTCGAAATCTTTTTTAATAAATAGTAAAGGATCGTTTTCTGAAATCGACCTTGGCGCAACATCATCTATGTAATCAGTCTGCGGGTAAATTTTATCCGGATCGATCTCGACCCGTACAATTTTTTCCGCACCCTGAAAAACAGCTTCGCTAAAGCCATTTGAAGGAATCGAAACATTCGAAGTTATTCGTTTTCCACTTGACGTCAATCCCACGACATCAACATTCGTTGGTACTTCGCTTATATTTCGCACAGCTACTTTTGTCTGATTGCCCTGCTGCTGCGGGAGTCCGATCATTAGGTTCATCGAAGTTGCATCATCGATCATATAATCAAGGTAGGCTTTTTGGGCCGAAAACGCTGCGCGAAGTTCACCTAAATTTAAATTTCCGTCGCCCGCCAAACCTTGAATTGTTTTGAAGAATTGATCCTTCGAATTCAAAGCGAGAAACTTCCAAATCATCGCCCCTTTATTTGCGGTCGCCGTGTAATAAAAACCATCAATTGGCGAAACGACGCTTAGCGGCCCGTCTCGATTCGCAATTGCCGAATAATTTGTACGTTGTTTTAAACGCTCGATATCGGCAACATTTTTCCCAAACTTATTCTCGATAAACTGCGTCGCGAGATATTTCGATAACCCTTCACGTATAACTCCATATCCGACTCCGTTTACCTCGACCGCATTTCCGAGCCAAAACTTCGCGGCCGCTTCGGCTAGGTTCATCACCGTCTGCGAGTCTAGTTTCTGTCTTCGAAAAACACTGTCGTCAACGAATACAGTACCGCTATCGGAAAATCCGGCCCCGCGATTTACGGAAACGATCCTCATCGGAGCCGTTATGGCCTTACCGCTTAAAGAAGCAACAAATTCATTTGCTTCTTTTAAGAACAAAGCGAGTTCGTCTGCCCGGGGTTTTGTCCGCGTATCTCCGCCGGATGGCGCATAAACCTTGATGCCGCTAGTTTCAATAATGTCCCATTTTCCCGCGGTAAAGAAGGGCTGTCCGTTTAATTTTTGCTCAAATCCACCCGCTGTGTTTTCACCCGAGCTGACAATCGAAAGACCTGCCGGATTATTGACTCGCAAATTGTAGGGCGCGAAATCCGCACCACCGGCAAAAAACCAACTGTTTGGGGCCGGATACCAAAAAGACATTGGAAGAAATTGTGTTTCAACCGGTGAAAGACTGTTGAGCGCGGAATTCGCTTTGACTCTCAACTTGTATGAAACCTTGACGGAAAATGTTGACCCAGGTGAGATTGCCGGTAGACTGACGATGGCCCGCTGAAGTTTAAGACCGGCACCGATACTTTCCTCGCTTTTCCTAAAGTCTGCTGCAGTGCCGTTAGCGGTAATCGAGCTGATTTCAGCCTGATCACTGATACGCAGCGTCAAACGCGAAAACGTCTGGTCGCTCGCGTTTTTCAGGTTCATCGTAGCCGTTACATCTAAGTTGCGGTCGGTGGAAAAATTCTGTGGCAATGAAGCAATAATGTCATACTTCAAAACTTCCCATGTAATCGAAGCACGATCCTGTGCGGAAACCGAAAACACAAATAACAAAGAAACCAAGCTAAAAATGAATGGTTTAAGATTCTTCATATGAGTTAATTTTAAAAATCGATATGTCTGTTTCCAAGTTCCAACGGCACACCAAAAAGGTACGTTGGCGCTGAAGCGAATATCTTCCAATCCCGCAGCCTTCATCATTTCTTCAATCTCGTTCTTTGTAAATCTCTGCTCAAGCCTTGTCCCAAAACGATCAAGAGAATCCGTGCGCATCGTATATAGGGTTTTGTCGCGGTAATCGAAAGCGGAAAAGCATCAAAACGAAAGCGGATCTTTTCAGCAACAAGGGCGAATTTCGCCAGCGGCAAATAAACTGTAAATGCTATCAATTCAGCGACCAGATGTTTGACGCCGGTTGGCAAACTCGAGATGCCTTTCCGAAATAAGTCAGATATTTTCAAAAGGCCTCAAAACCTGACCTGTTGGCCGTTACCTAATTTTCCTCTAATCCGATTGGATCAAACTTACTCCATTCAGGTCCGAATTTATTGATTAATTAACTCGTGAATCTGTTTTAATTTAACCAAGAGCTTTTCAAAGCGTGCCAGCGGTAATTGATTAGGGCCATCGCTCGGTGCCTTAGAAGGATCATCGTGTACTTCCATAAAAACCGCATCTACACCACACGCAACTCCGGCACGGGCAAAATCCTCGATATATTCCGCCAACCCACCGGTTGCTTTTCCCAGTCCGCCAGGAAGCTGTAAAGAGTGTGTAACATCAAAAACTACAGGAACGCCAAATCCTCGCATGATTGGAAAGCTTTTAAAATCGACTACAAGATTATTATAGCCAAAACTCGCGCCGCGCTCCGTCAGCAAAGTTTTCTCACAACCAGCCGAAGCAAGCTTATCGACTATATTCTTTGCGTCCCACGGAGCCAAAAACTGTCCTTTTTTAACATTGACGGCCTTTCCCGATTCGGCAGCGGCGACAAGTAAATCAGTCTGACGGCAAAGAAATGCAGGAATCTGTAGAATATCGGCAACCGCGGCAGTTTTTTCCACTTGCCACGGTTCATGGACGTCAGTAATCACGGGGACTCCGACTTCGTTTTTGACTTTTTGAAGTATTGCTAAACCAAAGTCCATACCTTCGCCGCGAAAACTCTCGATCGAACTCCGATTTGCTTTATCAAACGACGATTTATAAACCAGGTCCAGCCCAACCATCTTACAGATATCGCTAATTTCCTGTGCCATAAACAAAGCATGCTGCTCCGTTTCCACAACACACGGTCCCGCTATGATCGTCAAATTTCCATTTCCAAAAGTTGTATTTCCGACCTCAAAACTTTTCATAAACAGCAAACTTCTAAATATTGCCTTCCGGCTATGCAAAATCTCAAAAAACGATAATAACAACGAAAAATAAATATTACATCCATTCAAGCGAGAAAAAGAGCCCGTCGACCAAGACCGACGGGCTCTCAATGGGATTTTACCCCGCTTAGAAGTAATACCCCAATCAATATAAATAGACTTAGAAAGTCAATTTAACACCGAGTTGGATAATACGAGATTCCCTTGTTCCCGTATATTTTCCAAACGATGCATTGTTCAGCCTATTTTCAATAGTCGTAAACTGAGTTTTGTTTAATAGATTAAAGGCTTCAAATCTCAGTTCAAGAATGTTCCTCTCGTTAAATAAGCGAGTTTTTTTCGTTAGAATCGCATCCCAATTGTTAACGGGGTTGTTCAAGCGGAACAGGTTTCTCGATGATGTGCCGCGCCTAAAGCCGTTTGGACATGCAGCCGTAGGAACCCCGAGAATTCCTGTGATCGCTCCTCCCCCACCAACAGGGGTTGCAGTAACGGAGCAGTTGTATTCAACGAAGGCACCAGCGTTAAAAGCTTGGCGATCATTGGCCACACCATCTAACGGTTGGTACGCTACTCCCAAGTCGGCAAAGCTGATTATTCCGCCGCCTGCGCCTAGGTTGTCGTTCTGACTGAGGATACTAAAGACATTACCCGATTGGTAAGTGTATATTCCGCCTATGCTCCATCCATCCAAAAGCCGGTTTAAGAAACCACTGGTATTCTTAAAGAATGGTAATTCATAAATGAAACTTCCTACCAAACGATGTGGTGCATCGTCGTCCGATAAAGATCGTCCAAAACTCCCGTCAACTAGGTCCACGCCATCACGTTGATCATCAGAGTCGTTTATAGACTTTGAAAAAGTATAACCAAGTTGGAATAGCAAGCCATCATCGCTGAAACGCTTTTGCAGATTTACTTGTAGAGCATCATAAGTGGAATTTCCGCTTGATGAAAGCTCATTTAAACCAATCGTATATGATTGATTTAAACGTCGGCTGTTTACGTTTCCGGTAGTCACATTTGGAATTACACCGAATTGAACAGTGTTAAGCGTTCCAGTTGCGGGTATTCCAGGTACAAAAGTGCCGACCGATGGATTGACCTGTTCGCGCACGTAAAGTTTACGTCCACGATTCCCTACATAACTGATACCGAGTACATAGTTAGTTAGAAATCCCCTTTCAAGCGTTACATTAAACTGCGTTACCTGCGGGGTTTTCAAATTGGGATCAGTTGGCTGCGACATTTGTCCCAGGACCGATGAAATCACTATGTTTGCACCCGATGTAAACGGATTAGCTCTCGTCGGTTGAACACCATCAAGAAGAGGAAACGGATCAGGAGCGAACGGATCGGCTAGTGGTCCTCCATTTGGGAAAAAGAAGACATTGGTTCCATTATAACCCGGCGCCGTCAGCTGTTGAAGAACTGTGTCGCCAATGACCGCACCATAATACAGACCAAAGGCCCCTCTTATGACTGTCTGGTTCTTTCCAAGCAATTTACTAAAAAAGCCACTACTGTCACCATCAAATGAGTATGCAAACCCGGCTCTCGGAGCGAAATTGTTTTTATCGGGTGCAACGCCTCCTCGAGGTACGGTTCCACCCAAAACATTGTCCGGGTCGCCTACAAAGACAAGGCCATCGGGAAGTGCTCCACCGGCAACGATATTTCTTCCTTCAAAAGTAAGAGTTCCCGCCGCCAACTGCGGTGAAGTAGATCCCGGACGAAAATAGGCAACCCTGTCTAACAAATCTTTCAACGGCGAGACATATTCATATCTGAGTCCGTAAGATAGAGTAAGATTTCTGGTTACGTTCCAGGTATCCTGGGCAAATCCTGCAAATCCTAACTGACGATAATCTCTTCTACCGGCCGATCCGTATTGAACGGCAACGGGAGAATTTCCAATCAGCAGATCAGCGAAATCATTCCCCGTCGTGTTGTTACCAAAATTACCGGAAAAGGTAAAAATCCCCTGATTTATAAACAAGAAGTCCTGATCTTGTTTATATTTAGTTGCATCAACACCAAATTTCATTCGGTGCGAACCCAAAACCAAACTCAAGGAATCCTGGATTTGATAGTTCTCAGTTATCCTTGCTTGCGGCCCCTGTATTGAGTTACCAAGAGTAAGCCCCCTTTCAAACAAACGAATCGCAGGAGGACCGGCAAATTGACTGTTAGCTACAAAATTGGCAGTAAAACCTATTTCTGCCGGCGTTGTCGTATTTACGGGGGCAATACCAGGTTGTTTATTCTTTGAAACACTAACCAATAAATAATTAACTAAATTTGGATTAATGATATAGGAGTATCTTCCAATATAGTTCCTGGTCTTGCGACGATCAGCCGAACCAAATCCCGGCACACTTGCCGGTCCTACCGACGCGAATGGAGTTCGGTCATCTGTGTCAGTGTAATTAGCGGTAAAATTCAAGATATGATTTTCAGTAATACGGTGATCAAATCTCATGGTTACGAAATTATTAGTCGTTAATCGATCAGCTCCTACCTGAGCCTGGCCACTCGCATTTCCTTGGGGTAAAAATCCGATATAAAACTGACCAATTGGCGAAAAGCGTGACGATGGTATCTTATTGCCTGGAAATGGATTTCCAGTTACAGGATCACAAATTCCAACCACTCCATTTGCGCATGTTCTTCCGGTGAAGGCGCTAAAATCACCTGTCAATTCGGCCGCACTCGGCAAGCCATTAATAGTTTGGGTCGCGCCAACTTTTTGTCCGCGTCGTTCGAAATCTACAAAAAAGAAACTTCGGTCTTTTCCGTCGTAAATTACTGGAACACCCTCTCCAAAATTCAAGAAATAGATTGGCCCGCCAATATTGAAACCGTATTCTTTTCTTTCGAAGGTTCGTCGCAGATCAGCGCCGGGAGCCGTACCTGCCGCTGGTAAAGCTTTGTCCAAAAACCGGGCGGCTGATAAAAATGTCGGGCGATAAAAGAACCGTCCGTTTCCGTGATACTCGTTTGTTCCCGATTTCGTTACAACATTGATAACTCCTCCGGTATTTCTTCCGAATTCGGCCTCAAAATTAGAACTGAGAATTCTGAACTCCTGAATAGCGTCAGGTCGCGGTTGTCCACCAATTGAGCCGCCAACGGCGACTTCATTATTGTTTGCTCCGTCAAGTGTCAAGTTATTTTCAACACCTCGACTTCCATTGACTCTTATCCCCGAACCGGACCCAAATGATCCCGAGCCATTGGCATCAGCCGGTGAAACACCAGGCTGCAAAAGTGCCAATTGTAAAACATTACGGCCGTTAAGCGGCAAGCCTTCTACGCGTTTATTATCAACAGTAGTTCCAAGTGTTGCGGATTCTCGGTCGATCAATTCCGCTCCGGCTGTTACCGTAACTTCGCTGGAAACTTGTCCTATAGAAAGATTCGCATCTAGTGTTAAATTACGGTTCGGTTCAACTTTAACTGACACCAAACGGAATTCCGCAAAATTCGGTGCCGACACAACTAGGTTGTATGTCGATGGTTCAACCTCAATTAGCTGATAAACTCCGGCATTATTCGTTTGAACTGATCGAATTTCCGTTCCCTTTACAGTATCAATGAGCGTGACGGTTGCGTTTGGCACAACTGCCCCGTTTGGGTCAGTTACTGTTCCGCGTATTGTGCCCCTTGTTCCCTGTGCCAATGTGAATTGCGTCGCAATCAGAATAACGGTCAGGTAAAGCATTGACCTGACAAAACCGTATACCCTGAAATGTTTAAAATGACTTTGGTATTTCATTCCTTTTCTCCTCTAAAATAATTTATTTGAATTCGCCGAACTTTCCGAACTCCTGAGATTTTTCAAATCTTCGAAAATTCGCGTACTGAGGTAGGTAACGGCAAATTTTATTCCGTTGGGAAAGGATTTTATTAAGTAAACTTAAAGGGGAATTTCGTTTGAGAATCAAACTAACTACTGACGGTGCTCTGAAGCACTTCAGCTAAGCTGGTTTTATATGTTTTTGAGATAAATTTGAGATTTGTTCGTCACAATTGAACTGAAACACTTTGGAGAAGCTCCAACATTTCGAATATTACACCAATGAAATGGAGAAAATTTTTATTCTCGAGCTATACGCGCGCTTAGATACCCTCCGAACATCGGGGCAGCAAGTTCGAGATCGCACAAAATCTAATTGTTTTTAACGGTCTTCGCCAAAACCCATTGCCTTTTCTTGATTTTCAATTTCAACCAAATCGCTCTTAAGCGGCTTATTTCTGCTCACATCATCTTTTAAGTTTTCACTTTTGACACGATTTTCCCAGGCAGCTTCGACAAACGAAACAAAGAGAGGATGTGCGTTCAGTGGTTTGGACTTATATTCCGGATGAAATTGGCATCCTACAAAAAATGGATGAACATCGCGCGGCAACTCGACCATTTCTACGAATTTTTTGTTAGGTGAGATTCCGCTGAAGATCAAGCCCGATTTTTCAAGTCTTTCCTTAAACTCCGGGTTAAACTCATAACGGTGGCGGTGGCGTTCGGAAATTTGTTCGGCACCGTCGTAGATCTCAGACGCGAGACTTCCCTCTGTTACGTTGCAATCCCATGCACCGAGACGCATCGTTCCGCCAAGTTCTTCAACGTCAACTAAATCACGTAGTTTGAAAATGACAAGATTTTCCGCGTCTTCACGAAATTCACTGGAATCGGCATCGACAATTTCACATACGTTTTGGGCAAACTCGATACAAGCGGTCTGCATTCCAAGGCAAATTCCAAAATACGGAGTTCCTGATTTTCGGGCATATTTTATTGCACGGATCATTCCCGCAACTCCGCGTTTGCCAAATCCGCCGGGAACTAGGATCGCGTCAAAATCCTGAAGGCGGCTTTCGTAATCTTCCTTCATTAACTTTCCGGATTCCACCCACTCAACATTTACGCGAAGATTGTTCGCAACCCCCGCATGTGTCAGCGCTTCACGAAGCGATTTATACGAATCCTCTAGTTCGACATATTTTCCTACGATTCCGATTTTTACCTCACCTTCTCCGGGTTCAGTAATCGTTGAAACAAGCTTTCGCCAATCTCTCAAATTTGCATCGGGAAAATGCTCATTCATTTCAAGGGAATCAACTATCAATTGATCAAGTCCCTGCTCATGAAACGCTAATGGCACCGCATAAATCGTTTCTACGTCGAGTGCGGAAATAACCCCATCTTCCTGGACGTTACAAAATAATGCGATTTTCTTACGTAATTCGAGGGGCAGCGGACGCTCCGAACGACAGAGAAGAATGTCCGGCTGAATACCGATCTCACGAAGCTCTCTTACTGAATGCTGAGTTGGTTTAGTTTTGAGTTCACCCGCAGCTGCAATGTATGGAACGAGGGTAACGTGTACAAAAATTGCGTTATTTCGTCCTTCCTCGTTGCCCATTTGCCGTATCGCTTCCATAAACGGCAGAGATTCAATATCACCGACCGTTCCGCCGATTTCGACGATCAATACATCCGGCTGGTCTTTCTCGGCAACAGCACGAACGGCGGCTTTTATCTCATCGGTAATATGAGGAATTACCTGGATCGTTTTGCCCAAATAGTCGCCGCGTCTTTCTTTTTCGATCACTGATAAATAAATTCTACCGCTCGTCCAGTTGTTTGCCTGTGACATTTTTGCACTGGTAAATCGTTCGTAGTGTCCAAGATCGAGATCGGTTTCGGCGCCGTCATCTGTGACGAAAACCTCTCCGTGCTGAAACGGCGACATCGTGCCGGGGTCAACATTTATATAGGGATCGAGTTTCATCATCGAAACAGTTGCGCCGCGCGTTTCGAGCAAACACCCGATGGAACTCGCCGCCAATCCTTTTCCTAGGCTCGAAACCACCCCGCCCGTTACAAATATGTATTTTGTTTGTTTTTCAGTCATCATTATCCTCGATATTGTAGTTTCCGATTCCTTTGGCGTCCTCTTTCTTCTTATTATACGTTCCTTTTTTTACTTCTTCGACTGCCGTTTTTCCTTTGGCACATTCGGGATTCAGCATCCCGTTTATCGCGTTTACTCCCGATCCCAAAAGCGTAGCATTTTCGGCCGCATTTCGTTCAAACTCATCATTTGTGCTCACCCGAGGTTTGCTCAATATCTTGAGTCCGACCAAAACTCCAAAAATCAATAAAACGAAAAAGCCTAGTCCGATCCAATCACTCATATGGTTTATAAATCACTGAATCGCGCCTGGAAAATATTGCTTGCACCTTTTCAAAATCCTCTTGCGTATCAACGCTGATCGAGCTTTCGTTGACATCAACGACCTTGATCGTCGCACCATTTTCCAACGCCCTAAGCTGTTCGAGCATTTCAGTTTTTTCGAGAATAGTCTGTTTCAAACGCGTAAAAGCAAGTAGGAATTCGCGCCGATAAACATATAGTCCGGTGTGTTTTCTAAAAAGCTTCAATAAGTCGGGCATTTCTAAAAGCGCATTTTCCAAACTTCCAAATTTACTTACAGATTCTCTTGGAAAAGGAATCGGCGAACGTGAAAAATACTGCGCGTAGCCGTTTGAATTGGAAACGACCTTTACGATATTTGGATCTAAAACCTCGCGGTAATCTGTTATTTTTTCGCACGTCGTTGCCATGTCGGCGGTTTCGTTCGAAAGAAGTGCCTCAACCCCCACCTCGATGATTCTCGGGGAAATCAAAGGTTCGTCGCCCTGAACGTTTACCACGATTGTTCCTTCAGGCAAACGCGCAGAAACCTCCGCAATCCTGTCGCTACCCGATTCGTGTTTAGGTGATGTCATAACCGCTTCATCACCATGCTCCTGAACGACATCAAAAATACGTTTGTCATCAGTAGCAACGATCACCCGCGAAACACACGATGCCTGCTTAGCTTGCTCTAAAGTGTGTAGAATCAGCGGTTTACCGCTTATGGGAAGCAATAGTTTACCCTCCAATCGGGTAGATTTGTACCTCGCCGGTATTACTGCAATCACATTTTGTTTAGGGTTTTCCCCGTGTAACTCCACGGGATTACAGCCTATCCCTTTTTGAAACTTAATTCAAGAACGCACGTAAACAATTTCTCCAGACTCGCTGTTTGGCAGAATCCTAAAGTTTGACTAAACTCTTTCAAGTGGAAAATATTAATCCAGACGCTCCCGATATCGCGTTCAACTCCCGAGAGGTAGATGAACGCATAAAAGAAATATATTCACCAAATAATCCGCCTTGGAATAGCGGTGTCGCAATGCTCTTATGGCTTGCCAGCGTCGCTTTGATCGTATTCGTGCCGGCGGCTTTTTTGATTTCGTATCTGCTAAGCCAGAAAATAGATTTATCCAATCAACAGCAACTTGTCGATTTCGCTCAAAACGACGTCACATCGATAATGGTTCAAATTGGAGCCATCATTCCCGCGCACATAATTACGCTGGTATTGGCGTGGATCATCGTCACAAGATTCAATACCTACTCGTTTAAGGAAATGCTTGGGGCAAAATGGGGCGGCTTTAAATGGTGGCACGCTTTTCTGCTGCTTTTGGGTGTTTTCTCGCTCGGCCTCGCGACTAATACGATTTTCGGACAGCAAGACAATGAGCTACTACGACTTTTGAGAAGTTCACGGTACGTCGTTTTTCTTGTCGCATTTATGGCGACGTTTTCTGCCCCGATCGTTGAAGAGATCGTCTATCGCGGCGTTTTGTATTCAGCGTTTCAGAGAACGTTTGGTGTGTTGTTTGCGATCATTATGGTTACGTTCGTTTTTGCGTTAGTTCACTTTCCTCAATATTGGGGCGATTATTCTACGCTTATAACACTCACTTTTCTGAGCTTGGTAATCACGCTGATACGCGTAAAAACAGATAATCTTCTCCCCTGCATAGCGTTTCATTTTCTAATAAACGGAATTCAATCGCTCGTCTTAGTATTCCAGCCATATTTACCAGAATCACTTGACGCAACAAAACCAGCTGAGGCTGCGTTCGTTGTAGTGCAGACCATATTTACATATCTCGCATAAAAATAAGCGGAAGGATTTTTCCTTCCGCTCCGAATATCAACTTTCGTTAATACTACTTGTTATCGATTACAGGTTCGCGATTCTTGGTCACGATTGGTGCATCACTCGCACGGGAAGCCGGCGGAACCACTCGACGCGGAGGATCCGGACGTCGCGACTGGGGATCGTAAGTACGTTCGCGCGGTTGCGACGGCGCAGGCGAAGATCTTTCCGGTCTCCGTTCAGGCTGGCCTGAAGGCTGTGGCAGACGCTGATCACGACGGCTCAGTCTCTCAGCATTTACTCCATTTATGCTACGCCTTCTGGGTTGCGGCACTTCACCGTCTTCGCTCACATTCACGGGACGACGACGCGGCGTGCCATCCTGTCTTAAACCATGCGAACCTTCTGCGTTTCGAATTATATTTCCGTTTTCATCACGCTCGGTTCGAGGTCGGTGCGACGATCGATCGTCGTTTGCGGCCTCGTTTGAATTAGTTGGTGCATAAATTTTGGACGCTTCTCGCCTCGGGTTATTGTAGATATTCGGCGCATAATATACATACTGAGGCAGTCTGAAATAATAGAGACCGCGTCTCAATCCAAAACCGTAAGGTGAACTCCAGCCGTTTCCAAACGGTATAAAGCAATAGCTGCCAAATTGCGCGGAAAATGCCCAGAGGCCGTAAGATCCAAAGGTGTCCCATCCGTTCGTGCGGTAACTATTCAGAAGCGTGTTTCTGGTAGTGCTCCGCTCAAGTTGGGCATTTGCGATTGACAGTTCTTTCGCCCGTTCGCGGCTCCAGATTTCTAAATCATCACGTTCGTCCAAATCAAACTTCGAAACCGAAACTTCCCGACCGCGCACATCAGCCGCTCTGGATTTCTTTAATGTAGTCGCATCTAAATCCCCGACCTGAGCTTTACCTTTTCGTACTTCCAGCCTGCTCGTTCCATTCAAATCCGCATCGACGCGATAAACGCCCGACTTGATCAAATAAAATCTGGAAGTCGGAGTTAAGATCGTAATGCGGAAATCGTCGCTCGCATACACTTCGAACATTGCGCTTCCCCGAGCCAGCTTCAATTGCAAATCATCAAGGTCGGTGGTTATAAACTCAAATTCCGCGTCACCACCAAGCCTCGCATAAGAACCAGGGTTTAACAGTATTTCCGTTCGCGAAGCCTCACCGGTAATTACTTTATCGCCAACTTCAACGGAATCCCCTCGAATAAGACGGCCGGAAGTTAAGTCCTTTCTTTGGATCGTAACCTGCCCTTGGGTATAGTTTACTCCCCCTGCTTTTGCTGAAATTACATAGGGATTTCCGGTTATTGAACGAATCGCTGCGCCATCCTGTGCAATTAGCCCCGAAACGAAAATAGCCCCAAATAAGACCAACGTTGAAATTTTGGCAATATTTCTATTCATTTTTCTACTCCTGATAATAATGGAAAAAAGGGGAAGTTAAGGAAAGTCTAGTCCTTTTCACCACGTTAATCAAACATTTGCGGTTGCCGGGTTTATGATTTTGCCTACTGTTAAACGAGGTCTTTCGCTTTGTTTGAGCGTAAATTTGCGAAATAGGTTGCTGAGGAATTTAGTTAACAACCTTTGCGTTACTTGTGCAATCGTATGTTTTGCCGGTTAAGAAATTAATGGGCGATTCCGTAAGAGGCAAATTATGGCGACCTATCTAGATCCAGTAAGATGTTTTGCACCGCTCGAAGTAATTGAGAGAATTCTGCAGATTCGAAGTGAGTTGGGCTATCCGAAGGCGGTTTACATGCCAAGTTCAGATGAGTTGGTTGATTTTCTCGATGCTCACGGATTTGACATTTACTCGTTTTCAAATGAGGGGGGCGAATTAAATTTCGGTGACTATCGTTCACCGATAGCTCCAGGCGGAGACAGCGTACACGCCTCTTTTACTGCGCACTAAACAATTTTGATTTCCAACAACTAAGGGAACGCGGAAGGTAGGGAAACCTCCTTTCGCTTTCCTTTTTTAAATTGATTTGACGATGAAAAGTGTCGCATCATCATCGAGAGCTGTTTGTTCAGTAAATACAGCTATATCCTGTCGTATGAACTCGATCATTTCCCGTGCCAATAGATTGCGTCCATCTAATACTCGCCTGGCAAATCTTTCCTGACCATATTGTTCGCCACCAGTGTTTTCAGCTTCGGTAATTCCATCGGTATAGAGCACCAACACGCTTCCTTTTTCAACCCTTATGAAATGCTGGTGATATTCGCTATCCCGAAACATGCCTAAAGCAAAATCACCATATTCCACAAACGCGTAAGTGCCGTCCTTTTTCACAAGGAGCGGCGGATTATGTCCGGCGTTTGAATATACAAACGTTCGATTTGTGGCATCAAGATTTCCATAAATTGCGGTAATGAATTGGTGTGACTCCACTGAGTCCCAAAGCAAATTTCCAACCTTAGAAAAAGCAACGTTGGGCGAATAACCGGTTTGAACCGCCGAACGCATCGATGCACGCAAAAATGCCATAAGCAGAGCGGCCGGAATACCTTTGCCAACTGCGTCCGCGACAATTATTGCGATCTGATCGTCAAAAACCTTAACCCAATCGTAATAATCTCCGGAAACTTCCTCGGTCGGAAAAACATAAGCACTAAGGTCAAAATCTTTCAGCTCCGGATCACCGTCCGGAAGCAGCTCGAGCTGTACTTCGCGGGCAATTTCGAGCTGCGCTTGAATCCGCTTTTTCTCAACGAGCTGCTCATAGAGTTCCGCTTTCTCGATAATAATTGCGACTTGCGAAGCAAGCATTTCAAGAATCGATAGATCGTCCTGGCTGTATGCGTCAAACTTATCGCTTTCAAGATCAAAAACGCCAATGACCTTATCGTTCGAAATAATCGGTGTTACAAGCTCCGAATTTGTCCGTTTTCGCGCCGAAAAGTATCGGTCATCTTTGGAAACATCGGGACATATCAATGATTTGCCGGTTTGAGCAACGTAGCCAATGAAACCCTCCCCGAGCCTCAAGCGCGGCTCTATTTGATCAAAACTGATCTGGTATCCGCGAATAACCCTCGATTTGAATATGTAGGGGCTTTCTTCGTTGTCGTCAAATTCAATTAAATAAATACCCGCTGCATCGTAAGGGATTAGGGAACCAAGCGTATCCATCAGCAGCGTGAGCACTTCCTGAGAGTCCATCGACCGGCTGATGGTCTTTGTTATATCGAGGAGCATTCGCAGTTTATCCAAAACCGTGAGCGCGTTGTCCGGAGACGATCCTTCCAGGATTTCTTCGATTATTTTTTCTTCGTGTTCCATCAATCTCAGCCTAGACCTTTTTTCGAAGCCTGGATTTCCAAATATTCCTTCCATAACTTCGAAACCTTTATCCTATACTCAACCAGCTGATAGCTTACATCATAGTGTCGGGCTATGTCTCTCGAGGTTTTACCTTGAACCATGTAATAGTGAAGTCCTGCGTAAGGCACCAAAGCAGCCGCCCCGACTGAGTAAGCCTGTTCTTCAATTTCCGCATTGTAATCGCGCGCTCGTATATTGCCGTTTTCATCATGCGTTTCGATTGCAAGCCTGCTGGGTTTATGTCCCAAAAAAACATGACTTATTTCTTCCATCAATGTGGCATTTTGGCGGTTTTTTCCGTGCATGGGATTAAGAATGATCAACTTCTGACCGTTTGGCAGGGTTTGCGAAGATGCACCGCCCGACCAATCATCCTTGCCCTCCCCTAGCAGGCGCTTCTTCGTTTCTTCGGTCAAGAGCGATTCGACCTGGTCAAACGAAACGACCAATAGTTTGGCATAGCGAGCCAGATTAAAAGGATTTAAACGGTCTGTGTCGCGCCGTAATCCCGCAAATTCTCGCAAACCGAGTGCATGAAGTTCGTAAGTCCTTCCTTTTCTAGTTGGCGGTAGATTTGTAGTATCCAAGAGGTCTATTCCCAGCCTTTGTCAAAATTTTTGCTGTCGCTTTTGTACTTGAGATTCCATCTAGCCGTTTGTTTTTCTAATGTGAGAAAAGGTACGTTTTTTGCAAAGTAAAACATTAGTGTCGGAACGTGGTTAAACTTCCTTGAATTCTGAATCTACGTCCTCAGAGGACAACGCAACTCGATAATTCTTTGATTGCTTTTGCTTAGTGATGAGAAGATCGTCTTTCGTCTTGAGAAGATCGGCACGGTTATAGACAGAAAGTTCAAAATTATAGCCGTGAGTAATGGCATCTTTTGGGCAGGCTTCTACGCAATAACCGCAGAAAATACAGCGGCCATAATCGATGTTATAAACCTTTGCATAACGTTCATCGCGTCCGATCCTTTCTTCATAAGGTCTCGGATCATCCACCGCCTCTATATAGATACAATCCGAGGGACACGCGGCAGCGCACAAATAACAAGCAACACATTTTTCCTTGCCGTTTTCATCCACGTGAAGTAAATGCTGCCCTCGATACCGAGGCTGAACCGTCACCGGCTCATCCGGATACTGTACAGTCCATTTCTCTTTGGGAATCTGAGAAATTGTGGTTTTCATTCCCAAAACAATCGCTTTGGTTGACTCGATTACGTCGCTGATTATTGACATATATTTCCTCGATCGGTTCGTACCTGAAGTATAACGAAAAAGCCCGCCTCTTCCAACCGGGCAGACTTTTCCATTCATAGCAATTAAGATGGGGCTAGAAATTGGCGAGTGCGCCGAAAAACACTTGGACAATAATAAGACCAATAAAAACGAACACTCCAATTCCACCGGTGATCATTCCAATTAAGGCGAAAGTCGCTCCGTCGTATTGATTCGGATTCTCGTTGATTTTTCGTCTTGCCATAAAACCGGTAATAATGCCTGCCGGACCGAGTAATATGCCAATCCCGCAGCAAATCGTCATACTCAAAACGCCGCAAACCAATGAGACAATTGCCAGAGTCTTGTTCTTGCCTTCAGCTGCGGCGTCGACCGCTGGTGAATCTCCTCCGGTATCGATACTGCTTTCCTTTATTGGCGCAGGCGGCGGTGCCCAATCATTTGGAGAAGTGGCAATGATTGGTTCCGGCTTCTTGACTCCTTTTTTAACCGACCCGACCTTTTCCGCCTTAACAGGCTCGGATGGATCAAACGGAGGTGTTGAGGGAGGTGCGTAACCTGGCGGCAGTGAATGATCAAACGGTGACGGTATCGGAGCAGAGGCGGCATCACCTCCACTCTTTGAATCGAATGGACTAGGTGGCGGTGTATCAGCTATTTCCAGTTCACCGGATTCTTTTCCTTTTTCGGCCTCGCCAGGAGCGCCAATCAGATCAGGTGCAGCAACGTCCGGGGAATCAAATTTTGGCGGCTCAGGAGATTTGGGAGGTGTAGAATCTTTCGTTTCAGGTTTTGGTAGATCTTTAGGATCGACCTTCACACTCGCCGAAGTATCCTTGCCTGCAACCATTGTCTTCATCGGATCAAAATCATCGGCTTTCGAGACTTCCAAAATATCTTCTTTGTCCGCTGCTTGCAAATCCACAGGTTTTGGAGCTGGAGTAGCAACATCCGGAACTCTCGGCGGTTCGACCGCCTTTGGCGGCTCCGCCGCTTTTGGTACTTCCGGCACTTTAGGTTCTTCCCTCGGAGGTATTTGAAAATCAGCCCGATTACCCACCATCGTTGCATACGGATCAGCGGGCTCATCATCGACTAAAGGTGTTCCATCGGCCTGACAAAATTTTAAGTTGTCGTCAAAAGTCTTATCGCAAGTAGGACATCTTTTCATTATATTTTCCTTCGTTTTTATGGTTTGGATGCCGAGCGAAGTCGCATGATTCTGATTCGACACCAAAACTACTGATTCCTGAATTTATAGCGTTTTGCCTAAACTAATTCAAGTTTACTGAAGAAATAAGCTATTTCGATCTCGGCATTTTCGTCCGAATCAGAACCGTGAACTGCATTTTCACCCAACGACTTTGCAAAATCTTTCCGCAAAGTGCCTTCATCAGCTTCATCCGGATTTGTCGCTCCCATCAAGTTACGCCATTCGGGTACCGCATTATCCTTTTCCAAACAAAGAACGACACATGGCGCGCTAGACATGAATTCCGTCAACTCCCCAAAAAAAGGGCGTTCCGCGTGGACCGCATAAAACCCTTCGGCTTGCTTGTTCGTTTGATGGATAAGCTTCATCCCGCGGATAGTGAAACCATTTTCCAAAATACGGTCAATAATTTTTCCGGTATGACCGTTTTTTACAGCGTCCGGCTTAATAATTCCAAATGTTAAATTGCTCATTTATCTATTGTTTTTCCTAACTAATTATAATTTTTCCAACTTTGCCGCCAAAATTTAAGGGTTAACTTTTACAAAAACTTGAAGAAAAATCTAGCGTAAAAGGAAGATTCCCGTTATTTTCTCCGAAATCGAGCGGAAATAATTGACGCGCAATTATGTTTGTTTATCAACCATCCAATCGGTGCCGAATGCCTGCTCTACTTTTCCGGATTTTCGTCAGGCATTAAAACAAAGCGAACACTTTTTTCCAAATCGACATATTTATTAGCTACTCTCTTCAATTCCGTGCGGGATATCATCTTGATTCTCTCAGCAACTTCTCTGTCCGTTTTAATATCGAGATCGTTTGTCAAACTGAATTCTATTCGGTTGACCCACGATTGGTTGTCTTTAGCCGATTCGCGGGTTGCAACCGCCTGAATTTCGCGAATTTTTTGTATATCCTTCTCGTCGATTTCACCCCTTTTTATTTTTGCGATCTCGCCAATTGCCGCCTTGGTTAGAGCTTCAACATTTTCCGGCGAACAAGGAAATGAAATATCAAGGCTAACGCTCGAATACGGGACCTTCCGCATACCGGCGCTCACATTTACACCATAAACCCCGCTCTTTTCTTCGCGCAAAATCTCAGTGAGTTTCGTTTCAATCAGTTCTCCCAAAATATAAAAGAAGAAACGATCACGATCGTCGTAGCGAGGTTCATCGTAAAACCACAGATAAACCCTGCTCTTTTTCTCAATTCCCTTCCGGATCACCTGCTCATACGGTCCCTTCATTCCGTGTTGGTCGACATCGAGAAAATTATTGCTCCTACCTCCGGACGGTAAATTTCCAAGGTATTTCAAAATCAGCGGTTTGATTTTCTCGGGCACAAAGTTCCCAACCAGAATAAAGCTAAAACCGGAAAGATCCGAAAACCTTTCCGCATAAATTCGTTTTGCATCGTCCAGATTTAACTTTTCATATTGATCGACATCGTAGGGCGACACATAACGCGGATGACTTTTAGCCGCGATTTTTCCAACTGTATAATTGAAATAAGTTTCGGGATCGGAGAGGGCGTTTTCGTAATAAGTCTTATCTTTGTTTATATATGAATCGAAAGATAGCCGGTTAAAATTTGGTGCAGTGACACGCAAATAAACTAGCTGCAGTAGCGTTTCAAAATCCTTTATCGTTGACGTGCCCGAAATTCGTTCAAACAAATCCGAGATCGATGCCGTCGCGGATGCATTTTTCCCCGCGAGTTTTTTTGTAAGCTGTGTTTCTGTGAAATTTTTCACCCCGCTTGTACTTGCGATCGACGAAGTGTGAATAGCCGAAATAAGATCGTTATCCGATACAACAGAAACACCCCCCTTGCTCACAGCGCGAAGAATAATTTCGTCATCGGCAAAATTTGTCGGTTTCAAAATCACCTTCATCCCGTTAGACAATTCCCAACGCGTGATTCCGAGCGTTTTTTCAAATGAAGTTTTTGAAACCCTTATTTTCGTTTTAAGTGCTTCGACGAGCGGTTCGCTTGAGATCTTGTCAACATACGGCTCAACAGTAGCATTATCAGCCCGGGCTAATAGTTCTTTTATCTTCAATTCATTAGGATAAGACGCCGATTCTTCCACGGGCCCCGAAACGATAACTACACGGTTTCGCTCCGAAATTGTTTCCCGGGCGAGCAAATTAACTTCCGCGATCGTTATTGAAGGCACGATCTTTTTTGCAAAATCATAGCCGAATTCAATTCCTTCGATCGCCGAACCTTTCAAAAAATTATCAACGTAACTGGAAACAAATGTAGCCGAATCCGTGGTACCCCGTTCATTGAATTCATTTTCCTTGAACGAAAGAAAATCAAGTTTTTGACGTGCAAGCTCGGTTATGGTAAATCCGAATTTTTCAGCGCGCTTGCTCTCGAACAATAGTGTCTCCAGAGTTTTCGCAACATCCTTTGGTTTTGTTTCGCCGTAAACAACGTAAGAATCTTTATCGTTAGTGAGCAGCGAGAATCCTGCAAATCCTTCGATAAAAGGCGGTTCAGGGGTTTCAATGATTTCGTCCAGACGCTCGTTGAGCATCCAATTAAAGAAAGTTTGAATGATATTTTCCCGAATATCACGAAGCGTTTTCTCCGGTTTAGCATCGCGCTTCACGTAAACTTCAGCATAGGTCGATGTCGCTTCCTTGTCGGTCGCAATTGAGATCAAGGTTTCATCATGATCCGGTACGAGATACGAAATTCGTTCGGGTACGTTTAGCCGCTTTCTCTTGATCCCGGCGAAAAGATCATTGATCTTTTTTTGCGCCGCGACGGGGTCGATATCACCAACAACAATTACCGACATCAAATCCGGTCGATACCAATCCTCGTAGAAATCGATCAGCGATTGGTATCGGAAATTTTTCAAAACCTCTTCCTTACCGATCGGCAAACGCTCAGCATAGCGCGAATTCTTAAATAGCTTAGGATAATACTGCTCACGCATTCGCTCGTCGGCTCCTAAACCAATTCGCCTTTCCTCCAAAACAACGCCGCGTTCTTTCTCAATCTCTGCCGGTTCGAGCGTTATTCCGGAAGCCCATTCAGATAAAATGAGCAAACCTTTATCAAGCAATTCTTTCTTTTTAGTCGGTATAGTTAGTTCGTAAACCGTTTCGTTAAAACTAGTATACGCATTCGAATGTGCGCCGCTTTTAACGCCAATTGACTGCAAATAAGAATCGAGTTCGTTCTTCTTAAAACTCGTTGTCCCGTTAAACGCCATGTGCTCAAGAAAATGAGCCAGGCCCTGCTGATCATCGCGTTCGAGCAGCGATCCGACTTTGACTGCAAGACGCAATTCGACCTTCTTTTCAGGTTTATTGTTTTTCCGAATATAGTAAGTGAGTCCGTTTTGGAGTTTGCCGATCGTTACTTTTGGATCAACGGGGATCGGCGCGCTGAGGTCTATTTGCGAGAAAGAAGCGGCCGCAAAAAATGCAACCGCAATAATGATATACCCGAATTTCTTAAACATGGATTAAAACAAGTTTTCAATGTTGACAATCGAATTCATCGTCATAAATTTCTCTAAAAGATTGTCAAGAATCCTAAACCGCTGCCCTCGCTCCCAAAACTTCCTGAGTAGCCTTTCCAATATCCGCAGGTGATTCAACAACTCGAACGCCCGCTTCGCGAAGTGCCTCCATTTTTTCGGAAGCAGTTCCTTTTCCGCCCGAAATGATAGCTCCGGCATGTCCCATACGACGCCCCGGAGGAGCCGTTTGTCCGGCAATGAATGCAACGATCGGTTTCGTTACATTTTCCTTCGCGTAGGATGCGGCTTCTTCCTCGGCAGTTCCGCCGATCTCACCGATCATTACGATCGCATCGGTTTCGCTGTCTTCCTGAAAAAGTCTTAGAGCGTCCGTGTGATTTGTGCCGATTATCGGATCACCGCCAATTCCAATCGCCGATGATTGTCCCAAACCAAGTGCAGAGAGTTGGCCAACCGCTTCATAGGTTAGCGTTCCCGAGCGCGAAACGACACCGATTCTTCCCTCCTGATGAATGTGCCCTGGCATAATACCGATCTTGCATTTTCCGGGCGAGATGATTCCAGGGCAGTTTGGACCGATAAGACGCGTATCGCCGCGGTCCTTTAAAAATTCTCGCGTATTTACCATATCAGCGATCGGTACACCTTCCGTTATGCAAACGACGAGCGGCAAACCAGCGGAAGCAGCTTCCATTATTGCGTCTGCCGCAAATGGCGGGGGCACATAAATCACGGAGGCGTCTGCGCCCGTTTGCTTTACTGCTTCAGCTACCGTATTAAAAACCGGAACACCTTCGTGCGTCGTTCCGCCCTTTCCCGGTGTTACACCGCCTACGATATTGGTGCCGTATTCAATCATTTGCTGGGTGTGGAAAGTCCCCTCTTTTCCCGTGATGCCCTGCACAATTAGGCGCGTATTCTTATCGACTAAAATGCTCAAAACGATTCTCCTGCCTGTTTATGGATTAAAACTCGAAAATTATATCACGGGGATTTATTTGTTTAATAATCCATTTGCGGGAAATTTCGCCGAACATTAACGTTAGCGGCGTCGTAGTAAATTTGACCGGCGAATTTTAAGGTAGTAATTCAGCTTTCTTCAATTCACTTCTTTTTTATGCGGAGACTTTATTCGTTCTATTCAGACGCTTTTTGGATAGCACTGAAATCAATATTCGAACACAAACTGCGGGCATTTTTGACGCTGCTCGGCGTGATTATCGGAGTCGCTTCGGTCGTCATTGTCGGGGCTTCAATAAGCGGCTTGAATTCCTATGTGACTACTCAGGTTTCAAAGGTTTTGGGTGCAAATCATTTTATGATCAATCGTATGGCGCGGACGGGTGAGACGAGCGACGAAGACTTCGAAAGGATGAACAAGCGCAATAAAGACGTTACCTGGGAAGAATACCTCTATGTAAAGCAAACTTGCGATTTATGCACGGAAGTTGGGGCACAGGATGATGACGGAATCGATATCAATCAGGATGGTATTGAGATGCTATCGGTTCGCGTCGCGGGTGTGACGGCGGAGATGGAGATCATTGAAGATAAAACCATCGAACAGGGCCGTTTTATTATTAAATCTGAAGTTGAGCGCTCCGCCAAAGTAATAGTCCTGGGTTATGATGTGATGGAAAAATTTTTCCCCGATCACGATGCCATTGGGAAAACACTAAAGATTCGTGGTCTTCCGTTAAAGGTCGTCGGTATTGAGAAAAAAAAGGGTTCGATGTTTGGTCAAGCATTGGACAGGCAAGTTTATATTCCGATCACCCTGCACTTTCAGTTTTTTGGCGGAGGGGGCGGAATACAAGTGCACGGCAAATCCGAAAAACGTGAAGCGCTTACAGCCGCTATTGAAGATGCACGGACGAAACTTCGCAACCGAAGAAAACTAATCGGAAGCGATGAAGACACGTTTGGCGTAGTAAATACAGCCGATCTTGGCGCTCAGATCGACCAATTTACCGCGGCGATCGCCACTGTGGTCGTACCAATTACGATGATTACGCTTCTCGTCGGCGGGATAGTTGTGATGAACATAATGCTTGTTTCTGTAACCGAACGCACCTTCGAGGTCGGACTAAGGAAGGCACTCGGCGCAACGCGAAAACAGATTCTGCTCCAGTTTTTGATCGAGTCGGCATCGCTCTGCATTCTAGGCGGAATTCTTGGGCTGGTTTTGGCATTTGGTGTCACAAGTCTCATCACGTATGCCGCGGGAATCACCATGACGATTACGATCGGATACATCTTCCTTGCCGTTGTCGTTTCAACTCTGATCGGAGTTGTTGCAGGGCTTTATCCGGCATACAAAGCGTCGAAACTGGATCCGATCGTTGCGCTGACACATAGTTAAAAACAATGAGACTACCAATTTCACTTGCATCGGAAGTATTAAAGATGGCGATTGATAGCATTCGCTCCAATAAATTCCGTTCATTCTTGACCATTCTCGGAATTGTAGTCGGCGTTTTGACAGCGATTGTTGTTGCATCAATTTTGCTTGGTTTGCGTAAGAATATTGTTTCCATGATCGAGGAATATGGTTCAAACAACCTATATGCATTTCACCTGACAACCGGCTTTGGACCGCCAAATCGAGAAGAGCGTTCCCGAAAGCCGCTAACTTACGATGACGCACAGGTAATTTTGCAGCAATCGGATGCTATCGAAGATATTGCTGTTGTGGCACCCAGCATCGGCAGTTTTGGTGAGGGCTTCGACGACAACCTTGTATACGAAGGAAAAAATTATCGATGGGCATTAACCGATGGTGTCACACCAAACTATCCGGAAATAACGAATCTCATTCTACGCGAAGGTCGCTTCATTACTGAGAATGACAATGCCCAACGCCGCAATGTGATCGTAATCGGCGTAAATACGGCCGAAGCACTTTTCCCAGGCAAAGAGGGTGATATAGTCGGAAAAATGGTGCGAATGAACGGACAGATGTGGGAAGTCATAGGTGTCATCGAAAAGAGAAAAGCGGGATTTTTTGGCGAAAATGAGGAAGACCGAAAGGTTTTTATGCCCCTTCGAACCGCACAAAAAGTAGCACCCCAGCGTGATTTTATCCTGCATGTTATCAAAGCAAAACCAGACAGGATACAAGATGCGCTCGAAGACGCTGAGATGGTTTTACGACAAAGACGAGGAGTAAAATATGGTGAGGAAAATAATTTCGATGTAAAGACTGCTGACGCATTTATCAAGCAATTTGATTCAATAATGGGCGGTATTGGGCTGGCCGCAATCGCAATTTCATGTCTCGGTCTCCTCGTCGGCGGAATCGGCGTGATGAATATCATGCTTGTATCTGTAACTGAGCGAACAAAGGAAATCGGGATCAGAAAGGCAATCGGTGCTACTAAGGGAGCGATAGTTCTTCAGTTTTTACTTGAGGCGATGACCTTGACGTTCTTTGGCGGAGTTCTCGGCGTAATTATCGCGGTCGGGATTGCTCAATTGGTAATGCTGCTTGTCCCCGAACTTCCGGCTACGATAGCGGTTTGGTCGATTTTTCTGGCATTGGGCGTTTCAATTTTAGTTGGTTTAGTATTCGGCGTGCTTCCGGCAAGGAAGGCGGCAAATCTCGATCCGATCGAGTGTCTTCGATACGAATGATATTTCAGCTTTACCTTTCGTGCTACTTATTGAAAAAACGCGAGTTGCTGTATATTCTTTTGCAGAATGAAAATTTTGACGAAGAAAGAATCTAAAGTTATCGGTAGAACCGATAGAGCCGATTTCCCGGAGTTCGAACTATCAAAACTCACCGTAAAGATCGATTCAGGTGCATACACTTCAGCGATTCACTGCTGCAAGATCGACCAAAACGCCGAAGATGAATTGGAAGTGATTTTTCTCGATGACAAGGATCCGAAATACACGGGAGAAATTCATCGATTCAGTGATTTCGAACGCAAAAACGTTCGCAGTTCAAATGGAATCACCGAGGAACGATTTATCATCACGACCAAAATCAAGCTTGGGAAAATTCACTACGCCATCAAGCTTTCGTTGACCCATCGAGGCGATATGCGGTCGCCGGTTTTGATCGGAAGAAAATTTTTGGCACGAAATCATTTTGTCGTTAATCCGCGGCTGAGAAATCATCTTTTCAAGAGTTCGTTGAAAAAATAATCAGACGTTTTGTTCAACTCCCGATACAGAATTCTCATTGGTGGAAACCATTTGAAAAATCACTTCAAACTTTAGGGCGCTTGTGTTTTATTAAGCGATAATATCGTATAGTAGGTTTTCGAATTGTTAAAAATTTAAGAAATTTATGAAAATTGCAATTTTATCGGCAAACCCGAAGTTATATTCAACAAAGCGGTTTATCGAGGCTGGCGAAAAGCGAAAACACGAAATGGTTGTCGTAAACCATACAAAATGTGTTCTTCAAATCGAGAAAAAAAACCCGATTATTGTTTACGAAGGAAAGAAGCTTGAGGGAATCGATGCCGTAATTCCTCGTATCGGAGCTTCCGTTACATTTTTTGGAACCGCCGTAGTGAGACAGTTTGAAATGCAAAAGATTTTCACTGCTGTCGAATCGCAGGCACTTGTAAAATCCCGTGATAAGTTGCGCAGTTTACAGCTTTTGTCGCGGGCCGGATTGGGGATGCCCAAAACGGTGTTCTCAAACTACACAAAAAACACCGAAGCCGTGGTTGCTTTGATTGATTCGAAGCCGCTTATTTTGAAACTTCTCGAAGGAACTCAAGGATTAGGAGTGATCTTAGCAGAAACTAAAAAAGCCGCGGAATCAGTGCTCGAAGCATTTAACGGACTCGAAGCTCGAGTGGTTTTACAGGAATTCATCGCCGAAGCTAAGGGTGCGGATATAAGAGCATTTGTGGTGGACGGCAAAGTAATCGGCGCAATGAAGCGTCAGGCAAAGGAAGGCGAATTTCGGTCGAATCTACATCGCGGCGGGACTGCAGAATTAATCGAGTTGAGCGACGAGGAAGAGGATGCCGCAATAAAATCCGCGCGCGTAATGGGGCTCGGGATCGCCGGTGTCGACATGCTGCAATCTTCCAGAGGTCCGCT
>JBGTGX010000070.1:0-3182 GCA_041746475.1 Pyrinomonadaceae bacterium | reverse complement strand
GTTTTTATAAAAGAATTCGGAGATGTAGAAAATCTGGAAATTCAGGAGGTTGAAAAACCTTTTATCACGGAATCAAATCAGGTTTTGGTAAATGTAAAGGCCGCGGCGCTAAACCGCGCGGATATTTTACAGCGTAAGGGTTTTTACCCCGCACCCGAAGGCTACTCTCAGAGAATCCCGGGGTTAGAATTCGCCGGAAAGGTCGAAGAAGTTGCCGAAGATGTTAGGGATTTTAAGATCGGCGACCGGGTTTTCGGAATTACGGCGGGAGGCGGACAGGCGGAATTTGTTTTAACCGAAGAAAACCAACTTGCTGGAATTCCTGAAAACTTAAGTTTTACAGATGCCGCGGCAATTCCCGAAGCGTTTATAACGGCTTTTGATGCAGTCTGGACGCAAGGGAAGTTAACAACTGGTGAAACTCTGCTTATTCACGCCGTTGGCTCGGGAGTTGGGTTGGCAGCGCTTCAGATCGCGAAAGCAAAAGGAAATTTTGTCATAGGCTCATCGCGCTCCCAAGAAAAACTTGACGCTTGTGAAGGATTTGGATTGGACGTTTCGATAAATACGCGTCAAGCGGAAGAGTTTTCACAGATCGTGGATCGGGAAACGAATGGGACGGGGGCAAACGTGATATTGGATCTGGTCGGCGCCAATTATTTCGGAGAAAATTTGAAGAGTTTATCGAAAAAGGGGAGGCTGATCTTGGTAGGCTTGGTCAGCGGCAGGAAAGCAGAAATAGATATGGGGCTGGCTCTTACGAAGCGCCTTAAAATTATTGGCACGGTTTTGCGGTCACGAAGCAGCGAAGAAAAATCCGCGGCGACGCAACTCTTTATACGCGAGGTTTTGCCACTCATCGAAGAGGGAAAGATCCAGCCGAATTTAGACAGATTGTTTAATTTTGACGATGTTCGCAAGGCGCACACGTTTTTGGAATCGAATGCGAGTTTTGGAAAAGTGGTCTTAGAATTCTAGTGCTGGCGCTATCTCAGTTTCCCAACCGGGCTGCGGCGTCGTCGGTTACAATACATAAGCCTGACACGTGTTCGGTTCGAAGCTCAGCCATTTTCGCCATGGCTTCCTCGTACGTCAACCCGCTTGCGGCGCATTTCTCAAACGTAACTACTGACCAAATTGGAGCCGAAAATCCACTTTTTACTGCGTCGGAAAACTCGCGTTCTGCCGGAGCAACTCCATTTTCTTGAGCGGTCTGCATATCATCATCCTCTTTAAATTTTTCGGCACTCATTCTTGTTTACCGATCCCAGTTATAAGCTGTTTTGGAAACATGCTAAAGCCTTTTCATTCTTTTAAAAGTTTTAACAGCGTTGATATTTCAGAATTTGATTGTAGTTATAGGGTTTTAAGTTGCCTGTTAGCTGGGAATTTGAGTAAATAGCTTGAAATGGTAAACGAAAATGTAAAGGTCGCGCTTGTTCAGGAACCGCCGGTTTTCCTGAATCTTGCTGAAACCATTGAGAAATTTAAATCGATAGCGGACGAATGTTCGGGAAATGGCGCAAAGATCATTGTTTTTCCGGAAACGTGGCTCCCAGGTTATCCAATTTGGATAGATGATGCCCCAAAAGCAGCACTTTGGGATTATCCGCCGGCAAAACGCATTTACCGGTATCTTGCCGAAAATTCTTTGGAAATTCCGGGCGTCGAATTCGAAATGCTACAAGAGATCGTGAGGGCTGCGGATTCGTATGTCGTCTTAGGAGTAAATGAAAAAGAGGGTGGAACGATCTACAACACGACCATTTATTTCGAACCCGCAGGCAGATACAAGATCCACAGAAAGCTTACGCCGACATACACAGAGCGTTTGATTTGGGGAATGGGCGATGGAAGCACGCTGAATGTTTTGGAAACACCTTTCGGAAATCTTGGCGGATTGATCTGCTGGGAGCATTGGATTCCGCTCGCGAGGGCCGCAATGCATGCGAAACACGAAACGATCCACACTGCACAATTTCCAACCGTTCACGAGCGGCATCAAATTGCGAGCCGTCATTACGCCTTTGAAGGGCAATGCTTTGTTCTCGCATCGGGCTGTGTTTTAACGAAAAAGGATGCTCTCGAAGGTTTCGAATCTTTGAAAACTGATGATAAGGAAGTGTTCGCACTCCTCGAATCAATGCGGAATGATCAGCCCCAACGCGGTGGAAGCGCAATTATTTTGCCGGATATTAGCTATCTAGTCGAGCCAGTTTTTGACAACGCCGGAATACTTTACGGCGATCTTGATTTAGGTTTAACAAAACAGGGCAACTTGCTTCTCGACACCGACGGGCATTATTCGCGACCGGATGTTTTTGAACTGCTTGTAAACGATAGAAAAACCATGAATGTGAGATTTGAGTCAGAAGCCGACTGATTGATCTCCTTCAACCGTCGGAAGCTTTACGATAAATGTCGTTCCTTTATCGATACCGCGGCTCTCGGCCAGGATCTTTCCACCGATTTTTTTGACGATCGCTTCTACAATATAGAGCCCAAGGCCCGTTCCTCGGGTCGTTTCCGTCTTGCTGCTTTGTGCCCGATAGAATCTACGAAAAATTGTCTTTAGATCGGCGGGTGAAAGCCCGATTCCCTTGTCTTTGATTTTTATTTCAACGATATTTTGGGGAAGCTGGCGGAGCTTTACAATGATCTCGATCTTTTCTTTTGAATACTTAACCGCATTTTCGAGTAAGTTTGAAAACACGGTTTTGAGTTCCATCTCATCCGCTGATACGTAAATTCTCTTCTCTTTCTCCGTGAATTTTATCGCGTCTTCTTCCAGATTATTTTGGCTGCGAATCACATAAATCGCCTCGGACATCAATTTCTGAATATCAATTTGCCCGACATTTAGCGAGCGATCTCTTTCTTTAGTTCGACTTGCCTGCAAAACCTGCTCCACCGTTTTTAAGAGCCGATCGCTATCCTTAAGCATGATCTCGTAAAATTCCTCGCGTTTTTCGTTGCTTACATTTCGCAATTTCATCGTTTCGAGATAGAGTTTTATTGAGGCGATAGGAGTTTTGAGCTCGTGTGTCATCGCATTCAGAAAGGCGTTTTGCTGTTCGTTACGCCGTATTTCGCGAAGGAGGAAGATCATATTGAGGATCAAACCGGTGATGATCAGCGCAAAGAAAATAATGCCAAGAACGAGCATGACGATCTCTTGAAGA
>JBGTGX010000069.1:0-85794 GCA_041746475.1 Pyrinomonadaceae bacterium | reverse complement strand
TAATTTTCACAAGACGCGGAACAAATATTAAGGATTTACCCGCAATCGAAAATTATTTAACTCAATTCAAAACAAGACTTACACCAAAACCAAAAGACTGGAAAGGAAAATGGAAAGGTAGGAAATCGGGAAGTTATAAATGGTTTGAAATTCAAGATACTGTTGATTATCATGCTGAATTTGATAAACCTAAAAATAATTGTTCCCGCAATCGTTAAAAGTGCTTCCTACGCTTTCGATACAAATCAAAATTATTCAAACGATAAAACTACAATAATTCAAACCAAAGATTTTTATCTTTTAGGAGTTATCAGTTCAAAACTAATTGATTTTTTCATTCACACAATCGCATCAACAAAACAAGGCGGATATTTTGAATATAAACCAATGTATATCGTTCAGCTTCCAATCCGCACAATAGATTTTGACGATCCGCGGGACAAAGAGCGTCACGACAAACTCGTTGGGCTTGTTGAACAGATGCTTGAAGCAAAGAAAAAACTCTCGGCTTCAAACACCGATAAAGACAAACAATTTTTTGAGCGTTTCTGCTCCTCGCTCGATTCGCAGATTGATAAACTCGTTTACGACCTCTACGAACTCACTCCCGAAGAAATTGAAATTGTAGAAGGCACGGGAGTGTAAGCGGTTCTGATAGATTTCAAGCTAAACTTGCCAACGATAAACATTTCACCCAGTCATCGAAGATGACGAAAGATAATAGCACCGTATGAAGCGAAGCGGAATGCGGGGTTACGAATACATCACACACACCAAGCCCTGAAGGGGCGACAGACATCCCAATGACAAATCCGGGAAGTTTGCGTTTTACGGTTCGTTGTGGCCAGGCGAGCCAGCAAAATCATTCTGCTGAGATGATCTGCCCATTTCAATTGCTGGCGCGATTTTGTGCAAGCAAGGAATGTGTACTTTCCAACACGCCCCATTCTCTCAATTCAAAGCAATAAAAATTGACTGCAAATCTCACAGCCATTTTCGTCATTCGATTATGAGTAACGTCCATTACAATGTACCGGTAATTCCTCAGGGACCACATAACACTTGTTGGCTCGCCTGTTTTCGCATGCTAATCGCTTTTCGAATCCAAGTCGGGAGACCTGTAAACTCTCTTGCCCGGGCATTACTTTCTCCGGCAACTGTTGCTCGTTTTGAAGAGTTAAATCGGGGATTGAATCCAGCGAGATTTGAGAGTATGGCTCGTGATTTTGGTCTTTCCGCGATGCACGTTGCGGGATTGACGCGCCCCCTTCGAGGAAACGAGCTGGAAGATCCGCTTATGACGCACGATATATTACGGACGCGCGGTCCATTCACACGCGGAGGCTTGGTTCCAGGAGGCGCTCATGCCGTTGTAATATGTGGCGCGTCGGATACGCCCCCGTATGATATTGAGTTTATTGATCCACGATTTACAAATATGAGGCATTTGAGTTACGCAGACTTAAATCGGGGATTTCGACCGGATGGCGGTGCACTCTTCGTATTTTGACGTTTTTGACGGCGGATCTTTTCCCCTTCTCCATTTCTAATAGCCATTCAAGCCGAAACCAAATAATATATGTCTTATGGCTTTCCCCGATACTGATGACGATCTGCAAGAAGCGATCCATACCACTGAAGAACTTCCCGAAAAACCAAAATACGATCGTTCGATAATCGAAGGACCGCTTGGTAAAGCTGTCTGGAAAATTGCTGCGCCGACGATGCTTGCAAATATCTTTGGCGGACTGCAGGGATTGGTCGATCATATCGCGGTCGGAAATATCGTCGGGCCAAAAGGAAACGCAGCGATCGGTGTAAGTTCGCAGATATTTCTTGTTGTCGTGGTTTTTGTTGCCTCGATCTTTACCGGAATGGGAATTCTGGTCGCGCGTTTTGCAGGAGCCGGTGAAGAAGAAAAGGTTGACCGCACAGTTTATCAGGCATTTATTACCGCGCTTTTTATCGCTCTTGCCGTGATTGCGCCGGTCGGATATTTTGCTTCCCCAATGCTTTTAGACCTCGTAAACGCAGCACCGGGTGTTCAGACTGAAGCATTACCGTATTTGCGGATAATGTTTCTTTTTAGCAGCGGAATGCTGATCTTTTTTATGCTTGCCGGGGCGCTTCGTTCGGCAGGCGACGCGAAAACGCCGATGAAGCTTGGCATTACTTTGACGATTCTCAACGTAATTTTCAGTATCGTTTTGATCAGCGGTTTTGGACCGATCCCCAGTTATGGAACAAAAGGCGCAGCTATGGGGACGTGCATTGCGGCGGGAATAGTCGCGGTTTTTTCCTTTTGGAATTTGTGGAATGGAAAATGGGTTGTTTCGATTCGCCAGAAAGAAAGCTATGCGCCCGATTGGAGTGTGATCCGAAAACTCTTTGAGTTTGGTTTGCCGGCAGGTATCCAGGGAATCGCGATGAACATCGGAGGTGTGTTTATGCTCGCATTTGTTGGTTCATTGGCTCAAAGCGCTGCGGCTCAGGCGGCTTATGCGATCTCATATATGCAGCTCTTTTCGCTTGTCACTTTTACCTCGGTCGGATTGATGGGTGCGGCCGCGGCCGTTGCCGGCCAGAATCTCGGTGCGCAGAAACCCGAACGCGCAAATCAAGCTGTGCATACGGCGGCGAAATTCGGTTTGATCTTGTCGTCATTTGCCGGACTGTTTTTCTTTTTCTTTCCGCAGCAATTGCTCGCGATATTTGGTATGACGGAGCCGGACGTAGTTGAGATCGGTGTTCAATTGCTCAAAATCCTCAGCGTTTCCGGAATATTTGTTTCGGTTGCGCTCGCTTACACCGGCGGACTCCAGGGAACAGGAGATACCAAAAGCCCTCTTTATATTTCGATAATTTCGCAGGTCGTGATACCTCTGGGTATTTGTTTTGTGATCCAAAGAACAATAGGTCTTGAGCCGTGGCATATCTGGACGGCCATTCTTGCCGGGCATTTCGCACGCTGCATTCTCAGCATTGCTCGTTTTCGTCAAGGCAAATGGCAGCACATCCGGGTCGATATCGAAAGCGCAGCGCGCTAATGTTTTTCGCATCGCGACACCACCTGTAAAACTTGTATTCAGAATGCTTACACTCCCCGATGAATTGTGCTAATTTAATCCGATATGAATCTTTTGGATAACAGCGATATATTGGCGGACATCGGCCAGTTTTTGTCGGAAGATATTGGCCGCGGCGATATTACGACGCAATCTACCGTTCCCCCCGGTGTAAAGGGAATCGGCAGTTTTTTGGCTAAAGAAGATTTGGTGGTTTGCGGAATAAAGATCGCTGAGGCTGTTTTTAGCCATCTTGATCCTGAGAGTCCGGAAATTGACACAAAGATCACCGACGGTGACGAAGTAAAATCGGGAACGGTTTTTGGCACACTTAGCGGATTTGCCGATGTGCTACTGACCGGAGAAAGGCTAGCGCTGAATTTGATGCAGCGTATGTCCGGGATCGCGACGCTTTCCAGGCAATATGCAAAAGCTGTTGAGGGAACGGGCGCAAAGATTGTCGATACAAGGAAAACGACACCCGGACTTCGCCTTCTCGAAAAATATGCAGTTCAGGTAGGCGGCTGTAAGAATCATCGGATGGGTTTGGATGACGGGGTTTTGATAAAAGATAATCACATCACGCTTGCCGGGGGTGTGAAAGAAGCGGTTAATGCGGCAAAGGAAAACGTCGGGCATCTGCACAAGATCGAAATAGAAATATCAAACTGGGGTCAGCTCCGCGAGGCAATTCGAGCCGGTGCTGATATCGTAATGCTCGATAATCAGACGCCTGATGAAGCAAGAAAACTTGTTGAAATGGCGAGGGAAATGAACCCCAATGTCTTGCTCGAGGCTTCGGGCGGAATGAATTTGGATACTGTGCGTTCGTATGCCGAGGCGGGTGTCGACCTGATCTCGGTCGGACGTTTAACTCATTCGGCCCGGTCGATGGATATAAGTTTTAAGATCAAAATCTCGTAAGCGGACCGATAGCGGATACGGGAAAGTGAAAAATGAAGAAAATTCTCATTGGAACAACGGTTTTCATCGTGATCGGGATTCTTTCCATAGTGCTAATTGGACGCATATTCTTTCCCGACAATATTGCGGAAACGTCACCCGATGGCGAGCCAAAAAACCTCAAAACTCTCTACCTCGAGGATGAACCGGGAAACGTCGCGAAGATCGTTGAAGAAATTGTGCCGACTTTAACTACATACGGAAGCGCGTGGAAAATTGTCGCTAAAACGGAAACTGGAGATTCGTTTGTTTTCAAGGTTGAGGTTCCGGTTGTGGTTTTTACCGATGATCTGCAGATAACGATTCAAAAACCTAAGGATATAGAGCTGGTGAGTGTCGATGTCAGGTCGCAATCGCGGGTCGGTAAAAGTGATTTTGGAGAAAATGCGCGGCACATCCGAAAATTTTTAGCAGTACTTGACGAAAAATTACGTTAAGGATCGATTGAGGGTTTGCCGTATTTTGCGAGGAATTTCTCGTTTGGCTTTTCATGGCTCGAAAGCTCAAGCATTCCATCTGCCGGTTTTAGGATCGGCGAATACCAGATCGCAACAGTAGAAACTATAAGAGCTATCGTGCAAGCAACGCCTCCTTCCAATCCATAATCTCCGCCGGTGATCCAAATGGGGCCTGAATCAATTTCGATCAATAAAGGCGCAGGGGTTAGCTTCGTAAGCCCGCTTACTTCGATTCCAAAAAGAGCACCCATCACCCAATTCCAGGCAAAATGTACCCCAAAAGCGAGCCAAAGCGTTCGTGTTTTTAAATAGGCCGTACCGAGCCAAACGCCTGCCAGTGCGGTGTTAATGGATGAAAACCAGTTTGACGCCGGGTTGGCTAAATGCCCGGCCGCAAAGAAAAGAGATGTAAGAAGAATTGCAAGCCAGGCGAGTTTTGCGCGGGTAAGGGTCTGAAAGATATAGCCTCTGACCAGCGCTTCTTCAAACGCCGCACCAAAGAAAAATACCGCGAATGCGATACCCAAAGTCAGAGTGATCGCCGAGGATCCTGCGACGTTGTTATATTTAAAGCTCAGGCCGCCAAATACAACGCCGATCATAACCGCGATGAGGACGGATAGTCCGCCAATCAAAAATCCGGCGACGAAATCCTTAAACCAAAATTTGGTAAACCAAGCTCCGAGAGCACGGAAGGGCAGATCTTCGATAAACTTTCCGCAAAACCATCCGACGGCGATCGCGACGCCGAGGCCGACGATGCTTCCAAAAATCTGAGCTAAGAGTGAATTTTCCGAAAATCCGATCGGGAGTTTTATGAGGACGTATCCCGCGCAGACGCTTACGACCGCAAACAAAACCATAAAAAGCGACAGGAAAGATACAAATCTCCAGCCGCTTCTAAGCCGCCCATATTCATTAAAGAAAAAGTAGTTCATCGGTCAGAATTCTACTTCAAAGACACGCAAAACACTACGGACGAGCCCGTTTGTTTGTGCTAAACTTAGACGACGTGAAACGAGATCGCAGAAAAACGGATCAGACCAAGAAGCGGAAACCGCCCTGGCTCCTCGGCGGGTTTGTATTGCTTTTGTTTACGGTGTTATTCATTTTACAATCGTCAAATTTATGGAAAACGCTTTCCGTTAATTCCGCAGCCGATACGGTTCTTCTCTATGCGCTTTCGTCGCTCAATTTCATTGCCTTTATAATATTCGCGTTTATTTTTTTAAGGAGCCTTTTGAAGCTTCGGCAGGAGCGCCGCGCCCTTCAGATCGGTTCGAAAATCAAAACCCGTCTTCTCACATATTTTTTTGCAGTCAGCATTATGCCATTGATCGCAATGGCCATCTTTTCATATTTTTATATGAATCGGGCGCTCGAGCGTTGGTTTACCGACATTCCCGAAAACGCGGTGAGACAGGCGGGATTCAGGGATACGACTTCCATTCTTGCGAAGACACTCGAAACGCGCGAAGTAACAAACGCCGAATTGCGCAAAATCGTAGAAGTAAGCGGTTTTACGCGGGCGGATATATTTTCTCCGGAAATGAGATCCATCGCATGGGGCACAAAGTATACGGATGCGGAAAAAACCGCAGAGCTTGAGACGTATCTGAATTTGATCAATAAAGGCGAATGGAACGCCCCGGAATTTAGCGACGGAGAGAGTTTTGACGTAGCAATGGCGGAAATGTCAGGCGGCAAAAAACTCGTGACAATTTTGGACGTCGGTTCGACCCAAAATTTGAGCCCGATCGCGCAGAAATCACTGAAAGAATTGGACGATCTAAAGTCGAAACAGGGCGTAATTCGCCAGATCGGTCTGACAACGCTGGGACTGCTGACATTTTTACTTATTTTCGCGGCTTCCTGGATGGCATTTTACGTTGCGAAAGGTTTAACCCGCCCGATTCGCGCACTCGCCGAGGGAGCTGATGAAATAACGCGTGGAAATCTCGGTTATCAAGTGGAAGTAATGGCGGAAGACGAGCTTGATATTTTGGTTAAAGCCTTTAACGCGATGTCAGGCAAGCTTGAAGAAAACGCCGCTGAACTAAAAGAACGAAGAAAATACACCGAAACCGTACTCCAATCGCTTTCGACAGGCGTAATTTCGTTTGATAGAAGTAATCATGTGACGACGATAAACAAAGCTGCGACGCAAATGTTTCGGCTTGAGGATGCGAATTTCATTAGTTTTGAACTGGGAAAACTGGTCAGTAGTGAAAATCAGACCATTTTAGAGCGGCTTATTTCACGCGCAAAACGAGTAGGACAAGCGGCGGAACAAACTACGCTGTTTCGTGAAAACACGGACGGGAGCTTGGCAAAGGGAGAAGACCTTCCGGTCGCACTTACTGCAACGGCACTACCGAATCAGAATGGCGCCGTCGTTGTGATCGAAGATCTCACCGAATTAATTTCGGCACAAAGAGCATCCGCATGGCGCGAAGTAGCTAAGCGGATGGCACACGAAATCAAAAATCCGCTTACCCCGATCCAGCTTTCGGCGGAAAGAATAGCCAAAAGATTTTCGTCCGCCAATGGTTTGGCCGAAGGAATTCACGTTTCAGAATCCGGCACGCTATACGATGAGGAAAAGAGACGGCAAGTTATTAAAGAGGGAACCGACACCATCCTGCGTGAAGTTTCTTCGCTGAAATCGATGGTCAACGAATTCTCTCGATTTGCCCGCCTGCCGAATGTAAAACTCGAAAGCGCAAATTTAAATGATGTAATCGAAAAATCTGCACTATTATACAAAGGCAGAATAACGGACGTTTCGATCAAACTGAATCTTCAAGCGGATCTGCCGGAAACAATGATCGATGAGGAACAGCTAAGGCGTGTTTTTGTCAATTTGATCGACAATGCCGTCGAAGCTTTCGATGAATCGATGAACGAAAAGACAATTGAAATTCGCACGCGTTTCGAGCCTGCAAGAGATCTGCTTGTCGCAGAAATTTCGGATAACGGAAGCGGAATTGCCCCGCGGGATTTTCAGAGATTGTTTCAACCTTATTTTTCAACAAAAGGCCGAGGTACCGGATTGGGCTTAGCAATTGTTCAAAGAATTGTTATGGAACACGGGGGAAGAATTCGCGCCGCATCCAATAATCCCCGAGGAGCAAAGTTTATTATTGAACTCCCCGCTTCAAATTAAGCTCGAGTTTTTGCTGAATACGCAATCAATTATACTTACGATCTAAATGCAAAATTCAATTCTCATAGTCGATGACGAACGTGGAATCCGCGAAACTCTCCGGGGAGTTTTGGAAGACGAAGGTTTTTCTGTTGAAACCGCAGGCACGGGTGAAGATTGTTTAAAAGTAACACAGTCAACTAATTACGAGTGTATCTTACTGGATATTTGGCTTCCGGGGATTGACGGTTTGGAGACCCTCGCAAAACTTCGTGAAAATGAAACAGATTCTGCCGTTGTAATGATCTCCGGACACGGGAATATTGAAACCGCCGTAAGCGCTACAAAACTCGGGGCATTTGATTTTATAGAAAAGCCTCTGAGTCTTGAAAAGACCGTCTTAACCGTAAGAAATGCGATTCGCCAAAGAGAGCTTCAACGTGTAAATGAAACCCTGACTGAACAATTGAGCTCCGAATACGCGATGGTCGGCAATTCGATTGCTATGCGCGCGCTTCGAAAACAGATCTCAATCGTTGCTCCAACCGATGGGCGCGTTCTTATTTCGGGCGAATCAGGAACGGGGAAGGAACTCGTTGCGAGAGCGATCCATTCACAATCGAAACGAAAAAATGCCCCGTTTGTGGAGATTAATTCAGCTGCCATACCGGAGGATTTGGTTGAATCCGAGCTTTTTGGACACGCCAAAGGAGCTTTTTCGGGCGCGACAAAAGCAAAGAGAGGGAAGTTTGAAGTGGCGGACGGCGCTACACTTTTTTTGGATGAGATCGGTGATATGAGCCCGACGGTTCAGTCGAAGATGCTTCGTGTGCTTGAGGAGCAGCGATTCGAGCCCGTCGGGAGTAATACCCCTGTAAATGTTGACGTTAGGGTGATTTCGGCGACAAATAAACGGCTTGATGATCTTATAGAAAACGGGAATTTTCGCTCGGATCTGTTCTATCGTTTGAATGTCATCCCTTTTCAAATTCCGCCGCTTCGGGATCGGCTTGAAGATGTGCCCGTTCTTTTAACGCATTTCAATGAAAAGTTTTCGTCAGAATACGGGAAAAAACCAAAGGAGTTTTCCGCGGAAGCAGTAGAACGTCTGCAGAATTATGCGTGGTTCGGAAATGTTAGAGAGCTTCGCAATACTGTCGAACGAATTGTGATAATGAACCAAAAGAAGCGAATTAAACCCGATGATCTCCCGGCATTCAATCCCTCGGATGAACCTGTTGCATCGAGTTTTCGGTTCCCTTCGTTTAAAGAAGCGACCGATGCTTATCAGCGTGAGTTTATTCTTCATAAATTAGCGGAAACGGACGGAAATGTTTCGAAAGCTGCGGAATCAATGGGTGTCGATCGGAGCCATTTATACCGAAGGATGAAAAATCTCGGTATCCAATCAAGTTAGCGCACGATAAAATTGTGAAACAAAATCAGTGCGTTTGATGTAAACGGAAAAGCTGGCCTTGTATGGATTTATTTTCAGTATGGAGAGGAACGATGAAGAATAAATTAGTTATTTTAGTTTTGGCAGCTTTGGCGCTGCCTGGCGCGACCACAGTTTTTGGGCAGCGGAGAGTTTTGGTGCCGGGTATTAAATTGGCGAAAGAAGCAAAAGCCGGTGATATTCAGGCGGAGATCGTAAGACAGGTTGACGCGGCCGGAAAGAAGTTTATCGCACTCGCCGAAGCGACACCGCAGGAAAAATATTTGTGGAGACCGGGAGAAGGAGTCCGTTCGATAAGCGAGGTGTTCATGCACGTTGCCCAGGCAAATTATGGCCTTATCGGAATTACCGGAATCAAACCGCTCTCGGATATCCCGAAGGAGATGGAAAAAATCACCGATAAGAAAGAGGTTATCGAACATCTGAAAAAGTCTTTTGAGTATGCGCGAACACAAATTGGCGGTACATCGGACGCAGACATCGAAAAAGTAGTGAAATTTTTTGGGAATGATTCGACGGTCAGAAACGTATATATGTTTTTGGGCATTCACGCCCACGAACATCTTGGACAATCAATCGCATATTCGAGGGTAAATGGGATCGTTCCTCCATGGAATGCAGGACGCGACGGAGTTTAACAAACCGCACCGATTTCGGATTGGAAAAAAGACGCAGTTAAAATTGCGTCTTTTTCATGCGAGCCGCTACAAATTATCAGCCTTTTGCGGAATCTCATCACCGTCAGGAAAAAAGTCCAGAGCCGCGGAATTAATACAGTAACGCTGCCCGCTGGGCGGCGGACCATCCGGAAAAACGTGGCCTTGATGTCCGTCACAACGCGCACAACGGGTTTCAGTTCTCACCATTCCAAACTTCTCGTCCCGAATGTATCTTATGTGATCTTTATCGATTGCCTCATAAAATGATGCCCACCCGGTGCCGGATGTAAACTTTGAATTTGAATGAAAAAGAGGCAAACCGCAAAGTTTGCACGCGTACGTGCCGATTTCCTTGTTATCCAAAAGGCTGCCGCAAAACGGCGCTTCCGTGCCATGCTCGAGCAAGATGTGATATTCATCCGGCGTAAGATCCTGCGCCAGGTGTTCACGGTCCTCTTTGGTTATCGCGGTCACATCGTAGCCCGATTCAGAAATTTCCCGTTGTGTTTCAGGTGTCATCTTATTTCTCCAAGTTTAGTTTATTATCCCCACCAAAAAGATGTGGCGATAATGCAATACAAACCGATCAACACGAGGCCCTCAAGCCAAATCGATTCGCCATCATATACGATAAACGCACTCACCAAAACTGCCAATGCGAGCGCTGCGAGCAGCAAGGGCGAGAGAACGAATGTTAGGATCGAACCGCCAAGCACAAAAGATAAAAGTACGAGCAGCGGAAAAAGCCCAAGAGCGATCTGTAGGGAGCTATTCATAATCACACTTACCGCATAATCTGCCTGATTGCGCCAGGCGAGCTGAATTCCCACCAGGTTTTCGATGGCATTTCCGGCAATCGCAACGATTACTAATCCCGCAAATGCTTCGGAAATTCCCGGCGTCTTCATTGCCGGTTGGAGTGCTTCAACAAACCAGTCGGAAACAAGCGCCGCCCCGATTCCCTCACCAGCCAGCACAATAACTGTTGTCTTGAGCGACCAATCCGATTCTCCGATATCTTGTGGAGCGACTGCCGGTAAGTCAATACGTCGCTGGCATAATCTGACCGCGATGATAAATAAAACCTACCTTTTATGTAAGTTTCTCGATCTTCTTTTCCAATTTCCGAATCGCTTTTGCCATCTCGCCCAAACGCCTAAAAGCAGCGGTCGAACGAAGCCAATCGCGATTATCAAAACCGGGAATCCCGGAAATGACTTTTCCGGGTTCGATATCGTGCGAAGTAGCTGATTTTGCAGTTACGACCGAATCATTTCCCACTTTTAAGTGTCCCGCAATCCCAACCTGTCCTGCCAATATTACACGTTTTCCAATCACGCTGCTTCCGGCAAGTCCGGTCTGTGAACAAATCAACGCATCTTCCTCAATTGTGCACGAGTGACCAATTTGAACTAAATTGTCGATTTTCGCACCGCTTTTAATGCGCGATTCACCAACGCTTGCACAATCGATCGCAGTATTTGCGCCGATCTCGACATCGTCTTCTATAACAACGCGTCCAACCTGTGGGATTTTTAACCACTTCTTATCCTCTGTTTTCGCGTAGCCAAATCCATCGGAGCCGATCGTAGAATTATTGTGAATAATGCAGCGCGCACCGATCTCAGAATTTTCACGAATGGAAACTCCCGAATGGATCACGGAATTTTTTCCGATTCTTACGCCATCGTATATGGTCACATTCGGAAAAATCTTCACTCCGCCATGGATCTCACAATTTTTTCCGACAAAAACATTTGCAGATATCTCAATGTCCAAGGCGAGTTTTGCGGTGTCATCGATCACGGCAGTTTTGTGGATCGAAGGCTGAATATCGGGAGTTGGATGAAACTCTCTAAGTGCTTTCGTATAAGCGAGATATGCGTCTTTTGCGCGCAGGATCGCGATGTCTTCGCGAGCGACTTCGACACCTTCATTTACGAAAATCGCCGCCGCTTTTGTCTTGCTGATTTGCGGGGTGTATTTTGGATTGGCGAGAAATGTGATCTCGTTTGTGTCAGCAATATCCAGCCCGGCGGCGGCGGCGATTTCCTGATCGGCATAGCCACGCTCGATTTTCGAATCCGTTTTTACGGCTAATTCTGAAAGTTTCATAGCAGGATTTTAACGCTTCTGAGACGAACAGCAAACCTCGAAATCCGCGTTACAGTAAATTTATCGGATCAATTTCGACATAAACTATTTTCATATCGCAATTGTTTTCGTGTGCTTCGGCTACGGCAAAGTCAATTGTTTGTCGAAGGTGCTTCCTGTTTCTGGATTTTATTAGGATCTGCAGACGGTGTTCGCCCTTAAGGCGCGAAAGCGGAGCGGGCGCCGGGCCGAGGACGATACACTGTTTTCTTTTGTTTGCCGAATCGAGTGAGTTGCGAAGGATCTTTGCATTTTCAAATGCATAATTATGATTTGGATGTTTGATCAGGATCGAGGTGAGCGCGACAAATGGAGGATAGTTCATCGATCTTCTAAACTCGATCTCGCGTTTGTAAAATTCTTTGTAGTTTTGCTCTTTGGCATGTTGCAGCGCGTAATTGTCTGGATAATATGATTGGATCAGGACGCTTCCTTTACGGTCGCCGCGTCCGGCTCTTCCCGCCACTTGAGTCAATAATTGAAACGTTCTTTCGGCCGAGCGAAAATCCGGCATCGAAAGTCCTGCATCTACTGATACGACTCCAACCAACGTGACATTTGGAAAATCGTGTCCTTTTGCGATCATTTGGGTTCCGACCAGCATATCGATTTTTCCTTCCGAAAATGCGGAAAGCACCTTTTCCATTTCACGGCGCTTTTTAGTTGTGTCACGATCCAGGCGCGAAATCCTTAACTGAGGAAACTTCTGCTCCAAAATTTTCTCGATCTGCTCTGTTCCCTCACCAAGAAAATAAATAAACTCGCTCTCACACGATGGACATTTTTCAGGTGCTATTACGGAATGGTTGCAATAATGGCAAACTAATTTCTGCTGACTCTTATGAAAGGTCAAGGTAATATCGCAGTTCATACACCTGATACTTTCACCGCATGACCGGCACAAAACGAACTGCGAAAACCCGCGTCGGTTTAATAGAATTATCGTTTGCTCACCTCGCGTATGGGTTTCTTCGATTGCCTTAAGAAGCTGGGGCGCGAGAATTTTGTCGTCCGAGCCGGCTGCGAAAACTTCGCGCATATCGATAATTTCAGCCTTTGCAAGAGGACGGTTTTCGATTCGATTCGGCAAGCTTAGATATTCATATTTTCCGATCTGCGAATTATGAAACGATTCCAATGCAGGAGTTGCCGAACCAAGAATTATTACCGCGTTTGCGTTGCTTGCTCTAACGATTGCTACGTCGCGTGCGTTGTAGAAAGGCATTTCGTGCTGACGATAAGAGCCGTCGTGCTCTTCATCTACCACAATCAATCCGAGATTTTGAAGCGGTGCAAAAACCGCAGAACGCGTGCCTATGACAACCTGCGCTTTACCATTCCTGATTCGACGCCATTCATCAAATCGCTCGCCCGTAGAAAGAGAAGAATGTAAGATCGCCACCTCTTTGCCAAAAACACTTCGAAGGCGTTTGGAAAAAACCGGAGTCAGAGCAATTTCCGGCACTAACATTAGAGCGGACTTACCATTACTCAGAGTCTCCTTGATAGCCCGAATATACACTTCAGTTTTTCCGCTTCCAGTTATGCCATGAAGCAAAAACGCGCGATATAATTGTGAGCGAAGCGGCTTATTGATCTTTGACAACACTTCGGATTGTTCATCGGTAAGGGTTATATTCGTCGCTTTGGGCAAGGCGAAACCGAATAACGGATCGCGTCTTACTTCCGTTTTGAAAATTTCAATGAAACCCCTTTTCGCCAATGTTTTTATGGGTGAGATTCCAACATCCAAAATGCCCTTAAGCTCGGAAATTGTGACAGATTGGGATTCATTTGCGAGAAAATCGATAATTTTTTGCTGAGGTATGGTCAGAGGGGAATTTTTCTGCTTCGTTGTTAGAAGCCGCACGGCGTTTTGTTGCTTTGCTTTTACTTTTGCGGTGACGGTTTGATGAATGATTGAAATGAATTCATGTTCGTGAAGTTCTTTTGAAATCCCCCGAACTTTCGCTCCACCAAATTTCTTCTTTAATTCTTTAAATGAGGTTTCCCCGTTTTCATTGAGAAATTGAAGCAGCTCTATTTTTTGCGTTCTCTTGCTAATGTTTTGTTCCAGATACTCGATCCCCGAATTCGCTATCTGAAAAAGCTCCTCGACCCCCGCATTTATCCCGGCGGGAAGGGAAGCTTTTAACATCTCTCCCCACGACGATACGTAATAGCCGGCTGCCCATTTCGTCAAATCAATGATTTCTATGGTCAAGAGCGGCTCGGAATCCAGCAATTGCGTTATTTGTTTTATCGAGGATGGCACTAAAGCGAATTCGTCATTTAAGGTTTCGTGAAAAACTACGGCATAGCCAACCATGACGCGACCTCCAAATGGTACGAGCAATCGCGACCCAATCGCGATTTTCGCCTGCATTTCAGTTGGTATTGAATACGTGAAAGTCTGCTGAAGCGGCAGCGGAAGTGCAACTTCGACGAAATTTCTCTGGATGTCTTTCGTTTGAATGGTTTTTCGTGAAATTGCCGTCATGAGAAGCCTGCGGAGCCGATTCGAAAGCACTGTCTATCTATGATTTGGTCAATCAAAATGATAACCTATTGAAACATTTCGAGCGAAATCCGGTCTATTGTTTTGGTCAAATATGGAAAGTGTTTTTGGGAAGGAAAAGGAAAAAAAAGGTGTCAACAAGATACTCTTGGGGGGGATTCTGGCTGCCGTAGTTCTGATAGGCGGTGCATTTTGGACGATTTCAATCGTCAAGCCCATTGTCGGTCATGATGACAAATCTTTAGAGGGAGCTTACTTCGAAGGCTCACAGGAATTTGCGGAATATACAAAAGAGATAATTATTTCGACTAATACGGACCGGCTAATGCAGTCGTTGACGGGGCTTGGGTCGGTTACAATGCACATTGGCGGTTCGGTTTACAATAAGGGCGAAAAAACTTTAACCGCGCTTCAGGTAAATGTCGGCGTGATCGATTCTGAATCGAAGGTTATGAAAGAAAAGAAGTTTATTCTGTTGCCAAACTCAGAGCGTGATCGGCTAAACCCCGGGGAAACTATGAACGTCAATGTAAACATCGGCGGATTCACAACTGAAGATGACCGCGCAAATGTTCGGTGGAAAGTCACGGCTATGAAGTTTGACTAGCCGCTCCGACGCCCTGATCTTTTTCTGCAACTTCACCCGAATCCACAAAAAATTCTTCCAGTGAAAGTTTTACGGGCTGTATGGAAACGAGTTTTCCACCGATCTTTCGAAGCTCCGCCAAAACTCTTTCAATATCTTCCTCTTTACGAACCTCGATTGTCGCACCATTTGGTTTTGCAGCGATGATAATCCCGGGAATTCCGCCGACCGCAGGTTCCAGCTCTTTAGCTGAAATACCCTTCGCGTTTACCTCGAACACTTGATTTTCGCCGCTTTTTGTTAAAAGGTCGTGCAAGTTTCCTTCCGCAACGAGTTTTCCCCGCCTCAGTATCGCAACGTTGTCACAAAGGGCCTCAATATCCGACAAAATATGGGACGACATAAAAACAGTTTTCCCATGCCCACGCAGATCAGCTATCAATTCCCGAATCTCGCGCCTTCCAACCGGATCAAGGCCGCTCATCGGCTCGTCAAGAAAGACGATTTCCGGATCGTTTATCAAACTCTGTGCAATGCCAACGCGTTGAAGCATACCTTTCGAATATTTCCGCAATTGACGATCCCAATCTTTTTCATCTAAACCAACACGGGTCAGAAGTTCTGCAGTTCTAGTTTTTCGTGTCGATGAATCGAGACCAAAAAGTTCACCGAAATAGTTCATTAATTCGGAGGCTTTTAAATAGTCATAAAAGTAGGGATTTTCAGGGCAATAACCGATCTTTGCCCGCATCTTCACGTCGGAAATATCCTGACCAAGAATTTTAGCGCTTCCTCCGGTCGGAAAGATAAGACTCATCAGCAGTTTGATAGTAGTCGATTTGCCCGCACCGTTACCGCCAAGGAAACCAAATATCTGCCCGTCTTCAACGCAAAGGGTCAAATCATCCAACGCTCGGATCTTGGTCTTTCTCCAAAACCCCTTCTCATAGTCTTTTGATAAATTATTAATTTCTAAAATTTTAGCCATTTTCTAAATCCTTAAGAATAAATGATCTTGGGAGCCTAAATAAGTACAAGACGAATACTGCCGCTAACAAAAGCCACGTTGCGATGGAAACAATCAGGGCTAGATCTACGATTAGAGGTTCCTGAAACTCCAATAAGACTTTATGAGAACCCCGTGAGATCGGAACTACGATCTCGCCATTGCCTCCCATTCGTACGCGAACGATTTGTCCGTCGATGCTCGCCTTCCAGAAGGGATAAAAGAATGTTGCAATATGTGCGTCAGTCGGATTTCCATCGCCGACTTCAAAGGAGCGGGTTTCTTTGTTCCAATCCTGAATTTTGACATCACGTCCGGCAGCCGCGACGCGTTCTTTCTGTGCGAGCGCTTTGTGGCTTGCCGATTTCGGCCACCAACACTGACAACCGCCCTCGTTTTTCCATCCGGTGACTTTGGCTTCAAACTCCGCCCGCGAAACTGGTGCTGAAAGCATTACATTTTGGGTCAAATCAAAAAGTCCGACGAGGATAAGAATACACAATGCGGTGTAAAGGATTACTTTCCTTCGAATTCCAAAGCGCTTCATCAGGAAAGATATCGAGATTGCAAAAGAAAGCGAGCCTATTAAGGTCGCGACCGAAAGCCACCGCCACGGAAACTGCAGTTTTTGCAAAATTGAAAATGATTCCCAAAGCGGCGTGCTGAATTTGGAAAGCAGAAAAAGCGACAGGCTTCCTGTGATCGCAAGCGATCGGAATATTTTGAGATAATTGGTATCTTTGGGATCGGCTCTGCGAACTGCGAGAATAGAAATAAAAACAGGAATAATCAGTAAGATCGTGAGCACGATCGTAATATCAAACAATGCCAGAAGTCTTTGGGAATATTTTTCTCCGGCACCGATGATCATTGGGAATAAGTACACATTGTAATCGTAAAACCCGCTCGTGTATTGCGGGCCGTTATGATTCAGCCACGCCATTTCCGTAACGACCTTTATCCAATGAAACGAGGTAGCCAGCGCAGCAAGGAAAACCGAAACACTTAGTTTTAGCAACGTAGATCCAAGCCGCGAGCGCGCGATCATTGCCAGCGAATAAACAAGTAAACCGACAGAACCAATTATTGTCGTCGGGATATGGGTGAGTATCAAAAGAGCGAAACTCGTACCTAACAATAATATGTCGCTGGTTCTACCCCGGCGGCCAACCCTCGTTGCAAAAAGGAAACAAAACGGCAGGATTCCGGCTGCTGCAAATTCCGCAACGAGCATTAGCTGATATATTTGCGACAGATGGTAAGGAGCGGCGACATAGATCATCACTGCCAAAAGAGCATAATTCGATGAAAGCCATTCCTTTGACCAGTAGTAAACACCAGTCGCGCCAACAAACATCCAAAAGAAAAAGTTTATCCACGTGGCATCGTACCAGTTTCCGGTAACCATTCTTGTAAGGGCAAGAAGATAATAAGTTAACGGTGGATAGAATCTGATGCCAATGCTTCCAAATTCAAGATTTTCATTGGCTCCCCAACCGGGAAAAAAATCTCCCGCGCTAATCGCGTCGTAATACGTAATCGCGAATTGAAGATGCTGCGAAAGATCACGACCATCCGGAATTCCGAATAATGGAATCGCTGACATAACGACAAATGCGAAAATAAGAAGACAAAACAACCAGTACCCATCGTCCGAGACCCAACGGGTGACGACATTTGATGATCTGTGTAGTGAATTCTCTTGCATTTTCGGTTCCCTGGTTCGAAAAAGGAAGGATATCTAAAGTTGGGGGATTTTTGTCTTTGTCAGATCGAGCTTTGCTTCGCATTTTTCAGGATCGATCAAATATGGTGCATTTGTCGGGTCAATAACATTATCTTCCTCATCGAGCCTAAATTGTCTGCCATTTGGGAGTTTTGCTTTGAGTAGCAATGGAAAAATTTCTTTCAACGTCCTTGGACATCTCCCGGTCGAGCTTTTTGAAGCTTGTAATGACGCCGTGATCGCATCGCGGTCATCGAGTGATTCCAGTTCAAACAACCTTAATTCGGCGCTCTCTTTTGTTTTCGAATCCTGCGCCTCGTTGTACATCTGCTGATAGATCTCCCTCGCCGTTTCGCGTTCACCGCCTTCATTTGTCATTTTGGCGGCCATCGACTTCATAAATGGTGGTGATCCGGGTATCTTTACACCTTCTTTGTAGGTTTCGGCGGCTTTTGAATAATCTTTTGATTTCCAGTAGATGTAGCCGAGATGCTGATAAAGGCGCCATTGGTCGGGATTGTTTTTAATGCCCTTTTCTATGAGTGCGATCGCCTGTTTCTTATCGATCGCCGGTAAAACCATAGCACCGTACGAATATGCCGCCATAAAACGCGGGTCGAGTGTTGTGGCATTATCAAGCAGCGGATAAAGCAAACGAGGATTGAGAGGGTTGAGATTCTCAAGATTGAGATTTTGTTGAGTGTTTACGAGTTTTTTCCCGATATATTGAAGCGAACGCATCCAGTACCAGTCGGCGAGCAAACCCTCCGCACCAAATGCATATCCTTTTAGTTTTTCTCCCTGCAACGACAAATCTTCATCCGCATAGCTTTCCGGGATGGGGGGACGCACTTCTTCGAGAAAGTTACTCAATACAAAAACACAAAGAAAGCCTACGATAATTATTAAGATCGCTGAAATAGTTTTTAATGAATTTGATTTCATATCAAACCGACCAAGCTTTGCCAATCTCAACAAGTCTTCGATCTGGTTATTTCAAGTTTCGGCGGTTGAAGATCAGAATTGAAATTGCCAGCAGCACTGATGCGTAACAAATGGCATAAATGAGACCTCCCAAAATTAAATTCGCAGGAGGAAAATCTCCATGTGCGGCGTTGGTTATAAAACTGTAATGAGAAAGATTCGGCAACAAATAATAGATCGCACCAAAAAAAACTTTCGCGAACTCTGAACCAAGATTTTCCGCAAAATCTCTTAGCGAGGAACTAAAATTTCCAATGATAAATACCAAAAATGTCAAGAGTGCTGATAACGCAGGAGATGAGAATGTAGAAAATACAATCGCCACCGCGATCAAAATGGCTAATTCGAGGAAGATCAATACGATCGTGCCCCAAATCGTAGCGGCAAGGCTTCCACCTTCGACATAAAGCAGCGCCAGCGAAACCCCGACACCCATGACAATCACATTTACAAGGATCGTCAGGCATAATCCAAGATATTTGCCGATAATGAACTCGCTGCGTCCTATCGGTTTAGAAAAAACAGTATAAAGAGTGCGTTTTTCGATTTCCTTTGAAACGAGCCCGACCCCGACGAAAATCGCTATAAACACTCCAAAAAGTAACATCGCGCTCAATCCCAGATCGACAATCGTACGGGCTTCCTGTCCGGCCGTAAGCTCTCCGAGAAAAATCGCACTTGCAGTTATCAGAAGCACGAAAACGACCAGGTTGTACAAAACGCGGTCTCGAACGGCTTCCCTGAATGTGTTTCGCGCAATGGAAAATATGTTAGAAAGCATGGACTGTATGGTCTTGATTGAATCAAAAAATCGAAATGAGTGAAGGAGTGCCGGCGAATTTACCACCAGCGTAATTATACAAATTTCCCTCTGTTTAACCAAGTATTCGCCAGGGATTGTGAGCATGTTTGCTGAAACCCGCACGGAGTAAGGGTGCGTGTGATATCTAAGCCTGCGGGATCTTTCTTAATTTACGACACCCTCTGGGGTCCTGAGGTCACAGTCTTTTCGGCACCCTTACTCCGTGCGGGTTTCTGCATCGATCTATTCCATTACGGTTGGGAAATTAGTCGCATACATTGCCCGTCAGCCGCAATCTGATTTGCGATATTTACGGGATTGTTATCTGAGCGCATAACACCCTCAGTAGCCGAGCAAAATCTTCTGGCTCCTGTCGCACTTACACCTGAGGGCACGCTGACCTGACCACCGACGGTGAATGTTGAAAGTACCAATCCGACCTTATCGGTGGCGATAGTTAGAAATCCGTAACCGCTTTTTGCTCCGCTTGCGAGCGCCGAATCTATTAAATTCGCGGATGCAAGATCCGATAAACCGCCGTTAAAGATCGTTCCGCCCGCATAATTTCCCGAACCCGTTGTGCTTCCGAATGTAATTTGTGCACTATGGAGCAAACGGATCGTTGAAACGGCCGAACCTTCATTAGCAGCGCGTCGAGCAGCTAAAAGATTTGGTATTGCGATGACGGCGATAATTCCGATTATTACGACGACAATTAAAAGCTCGATAAGTGAAAATCCTTTTTGATTCATTGTTAGATCCGGACGAAACTTGGGTTCTCAAAAAAAGAAGCCCTGCCCTCAATAAAAAGGCAGGGCCCGGAAGTTAAATAAGTTTAGCTTACTCCATAACTGTAGCGTATGTACCTATAACACAAGCGCCGTCAGAACCGATATTTGTCGCCAAGCTAGCACCTGGCGTATTGTCGGATCTCATAACACCATCCGTAGCTACGCAGAATCTTCGTGTACCTGTTTGTGTAACACCGGTAGCAACTGACGGAGCTGATCCAAGTGTAAAGCTTGCCGGAACTTGAGTAGTAGCATTTCGATCAGTAGCAAAGGTGTCAAATGTATATCCACTCTTTTGTCCGCTAGCGATAACCGCATCGATCAAGTTTACGTCATATAGAACGCCTAAACGCGTAGCTACAGCGCCCGTACCAGCAGCCCAGGTAGCGCCACCTGCGTAGTTACCCGAACCTTGGGTAGCCGAAAACGTAACCTGTGAACTATGAAGCATACGCTGTGTTGAAACAGCAGCACCTTCATTAGCTGAACGACGTGCAGCCAACAAGTTAGGAATAGCGATAGCGGCAATAATGCCGATGATCACAACAACGATTAAAAGTTCGATAAGCGAGAAACCTTTTTGATTTTTCATTTTAATTTTCACAGTCTCCTAAAATTTATAAAGTCTTTTTTCTATCTCATTCTCAGGCACTGTTTCTATTACAAGCCACGTGCCAGAACTGACTTATCAAAATAAATATCGTGTTTGCAACAGTTAGGAGATCGCAAGGCGGCTTATGAGGCTATTTTAATGGAATTTTCAACGAGGTTTAACAGAAATCGGCAGGGAAAAGTGACGTAATTTGTCAGGGTTTATGGTTTTTGAATTTATGTTGCGGAAAATCCGCACGGTGAGGGTTGCGATTCTTCTTCTTATGGTTCGGCGAGTCCATTCGTACGGCGATTTTTTACTACGATCGTGAATTTTTATATCATCGTTGGCACACTTACTCCATGCGTGTTTCTGCATTGGTTGCGTTTGCGGCGTTTATAAAAAAAGACAGGACGCTATGCCCTGTCTTCTAAAAAGAACACAATAACGTAGTTACGGCTATTAGTTATTTAATACGGTTCCATTTATTACTGTCCTATCGGTGCTGCTTGTCGCATCCGGAGGGTTATCCTGACCCGCCGTGTTTTCATAAATTATTCCAGATTCATTAATGTAAAAGTTTCGATTTCCTGTTCCCGTCGGCGCATTTCCAAAAACTCCCGCAATGGCGTATCCATCAAAGAATGCCGGGTTTGGAGAGGAAGGTGGAATCGGGACAGCACTAAATCTAAATCCACTTTTAGTTCCCGCTCCTAGTACTGCATCAATAATTCTAGTGTTCTGAAGATCGGTTAGGGTACCATAATTCCCGTCGCCTGCGGTTTGTTTGTAAGTTGCCTCGCCATTACCGATGATCCGTGTTGAGGAAAGAGCAGACGCATCATTCGAACTGCGTCTGGCGGCTAGTAAATTCGGTATCGCGATTGCAGCGATGATTCCTATGATCACCACTACGATCAATAATTCAATTAGTGAAAATCCCTTCTGTCTCATCATTCGATCCTCTGATTATTATAAAATCCCAATAAAGCCAACAATGTTTAACGCAATCGTTGTGCCAAAGTGAATGGATCGGTCAAAATTCGTTCTGAAGACCGAATTTAATCAGAAGAGCTTCTCATCCTGGCGGAAAGCGAGCGAATACTGTGTTTATCGAGAAGGTGGCGAAGAGATCGAACGGGCATCTGCAGGAGGTCGGCAGCTTTAGTTTGGTTACCACCAGACAAGCGGAGTGCCTCGACAACGTATGTTTTTTCAAGGTTCCCGAGATGGCTTGTGAGATTAATTCCCTCTTCCGGAAGATCAAATTCGTTGCTGATACGAACCGGGTTGTAGTTCGTGACGTTGTCAGGCAGGCGTTCGGGCTGAATTTCGGATCCGGGTTCGAGAGCGACGGCGCGTTCGATCGTGTGCTCAAGCTCGCGAACGTTGCCATGCCATGCATAATTTTCGAGCATTTGCATCGCTTTTTGAGAGATCGACAATTCTTTTGAATTTCGCTTGCAAAATTTCTCCATGAAGTGCTCCGTAAGGTCCGGAATATCTTCTTTTCTTTCGCGAAGAGCCGGAAGCGAAATAGGAATCACAGAAATTCTATAAAACAAATCTTCTCTAAACGTCCCATCTACGGTCATAGCCTTTAGATCACGGTTCGTCGCAGCTAATACCCGCGCATCGAAGGTTCTTTCATCGTGCGCACCGACCGGCCGCACTTTGCGTTCTTGGAGCACCCGAAGAAGCTTCACCTGCATAGAGGTAGACATTTCACCGATTTCGTCCAAAAATATCGTTCCCTCATGTGCCGCCTCAAATAAACCTTTACGATCGGCGCTCGCTCCCGTAAATGAACCTTTTACATATCCAAATAGCTCAGATTCAAGTAGCGTTTCCGTAAACGCGCCGCAGTTTATAGAAATGAATGGTTTTTCCGCCCGCGGCGATAAATCATGGATCGCTCGCGCAACAAGCTCTTTACCGGTTCCGCTCTCGCCCGAAACCAAAACCGTCGATTCAACTTCCGCAACCGTTTCGATCATTTGGAAAATCGCCAGCATTTTGTCCGAATGACCGATGATGTTCTTGACGCTGCCGCGTTCACGCTGAGCACGCTTAAACGCTCGGTTCTCCGTTATTAATTCTTGCTTTTCAACAGTTTTCTTAACGAGAACCTTTAACTCCTCAACGTCAAAAGGCTTCTGAATGAAATCATCTGCACCAAGAATAAACGCTTCGCGCGCCGTTTCGACCGTTGCAAATGCGGTCATTAAGATAACTCCGATGTCTGGCAGAATTCCGCGTGCCGCACGTAGCAACGAGATTCCGTCCATATCCGGCATACGGACATCCGAAATAACAATATCTGCCGGGTCTTCGTTTAAGAGTGCTAATCCTTCACGTCCATTTTTTGCGATACGAATAGAATGTCCGCTTTCTTCGAACACAAGACTCAAGAGCTGTCGATAGCTCTGTTCGTCATCAACTATGAGTATATTTGCCATTGATATAGGTTAGTCAAAAAAGGGGCTGAAATTGCGGATCAGGATTGAACCTTTATCCATTTTCACAGAATACCACCTTGGGTTTCAAGAAGAGATCTGTTTTTCACCATTCTTGACTTTGAGATAGTCGCCCAAATTCGAGTCGATATCCTTCGGTGTTGCCTCATTAGTATTTATCGGTTCAACATTTCTGACCGTCTTTATGGGAATCCCAATTCTTATTTCGGTTCCCGTATCTTCTTTACTGCTCACGTTTATCGTGCCATCGTGGTCACGTATGATTTGATAAACAATTGAAAGTCCTAAACCGGTACCGCCCGATGTTGATTTTGAAAATGGCTCGAACAACTGCCCAACCTGTTTTGGAGACATTCCGCAGCCAGTGTCGGAAAACGTGATTGAAATTCTGTTTCTACTGGTCTTATTAAGTGAAACGTTCAACGTTCCTCCATCAGCCATGGATTGAATTGAGTTTCGCGATAAGTTCCAAAATATCTGCTTTAGCTGGGATTCATCTGCCGAAATCATGATCGGCTTTTCGGGTAGATCTGTTACGATTATATGATTTCCGTTTACATCCGGGCTGTGCCTCAGAAGCGTTATCGTATCTTCAATAGGCTGCCGAATGTCGATTACTGAAAACTTGCTCGCCTTGGGACGAGCGTATTTTAGGAAATTCGTAATAATGTCGTTTAGTCTGTCGGATTCACGGAGAATAATTTCCATTAATTTCATTTGCGAGGAATCTTTTTCGGTTTTGGATTCAAGGACCTGAATCGCTCCCCGCATAGCGCCCAGCGGATTTCTTATTTCATGTGCCAAACCCGCTGCGACACGTCCAACTGCCGCGAGTCTGTCTTTTCTTCGGCCACTTTCTTCCATTGAGCGGATTTCGGTCAGATCCTGAAACGTTACGATCAATCCGGTCTTGTCACCCGATTCAGCAAACAACGGTGAAATACTATATCCGAGCTGTACGACAAAACCGTCCGGCGTGGTAAAACCGATTTCATAACGTCTTTGAAATTCCGTGGTGTGGTATTCGTCGGCAAGCGCATGCTCAATTTCACGCTGAATATCCCCAAACAATGAAAATATTGACTTTCCGCGCATCTCCGCCGAAGTTCTTCCTGTTATTTCTTCCGCGGTTTTATTAAAGGTGTAGATCGTTCCTTCCAGATCTATAGTAATTAAACCCGATCTGATCGATTCGATGATCCGTTCGTGCAAAACCCTGAGATTCGCTAGTGTCTTTGTGGTAACTTCAAGCTCTTTGGTTGAGGAATATCTCTCCGCGAGGCGGGCTGAAAGCAATCCGACCACAAGAAAAGCAACGCTATGAATACCCACGATCTGAATTATTTTTGAGAATTCCGACGTGGTTGAATAAGATTCGATAAAGGCGAAATACGAAGCCGAGGAAAGAAATGCAAATAATACGACGCAAAGACAGGCCAGGATTATCGTGGCGCGTTTGCCCAAGAACATACTTGCCACACTAATTAATACAATATAAAGGGTTATATAAGGCGATGTCACGTCACCGGTTCGCCACACAAGCCACGTTATCAAAAAAACATCGACTAAAAATTGCACGCGGATCTGCCAATAATAATCCTTACTCAGCCGAAGAATAAAGAAATAAAGGATCGATAAAAATGCCGCAATAACAGAGATCAAGAAAAGCCCGCGTGGAAAATCTTCAAAAGAAAGTTTAAGATGCCCGCTGTTCCAAATCCAGCTTGCCACAAGCAAAAGAAAGATCGTAAGCAAACGCCCAATTATTAAGTTTTGTATCTTTTGAGCGATTGTTTCGTCAATAGAAATATGTTTTTCTTCAACTACCATTGAAAATTGAATCGGTTTCATCTAGTCTTCAAAAACGAAGACACAACAATATATGGAAAATGAAATTGATATACGTCCATGGGGAACTTATACCGTGTTAGATGAAGGAAGCGATTTTAAAGTTAAAAGGATAGAAGTTTTTCCAAAAAAACGGTTAAGTTATCAGAAGCACGAGCGTCGAGCAGAACACTGGCTGGTCGTCCGTGGCATAGCTAAGGTAACACTAAACGACGTGGAAAAGCTAGTGAAAACAGGCAATGCGATCGATATACCGATCGGAGATGCCCATCGCGTAGAAAACCCGTCAGCCGACGAGAATCTCATTTTTATTGAAATCCAGATTGGAACTTATTTTGGCGAAGACGATATTGTCAGAATTGAAGACGATTTTGGAAGGACAGGAACCTAAGGGAATGGGCAGGCCGCACGATCTAAATGTTCTCTGAATAGGCTATGATAAGTTTCGCTACTTCCAGCAAATTCTGCGCGATGATATCAGGTTTTTCGTCAAGTAGTTTTTTATGTTCTGCGCCATAACCTGTTGAGACTAAAGCCGTTTTCGTCTTTGCGTTGAAACCCATTCCGATGTCTAATTTCTTGTCGCCAATTGTCCAACTCCTATCCAGATCAACCTCCCGGCCCAGAATTGCTTTTTCTATCATGCCAATCTTAGGTTTTCGGCATATGCAGCCATCGTCTGGAAAATGTGGGCAATAATGAAATGACTCGATCTTTAAACCTGCTGCTTCCAATTCGGTTTGGATCTTTCGGTGAATTGCATTTACCGCGGCAGCACCAAAATAACCCCTGGCAATGCCGGACTGGTTTGTCGTAACAAAAAAGATGTACCCGGCGTCTCGAAGAATTGTCAGGGCTTCAATGGTGAAGGGATAAAGTTTGGTTTCGCCTAAGGTCGAAAGGAAATCCACTTCCTCGATGAGGGTTCCATCACGGTCGAGAAAAATCGCTTTTTTCATAACCTTCTAGTTCAGAAGCGCTGCAGCCCGTTCAAATACAAATTCCGGAGTAATGAGCATCATACACGGATGATCAATCGGGCAATCTCTGAGCATACACGGTGCACATTCTACGTCACTTCGGACAATTATCTCAGAATTCCAGGGTGCTGTCGTTCGCGGATTGGTCGGACCAAAGATAGTTAGCGTTTGCGTTCCCACAGCCGCCGCGATATGAGCCAAACCCGTGTCATTTGAAACGTGAAGATCTACTTCGGAAAGTACTGCAACGGCCTCCGCAAGGGTAGTTTTACCCGTCAAGATTATCGGTTTATTCTGTGACAGATCAGCAACCTGCTCCGAGATGTCCAGTTCATCGGTAGAACCGATTAAAACAACTTCCGCGCCAATTTCGTTTCTGAGTAAGTCGTTGAGCGATGCATAACCTTCTGGCATCCAACGTTTTGCACGTGAATTTGCCGACCCGACCCCTAGCGCTATTACCTTTTTCGATAAATCAATGCCATTTTGCGCAAGAAACTCCTTTGCATCGGCGCGCCTATCGTTTGCGACATTTAAACTGATATCAGGTTCGGCGTCGAGACTCGTCCGCGTTGCGAAATGATGCTCCTCTATCGCTGAAATAAGATTCAAATAATAATAAACCTCGTGTTTTTCGTTTCTCCATACGGGTTTATCCAAGGGATCGGTTAAGAGGAAGCTCCGTCCCTCGTTTCGATATCCGAAACGCTTCGTCGCGCGTCCAAGATACGAAAGCAGGGCTGTTTGAAACGAATTCGTAAATAAAATTGCGACATCAAACTTCCTTTCACGCCATTTTCGCGCCTGTTTTCGAACCGTTTGCAGCGAGTTATTCTCCGGTTCAAAAGGTATTATTTCGTCGACAAAGTCAACATCGCGAAAAATTCCTTCAGCCCAGCTCCGAGTATGCAAAGCGATGTGGGCAGCGGGGAAAATTCTTCGCAATTCACGAAGCGCGGGAATGGACATTACCGCATCACCTATCCAATTTGTACCTCTAACTACTATTTTCATCTGACGTTCGAAGATCGCCGCGCATAAAAAGACTTAAGAGTCCCTCATCAACTCCAATTTTCGGTCTCCAATCAAGCTCAGTCGTCACCAAATTAAGATCCGATACGTAATTCATTGGAATCGGGTGTGGAAGCGGATTGTTAGTATCAATCTGAGGGGTCTTACCTGAAATTCCGCCTATTTTATCGATCAGGTCTTTGATTGACAGGGCGTTTGCAATTCCGCCGCCGAGGTTGTAGAGACCGTGTCGAATAATCGAATCAATAAACGCCCGGCAAGCTGTTGCAAGATCATCGACATGCAATATATCCCTAATCGGACGACCATTTGCAGGAAGAGCGAACGTTTCGTCATTTTCAATCTTTTTTACGTAATGGGTTACGAAATTCGGAGTATTTCCTTTCGTTTCAGGTGCATAAACGGTGGAAAGTCGAAGTATACACGAGCGAAAATTATTTTTGTCCGCATAAAACGCCACATATTTTTCTGCAATTAGTTTTGACCATTCGAGCGCGGACTGTCCTGAGTATACCGTGGGACAGCTTTCCGGCACCTCGGAGAAATTATCGGCGAATCTACCGTATACGTCTTTCGTAGAGGCAAAGATGAAAACCGCATCTTCCCGAATAACGCGAAGCAGATTTATCGTGCCCTCAACATTAGTTAAGAATACTTCCTCCGCGGATTCCGGAGATTTATCCATTTGCGCCGCAAGGTGAATTATGACGTCATACTCTTCAGCTTTGTGAACATGCTGTGTGTTGAGAAGATCGAAATTAGAACGACGTGAGAAGTCGTCGGCATCGAAGAATTTGCGAAGATGCGTGCCTAAATATCCACTGCCGCCCGTGACTAAAATCTTCATAGTTTACTTTAACTAATCTTTGCAAAGCGTTGTACTGATTCCGCTTTGCCGATTACAATTAGTAAATCGCCTTCAAGTATTCCTGTTGCACCTGAGGGGTTGAAAATCATTTCACCATCTTTTCGCCTGATTGCGACAATTAGTATGTCGAGATCATTTCTGATGTTGCTGTCCATCAGAGTCTGTCCAAGATAATTGGAGTCGTTGCTAACGCGTATCTCCTCAAAAACCAAGTCTAGATTTTCCGCCACGATGGATTCCATAAAATCAGCGATCGCGGGTCGGATCAGCGCCCGCGCCATGCTTTGGCTGCCGATTATAGTTGGCGAAACGACGCGGTTTGCTCCAGCCCGTATCAATTTGGGCTCAGCTTCTTCTTCAACCGCTCGCGAAACAATATGCAAATCTTTGTTCAAATCTCGTGCGGTCAATGCGACATATACATTTTGAGCGTCGTCCGATAAACATGTAGCGAGCCCGAGGGCTCGTTCAACACCCGCGGACCGGAGATTCTTCTCATGTGTCGCATCACCCAACAGGACAAATGCACGTTCGAAATTCTCGATCCTTTCAATTCTTTCCCTATTGAATTCGATAATAACATGAGGAATATTTTCCCGGGTAAGAGTGCTGATCATTCTTCGTCCGACCCGTCCGGCACCGCAAATAATGTAATGGTTAGATAAATTTTCCATTTCTCTCGTTTTTCGTCTTACCCCAAGGGTTCCTAAAACTTCGTTTTGTATGAATGCCTGCGCGAGCATCGAGAGCGCGTAAAGCACTGTTCCGACACTAATTAGCATAAAAATTGTCGTAAAGTGTCTTCCCGCTGACGTACTTGGAACGATATCACCGTAACCGACAGTTGTTACGGTCGCAGTTGTAAAATATAAACTATCCCACCAATTGAGTCCCTCAAAATAACGAAAACCAACGGTTCCGATTGCAATCATCGAAATAATCGCGCCGTGGGCATAGATCAACCGACGTTTGAAATTTGGGGGAAGATTAAGAATTAAGCTCATTCTGTTCTGGAATTTGAAATTTAGATCAACCGATATTATACATTAAGGACTTTGCTAAATCCTCAGCCCAGAATCTTTAAAACCATCACGCCGTGAAGCTCGAACAAAGTTTCACTGGACACAATGTGTTAAAACTTTATAAACTGCTAGAGGGCTTCCGTCCCCGTGCAGATCGTGCGGGCCTGCAGTTTTACCATAAATGCCAAACCAAATCCGTTCACATAAAATGCCGCGATCGTCGATTCGGAGCAAGAGTCCAAAACCGGTTCGGGTGTCGAGGAAGGCGATCAAGCCGAAAAGATCTTTGTTTCGAAGGCTGCTGCGGACTGTGGTTAATCCGCTGACTTTTGCACTCGCCTCTTTGCTGCTGCTTGGTGTCTTTCTGACCGGAGCGTATTTTTGGTTCGAGTTTTCCGATAAGATAAACCTTCTCTTGAGCGGAGAAGTTTTTACCCGTACTGCCGGAATCTATTCGGGACCGAAAGTACTGCAGAAGGGGGAAAAGATCTCGCGTGAAGGGATCGTTAACTACTTAAAATCTGCAGGGTATATTGCAAAAGACCGTAAAGCCGATCCCGCAAGGAGTCGTTACTCATTCGAAGGCGACGGGATCGAGATCGAGCCGGGTAATGCCGCACTTGTCGACGGCAAAAGGAACTTCCGGCATATTAGCGTCGAATTTGCAGGTAAAGGCAATTCTGTAGCCTCGATCACCGATAAGGACTCAGGTAAAGAACTTCGAAAGACCGCACTCGAACCCGCGCTCCTAAATTCAATCGCATCGGAGGGAGATGGTCGGCGGAAGGTTGTTACCTTCGTCGATTTACCACCGCACTTGGTCACGGCGATCACTGCGACCGAGGATCGAGCGTTTTTTGAACATTACGGCGTCAATTTTCGCGGCGTCGCCAGAGCGCTTTGGCGACGGTATGACCGAGAAGAAACTGGTTCTCGACTTGATAATCAAGGCGGCTCATCAATAACACAACAACTCGTAAAAAATCTACTTCTTTCGCCCGAGAGAAGCTTGGAGCGGAAAGCCAAAGAGGCATATATGTCCGTAATCCTTGAAACGCGGCTGTCCAAAAAAGAAATATTTACCTTGTATGCTAACCAGATATATTTGGGTCAGAGCAACGGCGTCGCGATTTATGGCGTAGGCGAGGCCTCAAATATTTACTTTGGAAAAGATGTCTCGGCCCTCACTTTGCCGGAATCAGCTTTCCTCGCAGGCATTATTCGGAGCCCGAATCGATACAATCCATACAAAGTCCCGGAGCGCGTAAAATTGCGCCGTAATCAGGTTCTGGATTCGATGGTAGAAGCGAAGTCGATTTCGAGAAAAGAAGCCGAGGAAGCAAAAAAGATCAACCTCGTACTTAATGAGAATGTCGAGCGACGTGATTTGCAGGGGATGCAATATTTTTCGCAATACGCTGTTGAGCAGATACCGAAACTAATTACGGATCCGGCGTCGCTTCAGCACTTGCGTGTCTATACAACGATCGATCCTGATCTTCAGAAAGCCGCTAACGAGGTTGTGATAAAACGAATTGCGCGGCTCGAAAAATATTTCCGAAACGAAGACAAGCGAAAAAATCTTAACGCCGCTTTGGTCGCGATTAAACCGAAAACCGGAGAGATCGTAGCGATGATTGGCGGTAAAAATTATCAGGAAAATCAGTTTAATCGTGCTGCGGATGCTAAACGGCAACCGGGATCGGCTTTCAAGCCTTTCGTTTACGCTGCGGCAATTGACACTGCATATCAGCCGAATTCACGCGTGATTACTCCCGCAACAGTTTTTAAAGATCAAAAGAAGGTCTTTACCTTTAATAGAGATTCTTACTCGCCGAACAACTACGGTGATTTCTTCTCAAATCAAGACATAACGCTTCGGGACGCATTAATAAAAAGTAAAAACGTGATTACGGTTGATCTTGCAATGGAATTGAACGTTGGCAAGATAATGAACCTTGCTACTAAAGCTGGTCTTCCGAAGGTCGAACGCGCATATCCATCGATGGCGCTAGGTACTAGCGAAGCAACCCCGCTTCAGATGGCCGCGGCGTATACGACGTTCGCGAATTTGGGCGAAGCGACATCCCCAATTGCTATCAACCGCGTGGCAGATGGAAATGGAAAAACGGTCGTTAATCCAGTACCAGAAAAAAAACGCGTCTTGCGTCCGGACGTTGCTTACATCATGAACGATATGATGAAGGACGTCATTAACAAGGGAACCGCGGCTCAAGCCAAACAATGGGGATTCGAGAATGTAGAGGGAAAACGAGGTTATGCAGGAAAAACCGGAACGTCTCGGGACGGTTGGTTTGCTGGTTTTACTCCCGAGCTTGTTTGTGTGGTTTATGTCGGTTTTGATGATGGCTCCGACCTCAATATGAAAGGTTCTGACTCGGCGATGCCGATTTGGGCTGAGTTTATGCGTGAGGCCCTTAGACTAAATCCTGAATGGGATGGAGATTGGGTGATGCCGGGCTCGATCCGTCGCGCAGAAATTGATATTCGTGATGGGAGCCTAATTCGGGAATTAACGGATGCCGAGGCGGATTCGGTAAAAGCACCAACAAAGATTTTGGAAGGGAAAAAGCCAGAGATTGACGAAAAAGAAACAACTAATCTTCGAGACGTCTATTTGGAAACTGTGCCGCCGGAGTTTCGGCGAATTGAATTATTTGTCAGCGGTACTATACCGAAGAAGATTTCGTTGCCGACCGATGATCAAGAGATCGACACTGAAGATTTGAATCCGAACGCTACCCCAACTCCGTTTACCACATGGCAGGAGGCTCAGGAAGAAAAAAGTGAAGAAGTTGCTGTGCCTGAAAAGAAAAAGCCTTCTGTCGTAAAAAGTGTTTCGGTAATGATTTGTCCTGTTTCTGAAATGCGTGCAACCGCATATTGCCCAAATCCTCAGGCAACGACGTTTAAAAAGGGGACAGAACCCAAGAAGCTCTGTACCTACCATCTTGGGCCACCGGACTAATAACCGCCTTACCTGCGTTTGGCCGTGTGGAATTCCACAGGTTTCCGCCGTGTAATGTACTCTGACAAATCGTTTTGAAATATTGTTTAATCAAAAGAGTTTTTTTTGAGGAGACAATATGAACGACAAAACAAAAACATATCTTTATAACATCGGTTTTTCATTGGCACTGGGATTAGTGGCTTCATCGCTGATCCTTGCTTGGGCATACACAAACAAAAAGAAGGGCGATGAGGCTGTCACGGTAACGGGTTCGGCAAAGAAACGCATAAAATCGGACTTGGTCACGTGGAGTTCAAGTGTTAGCTATCAGGCGCCTGAACTTTCCTCGGCATACAAAAGGCTATCGGAAAATGTTCCAAAAATTAAGAAATATCTGCTCGCTAAGGGGCTGAAGGAAGATCAGATAACGATCTCGGCGATTTCCTCGCAAACATTAAAAGGTCGGGACGATAATGGAAATGCGACTTCTGAGATCGCCGGTTATTCGTTACGGCAATACGTCGAGGTGAGGTCCGACAATGTCGAGCTTGTAGCTAAGATTGCCCGCGAATCAACTGAGTTAATTGATCAGGGAATTCTTATTGAATCTAGTGCACCTCAGTATTACTACACGAAACTTGGCGATCTCAAGGTTGAAATGCTTGGCGAAGCAGCGAAAGATGCGAAAAGCCGTGCTGAACAAATTGCCGCTAGCACTGGCAATTCGATCGGAACAATTCGATCTGCACGCATGGGTGTAATGCAAATAACAGCCGCTGATTCCACGGAAGTTTCGGACTATGGAATTAGCGATACATCGACAATCGACAAGGAAATAACAGCCGTCGTAAACGCAAGTTTTGCCGTGAATTGATAGCAAAACGTAACCCCAGCACTGCCGGCCGTAACGCATTAAAAGCGTTGCGGCTGCATTTTTTTGTGAAATCCTCTACGAATTGGAATAAATTTCGCTAAAGGTGTAATTTTATTATTTGGACATCAAATTATAGGTTCTTAATTGATCGTGACCAACAACGCTACGGGCAAACACCAAAAATTGCTTTCGAAGCTCGTCGATGAACTTCGGCGTGCGTTGCCTTTGCTTGAATTGTTGAGTGACGAAATTTATTGCGAAACGAAGGGTATTACGGGAAGTATAGGATCACATTTCCGGCATAATTTGGATTTTGTCAATAGTTTCCTTAGCGGACTGGAAAAGGAAATTATCGATTATAACAAACGTAGACGCGATCCGCGGATCGAACGCGAAACTCATTATGCGAGTAAAAATTTCTCGTTGTTGATCGAAAAATTGGAGAATCTGGGCGATGAAGTTTTTGAAAAAGCCGTGATGGTTCGTTCGGAGGTCGACGAGTCAAATTGGTATAGGTCTAGCGGACTCCGCGAGCTCGAATTTGTTCACAGCCACACGGTTCACCATTACGCATTTATCGCTGAAAAGCTGAAAACCAATGGTTTCGAAATTCCTGCCGATTTTGGCGTTGCGCCATCGACCTTGAACTACTGGGCTTCACATCAAAAGAAAACGAAGGCTGCTAAGGCGGAGTAACTATGTCGGGAACATTAAAGATCGTGAGTTGGGTGTGCCGCGTGATTGTCGCATTAATTCTTTTGCAGACGCTGTTTTTTAAGTTTACCGGAGCCGAAGAATCTAAATATATTTTTACGACGCTGATGGGGGCTGAATATGAAGCTATCGGAAGAATTGGGTCGGGAATTGCCGAATTGATTGCTGCGATTTTGCTTTTAGTTCCGAACACGGTTCCACTCGGTGCTTTAGTCTCCCTCGGCGTAATTTCCGGCGCCATTTTCAGTCATTTAACAAAACTCGGGATAGTGGTAAAAGACGATGGCGGAACACTTTTTGGCCTCGCTTTACTTGTCTTTGCGCTGAGTTTGATTCTGCTTTATATACACCGCCAGGAGATTCCAATCATTGGTGACAAACTTTAAGAATGTCAGATTTCTGGCAAATCATTGAACAGATTCTCCGGCTGGACTTCACGGCTCTCTATGATTTCTCACCGCTAGCGATTTTTTTCATACTGTTTTTCGGAACTTTCCTATCGGAAGATATAGCGTGTCTGGCCGCCGGTGCATTGGCCGGTCAGGGGCGCATCAGTTTTTCACTTGGCCTTTCGGCTTGTTTTTTTGGAATTTTCTTAAGCGACATTGCTCTGTATTGGGTGGGGCGTATTTTTGGAAACTCGATAACCAAAACCAGGTTATTTCGGCGTTTTATTAATGAGAGACGTTTAACGCAGGCGACAACGTGGCTGGAAAAACGCGGAGCGATGGCGATTGTTATCAGCCGGTTTGTATCGGGTTTGCGGCTTCCAACATATCTTGGCGCAGGTTTTCTAAAAGCAAACTTTGCAAAATTTACGCTTTACTTTTTTGCAGCGGCTGCCGTTTGGACGCCGATCTTAATAGGATCTGCAATGTTTGCACAAAAGCTGATCTCTCCGCAATCCTTGCTTTTGACCATTGTCGGATCGTTTCTCGTTTTTAAACTCTTTTCGAATTTGATCACCTGGAGAAAACGGAGGCTCTTCCTTGGACGGCTAAAGCGAATTCAAAACTGGGAGTTCTGGCCGCTCAAGGTATTCTACTTTCCGGTTTTAATCTATATCCTCTACCTCGCAATTAGACACCAAAGCCTAAATGTTTTTTCGTGCGCGAATCCGGCGATTCCGGCCGGCGGGTTTGCCGGTGAATCAAAGGCGGAAATCTATGAGGACTTGAGTAAATCACAGGCCGCATCCGCTCATCTTCTGGAATATGAGCGAATTTCAAGTAAACTCTCGGTCGAAGAAAAAATGATGAGTGTTCGAACGTTTTTGAGTGCTAAGAAACTTGGATTTCCTGTTGCGCTCAAACCGGATGCCGGCGAACGCGGTAAGGATACGTCAATTGTGTATTCTGAACGCGAGCTTCAAAGCTTGTTTGCGAAATTGGACGAAGATCTTATTGTGCAGGAATTTGCTTGCGGTCCCGAGGTGAGTATTTTTTATTACCGATATCCATCTTCACCGACGGGAAAAATATTTTCGATGACTGAGAAGAGTTTTCCCGTGGTCACCGGTGACGGAAAAAGCACTTTGGAAAACCTGATTTTGCGTGATGAAAGAGCGGTTTGCATGGCTGAAACGTACTTTGATCAAAATGCTGATAGGCTTGAAAACATTCCAAAAGCGGGTGAAACGGTTCAGCTGATCGATATTGGCACCCATTCCCGCGGGGCAGTTTTTAAGGAGGGCGAATCGCATAAAACTGATGTGCTCGAACGAAAGATCGACGAAATTTGCAAAGGTTATGCAGGCTTCTATTTTGGAAGGTTTGATATCCGATCGTTGTCTTTTGACTCTCTAAAACGCGGTGAGGATCTCAAAATTATCGAGCTAAATGGCGTTACGTCGGAATCTACGAACATCTACGATACACGGTATTCGATAGTCGACGCCTATCGAATCCTGTTCGCTCAGTGGCGAATCGCTTTTGAGATTGGCGCCGAAAATTACAAACGAGGATTTAAAGCGACCTCAGTTTTGGATTTGATGCGTTTAGCTTTAGGTTGGGAAATTAAAGATGAAACCCGATCTAAAACGAAGGAATTATGTGTGTAATTTTTCTCTCATACAAACAACACCCGAAGTATCCGTTGATTCTCCTTGCGAATCGCGATGAATTTTATGATCGCCCAACCGCTGCATCGGATGTTTGGGAAGACTTTCCGTATATTCTAGCAGGAAAAGATTTAGTCGGAAACGGCACATGGCTTGGAGTAACGGAAAGCGGAAGATTTTCGGCGGTTACTAATTTCCGTGATCCCGAACGGGAAAAAGCAGAATTATCTCGCGGAAATTTGGTGGCCGATTTCCTCAAAACGGATATTTCATCGATCGAATATCTCAAGGATATCAGTTTGCGTGCTGAGAAATTCGCTGGATTTAATTTACTCGTCGGTGAAATCAATCCTGTTCGTAGCGAGCTTTTCTATTTTTCGAACCGGCAAGGTGAGATCCGTGAGCTAGACGCTGGATTGTATGGTTTGAGCAATCATTTGTTGGATACTCCGTGGAAGAAGGTTAGGAAGGGGAAAGATGTCTTTGAGAAACTTTTGGATAGCGATAAGATTCGCAAGCAGCAGCTCTTTGAGCTGCTTGCCGATAAAGCTTTGGCGGAAGATGACGAACTTCCTGATACCGGAATTGGGTACGAACGCGAAAAACTTCTTTCGTCGATTTTCATCGAAACGCCCGTTTATGGCACACGCTGTTCGACGGTCCTTACATTTAGCAGTGAGTTTGATGTCGATTTTGAAGAGCGCGTTTTTGTATAAGCGTGTGAGAAATTCATGCACAAACCCGCACGGAAGGGTGCCGATTGCGAAGAAGCCCGTTTGAGATCAACCGCGTAGCGACAATAATCTCCGAATAAACAACATGCACCCTTCCGTGCGGGTTTCTGCACGCGGGGCTAACTCACCGAAAAGCATTTTAGATATTTCGGGCTTTCATGGCACACATTCCTCGACGGTCATTACATTTAGCAGTCAGTTTGATGTCGATTTTTAAGAGCGTTTTTGTATGAGAGTGTGCAGAAATTCATGCAGAAACCCGCACGGAAGGGTGCCGATTTATGGCACACGTTACATTTAGCAGGGGTGCCGATTGCGAAGAAGCCCGTTTGAGATCAACCGCGTAGCGACAATAATCTCCGAATAAACAACATGCACCCTTACTCCGTGCGGGTTTCTGCACTGGCCGCCAATTAACCGAAAAATATTTTTAGATATTTCGGACTGATCGTTTCCAAATCGAACAGCACAAAATAATCAATTGTCTTAAATTCCCGATCAATAGCAGGTTCACCGCAGATCTTCGCTCCGATTCGCAGATACATATTTAAGAGGGCTGGCAGAGCGATATTTCTCTTTGTATTCGGGCTGAAATTTTCAGGTACGCATACTTTATCAAATCGCGGCGCAACCTGGATCGTCTCGTGTAAATGTCCTTTTTCACTCAGTTGATTCAATATATTTCCGGCAAGGTTGCCGTCTTGCGTGAAAATAGAACAACAGCCAAAAAGATAGCGTTTTTTCGTCTGTTTCAGATAGTTTGCGAGCCCTTTCCAGAGCATAAAAAGGACTCGTGAATTTCTATGGTCTTTTGAAATACATGCTCGCCCCAGTTCGACAGATTTCTCTAAGATATCTAGCGGAAGATCTTCGATGCTGAACTCAGAAAATGCGTAAAAACCTTCAGCATTTCCGGCGGTTTCCAGGGTATTTAGACGGTATGTGCCAACGGCTTTTCCTGTCTCGGTTTCAAATACGATGAGGTGTTCACATTTGAGATCGTATTCGTCAAAATCCAAACCGCCAGAATTTGTTTCTGTTTGATTCGAAAGTTCTCGATTAAAAACTTCGAAGCGGAGACCAAGAACAGCTTCTAGTTCTTCCAGTGTCTGGACAAGCCGCGTCGTATATCGTCCGTCGGATATTTCCTTGATTCTTGTTCGGCCTCGAAACCGCTCAAGATTCTGACTCGTTTTTCGTGCAGCAACCTTCAACATAAAATTCGAACCCATGTAAATCAAAGGGCCGATATTTCTTACTTAAATATAAGATTACGATTCGCCGCTCAGATATTCCGGAAATACGCGTTAAAGTTTTCTCAAATGTTGCTCCTTACGGGTATTTCATTACGAGATTTTTCATCAAAAAGCCGTAAATATCCGATTGCTCTTCGATAATTTTTGATGTCGGTTTTCCTGCGCCGTGCCCCGCTTTCGTTTCAATTCGGATCAAAACGGGGGCTTCTCCACTCTGAGCCTCCTGAATTGTTGCCGCGTATTTAAAACTGTGCGCAGGGACAACGCGATCATCGTGGTCCGCCGTTGTTATCAAAACTGCTGGAAACTTTGTGCCTTTCTCAATATTATGAATCGGCGAATATTTGTAAATCGCTTGAAATTCGTCTGCGTTTTCGGACGAACCATAATCGTTGACCCAGGCCCAGCCAATCGTAAACCTATGGAACCGCAGCATATCCATTACCCCAACGGCCGGAAGCGCAGCGCCAAAAAGATCCGGACGCTGATTCAAAACCGCTCCAACGAGCAAACCGCCGTTCGAACCTCCCTGGATCGCGAGTTTTTTCGAATTTGTGTATTTATTTTCTATCAGCCATTCACCTGCGGCTATGAAATCATCGAATACATTCTGCTTTTCGAGTTTCGTACCCGCTTTGTGCCATTCTTCTCCGTATTCTCCCCCGCCGCGCAAGTTTGCAACCGCATAAACACCACCCATTTCCATCCAAGGCAAACGCGAAACGCTGAAGCCGGGTGTCATTGAAATGTTAAAACCGCCATAGCCGTATAGGAGAGTAGGGTTATTAGCATTCAGCTCAATTCCTTTTTTGTGGACAATAAACATCGGAATCTTTGTTCCGTCTTTGCTCGTATAGAAAACTTGTTTGACCACATAGTCGTTAGCATTGAAATCTACTTTTGCCTGACGAAAGAGAGAGCTTTGTCCGGTTTCCATGTTATAGCGGTAAATTGTCGGTGGTGTGTTGAAACTCGAATACGAATAAAAAGTTTCTTTATCGTAGCGTTTTCCTCCAAATCCTCCTGCGGAGCCAATTCCCGGAAGCTCGACATCTCTGATGAACTTTCCGTTGATATCGTGGATTCTTATCCGGGTGTACGCGTTTTTTAAATAGTTCAATACAAACTGGTTGTTTAGTAACGAAACTCCGCGCAGTGTTTCTTCCGCCTCCGGAATGATTTCGCGCCATACCCGCTCTTTATTCAAAACATTTACCGAGACGACTTTACCAAGCGGCGCGTCTGATTCGGTTTTGAAGAAAAAGGTCCCGCCAATATTTCCTATAAACGAGTGGCGATCAAATTTATCTTCGATCGGAGCTAATTTAGAATCCTTATCCTCTAAATTTCGAAAGAAAATTTTCCATTTTCGGGTGGTTCCGTCAGACACATTAACAAGCAAGAATCTCCCGTCTTCAGTTTCGCTTCCGCCGACGCTAAGTTTTTTGTTATCAGGGCGCTCATGTATCAGCTGATCTTTTGATTGCGATTGCGCGATCTTGTGGAAGAACATTTTTTGGTCGAATACTGCATCTTGCAGCTTTGATTTTTCATTCGGTGCGGGATAGCGGCTATAATAAACTCCCTTATCGTCTTTAGACCAGGAAACACCGGAGAATTTAATGTTAATCAGGACATCCTTTAAGTGCTTTCCGGTTTCGACATCCAAAAAACGCCATTCCCGCCAGTCCGAACCTCCGACGGAAATTCCGTAGGCGAGTGTTTTCCCATCATTGGAAACCGATGTCCCGGCGAGTGAGGTTGTGCCATCTGCTGAAAATTTGTTCGGATCAAGCAATACTTTCCCTTCATCTGTATCGGACGCTGCGACATACAAAACCGATTGATTCTGAAGTCCATCATTCTTAAAATAGAAGTATTTACCGCCTTCCTTAAACGGCGCGGAATATTTTTCATAATCCCAAAGATCGGTCAGACGTTTTTTTATCCGCTCGCGCTGCGGAATTGTTGCTAGGTAGCTTGCGGTAAGTTTGTTTTGAGCCTCAACCCAGGCCCGCGTTTCAGCGGAATCCGGATCTTCCAGCCAACGATACGGATCGGCAACTTTTGTTCCATGATAATCGTCAACCTGGCTTCCTTTCTTCGCGCTCGGATAATCAAATTGCCCTTGAGCAATCGCAAAGGTAACAAACAAAATAGAGATCAAGAAAGAAATGCAAAGTTTTAGAATCGCATTACGCATACACACCTCGTTGGAATTATTGTTTTGTGATTTTACTACGGAAGCGGAGATTTGGAAAATATAGGAGTTTGCAATCGTAAACGCCTTATTCCTTTCGAGTAGCCGATTTTGTTAATTCATTCATCATGGCTTTAGATGTCCAGTCGCTTCCGGAAAAAACTTTTTGCACCTTTCCATCCGCGGAAATTACAGCCGTCCGCAAGGAATGATTAAACTGGGTCTTATCTTTTTCATCAACCTCATAACGCAATCCAAAGAAATCGGCGATTTTCCGTATCTCCTCATCGTCACCGGCAGCAAGTTGCCAAACTGCGAAATCACTTCCCGGCGAATCTTTGCCGAGATAGCCGAGACCATAACTTTTCAATCTTTCCGGCGTGTCGCGTTTTGGATCAAAGGAGATGCTGAGAAGCCGAACGCTGTCTTTTAGCTTCTCATCTTTAGCGATTTGATTTGCCAGATCCGAGAAATTCTTTGACATCGCGATGCAGAAGTTTGGAAGGGGACATTCGGAGTAAATAAACGTCAACGCCCAGGTTTTGTCTTCGAAATCCTTTAACGAAATTTGTTTGCCGTCCTGATTTGATAGGGAAAAGTTCGGCATTTCTTTGCCTTCCACGGCAACATTCTCTTTGACAGGAAGCGGAGCCTGTCCGGGTTTGGGCGCGGAAATGATAGCCACTCTTTCGAGCCAAAACGGCGGCTCACTCGCATTATCAACGACCAGTTCGGCTGTGATATCAGAACCCGCGGTTAAAGTCTCAAAGACATGATCTTCTTTAATAGGGAAATCCATAGTCATAGCATCCATGAAACCCGGGATCTCTTCATGGTCGATCGAAGCTTTCTTGTTCGGTTTATCGACCGATAAAACTTTACCCTTGAATTCGTAACGCTTTGCATTTTTCGAGACGGTGTCTCGAGTTTGGTTCGGCTGGCACGAGAAAAGAAGTAGCGCAATTGGCAACAAGAAAACGAGATTTCGCATAATGATTTGATCCGCCCGAAATATGAACATATTTTGCGGCAAAGGGAAGTAATCGGCAAGCGTCAATAAATTATGCCGTATTATTTACCTGACAATGCCCGTTTATTTGTTCTCGCTAACTCGTTTTAGTCCAGCATCATAAAGCATTTTATATACCCGGTAATTTGCCATTACTTTGTAGGCATAATCTTTTGTCTGAGAAAAAATAACTTCCGCAACAAATCGGTCAGGGTCATCAGATTTCGCACGTTTGAACCACCGCAGCATGCGGTCTTCGCCGCCATTATAACTCGCTGCAACCGCCGCGGGCATTTCCGGGAAATCCTTAAAAATATTTGCGATATAATGCGAACCAAATCTTATTGCTGTCGGCGGATCGTAGAGATCATCTTGTGCGAAATTTTCGATTTTCATTTCCTTCGCCATTTTGTTTGATGTGTTTGAAATAAACTGCATCAAACCGCGCGCTGCGGCGACCGATTTTACATCTGCGCGAAATCTCGATTCCTGACGCATTATTGACAGCACAAAACGAGGATCAACCGATTTTTCCATTCCATATTTTACCAGCGAAGCACTGTAAGGAATCGGGTAGAGCATTTCCAGCTGGTCGCGAGGAATCAATTCAATTTGAAAATCTTTTGGAACTTTTCGCCACCCGGGCTCGATGTATCCGATCGCTCGATTTGCGATATCGCCGCGTTTGTAAAAAACTGCAAGTGTATAAGCTGTATCAGGCAAAAAATCGGATAGCGAACCAGTGTTTTTTTGTAAATTTTCGCGAAGCGCAGTTTCGAGTTCGGGAGTCGCTTCATCAAACAGGCCGAGAAAAAGAAATTCGTCAGCAAGAGTTTGATGACGATTTTCGGCCGTAAATGTTTTGCCGTTTTGGACGAACCGTCGTCCAAACTTCTCCAGATTCCCCGTCGGCGTCGAGCTATAATTCGCAAGAAGTGCGTAGGCCCGCTTTATTCTTTCAAGCAAAGATTTTCGGTCTGCTTCTTTCGAGCTCAATCTAAACGCATTCTGAGCGGCGATTCTTATTTCATCTGCATTAGAGCTCGTCAGCGTTTGTTGAGATATAGTTAGTAATCTTTTGAATTTCTGTTCGATCAATCCAGACGTTTTTGCAGTGTCCGCCAAGGTTTTCAACCGCTCGGTCGCGCGCCAACCATAATATTCCGAACGCCCGTCCGGAATCGATAAATAGACTTCGATCGCCTCCCCAAAACGCCCCAATTTTTCAAAAACGAATCCCCGAAGAAACTCGACTTCTTCTTTATTTGTACCGCCTGCGATACGTGTGCCGCCGAGGTTTTTCATTTCTTTAAGACGGTTCAGGTCGTTGAGAGCGTTTTGCCAATCTTCGTTTGATAAACGAATTCTTACCTGCGAAAAAAGTGCAACAGCTTCACCCATTTGTGTTTGAAATTGCGCCTGAGTTTTTGCAGTCCACTTCAGCGCATTTTGATCGTCACCGGCGTCACGATAAGCGTCGATGATATTTAGATGGGCGCGTTCGAGATTTGCCGCTTTTGGATTTTCGTTTATGTATATTTCATAACGCGAGACCGCAGCGGAGGTTTGATCCAGATTTGCGTAGCTAGAGGCGGCATTGTAAAGCGCAAACGCAGCAAGATCATCATTCGGAAACCGATTCAAAAGCCTCTCAAACCACTCGATCGCATTCGCATCTTCGCGTTCCTGCGCGTAACCACGCGCAATTTGATACATAGAAATCGGAGCATTTTTTGCGCCGGGAAAGTTATTGACGATCGCCTCATAATGAATACGCGCAAGCTCAAAACGCCGATTAAACTGATAAATTTCCGCGCGTCGGAAATGTTCATCATCTGAAATCTTTGGAGCGCTTTTGGCAAAATTGTCATCGCCGATTTCAAGCCTGTCGAGCCCTTTTGCCCCTTCTAAAGCAAAGTCATCGGGTTGATCGGGATTCGGTGCATTGTCAATCAACTCCATAAAAACTTCACGCGCCTTTTCGAGGTTTTTTGTTTTGAGATAGGCGTGACCAAGCAAAACGAGATCTTCGCGGGATTTGGTTTTGTCCTCAGCGACATTCAGTGGATTTTCCGAATCATGGCTTGATCCGCGTTCTAACGATTCAATTGCGCCGCTGAAATTACCGCTCTCGAAATTGCTTCTCGCCAGACGTTTTGCGGCGGCATCTTTTAGCAAGCTTTGATCGGAAATCGTCGAGAGTTCTTTAAGAAACAAACGTTCTGCGAATAAATTTCCCGAGTTTCGCATGATCTCGGAAAGATGCCAAAGTGCGTATTCTTTAAGAACCGAATGGCGCTTTACGACCGACTGATAATTCGCCATAGCATTTGCAAAATCACCGTCTATTTCAGAAAGTCTCGCGAGAAGATAATCGTAATTATTGGAGTGAAAAGGTTTGGGGAATTCCTTTCTCATTTTTACGAGATCGGAAATGGCCGTTTTATAGTCGTTTTCACTAAGTCGCAGCCTCACCGTTTCGCCGATCTCTTCCGCCCGCTGAGGAAAAGAATTGACTGTAAAAACTGTCAACAGAAATAAGAAAATAAATGACTTAGCTTGTGGCATAACGGATGTAAAACATTATAATTGAAATCAAAATACAGAAGAAATCAGGGGAATTACGAAGGATTTATGATAGCAGAATCTATGGAAAAACGTGCGGAGATTTTAAGCGGCAAGGAGTTTGCGCAGGCAATCAAGGATGAGGTCGCTTGCGAAGTAAAGGATTTAAAAGGAAATCACGGAATTACGCCGTGTTTAGTTGTCGTAAGAGTCGGAGAAGATTCCGCCTCGGAAGTCTATGTAAACAGCAAAGTGAAAACTGCTGAGGAATTGGGAATTCTCTCCGAACACAAACATTTAGCGGACGATGCAACTCAGGAAGAATTGCTGGAAATCGTTCGACAACTGAATTCCCGTGATGACGTTGATGGAATTCTTGTTCAGCTCCCGCTTCCAAAACAAATTGACGAGAAAATTGTGCTCGAAAAAATCGATCCTGAAAAGGATGTCGATGGTTTTCACCCGGTAAATGTCGGCCGTTTGTCACAGGGACAAGATGCGCTAACTCCATGTACACCGGCGGGTGTTATGGATATGCTTAAGCGCAAGGGAATTGAGATATCGGGGCAAAATGCGGTAGTGGTCGGGCGAAGCAATATAGTTGGTAAACCGATGGCAATGCTTCTTTTACATGAAAACGCGACTGTTACGATCTGCCATTCGCGAACGAAAGATCTGGCGGCGGTTTGCAAGGAAGCCGATATTTTGGTGGCGGCGGTTGGCGTTCCGGGAATAATTAAAGCGGAACATATTAAGGAGGGTGCGACGGTTGTCGATGTCGGGATGAATCGTCTCGATGATTTGGAAGAAGCGAAAGGCTTTTTTTGCGATGGCGAACTTGAAAGCCGTTTGAAAACAATTGAAAAACGCGGCTCGACATTAGTTGGCGATGTAAATGCTAAGGCCGCAATGGAAAGAGCCAAATATTTCACCCCGGTCCCGGGCGGCGTAGGACTGTTGACAGTGGCGATGCTCATGAAGAATACCGTAAAAGCGGCAAGAAAACGTAGAATATCGGAAATTAACCATTATGAACTTTGAAGAATATCAAAAAGAAGCGAGCTCAACGGCGCTTTATCCAAATCGTTTGAACAATTTGGAGTATCCGACCTTAGGACTGACCGGCGAAGCGGGCGAGGTAGCGAATATTGTAAAGAAAATACAGCGGGATTTCGACGGGAAATTGACTGATGAAATTCGTTTGAAACTTCAGGACGAACTCGGGGATGTTCTCTGGTATATTTCCGCATGCGCTGATGAGTTGGGTTTGACGCTGAAAGAAATCGCTGAATATAACGTTGGAAAGCTTGCTAAAAGGCATAAGGCTTAACAACGAAAAATTGAAAACGGAAAATGGAAAAAAGAGAATGTGGCGAAGGACAGGTGATGCTAATTTGCCTTTTGTGGGTTCGAATTTCCATTCTGCGTTTTAGTTTCGATTTTCCATTATGTTGTCCGTAGGTTTAACAGGTTCGATAGCGGTTGGTAAAACATACGTTTGTGATGTTTTCGAAGAACTTGGTTGTTTTGTGCTTGATGCCGACAAGACGGCACGGGAAGTCGTTGAACCAAATACTGACGGATTTAAGCAGATTATCGAAGTATTTGGCGCCCAAGTATTAATAGAAAACGGCGAACTCGACCGCGTAAAACTTGGAAACATTGTATTTAACGATGAAGGGAAGCGACAACTCTTAAATTCGATTGTGCATCCATTGGTTATACATGCTCAGGATAATTGGCTGAAAGAAAGGGAAAAAGAATCTCCCGACGGCATTGCGATCGTAGATGCGGCCTTAATGATCGAATCCGGAAGCTATAGGCGGTTTGAAAAAATAATTGTCGTTTGGTGCGAAGCTGATATACAATTGCAAAGATTGATGTTACGGAATAATTTGAGCAAAGAAGAAGCGCAGAAACGAATTGATGCGCAGCTTTCCCAGGAAGAGAAGAAAACATATGCCGATCATTTGATTGATACGAGCGAAGGATTTGCAATAACTCGAGCCCGCGTCGAGGAAGTTTACAGGAAGATGGATTTTTAATAGAATGGTTCCCCAAGCCAAAAAGAAACAAGAATCTATAATTTCGTCGCGAGCGATCGCGGCTTTGATTTTCCTTGGCTCGATTTTGGTATTTACCTCATGCAGCGAACTCGAAAAGCCGAAGCCGGAAGTGTTTTATAGCCAAACTAAACCTCCGCGCTCACAGGATTTTCGTTGGACAAACGGGCAGACGCCAAAGACTTTTGATCCGGCCAGGGCCTTCGCACCTCCGGAAACTGATTTCGCACGCGCCCTATATGATGGACTCACGGATACCGAACCAAAAACTTTGGGCGCGATTCCCGGCGTTGCAATAGAATGGTCATCGACCGATGATGCAAAAGTCTGGAATTTTAGACTAAGAGGTGATGCAAAATGGTCAAACGGGAAACCCGTAACCGCGAAAGATTTTGTTCGCTCCTGGAAGCGCCTCGCGGAAATGGATGAAAGCGTCCCGCATCACGGATTGCTTAAAAATATTGTAGGGATGGCGCGAGAACCAAAGAAAACCGAGAAAGATGCCGATGTTTTTACCGATAACCGCAGAAAACTTGGAACGGAATATCCGAAGCCGACACTGGTACCAATTGAAAGCGCACCGAAGGTAACTCCGGATATAAAAGCAACGCCGGATCTTTCGAAGCAAAAGACCAAAATTGAGACATCTGACAAGAACTCTGTGCAGGATCCGAAGGTTGCGAAAATTGGCGTCGAGGCAATTGGTGATTTTGAGCTTCAGGTTGCTTTGATAGAGCCGGATCGAGATTTTCCAAAGTTGGTTGCTCATCCGATCTTTCGACCCGTCTATGCTAATGGAGAGGAGTTTGAGAAGGAAAATTTAAATCCGGATATTGTTACAAATGGTGCATTTCGAATTTCCTCAGTTTCGGAAAAGGGTATTACGATCAAGCGGTCCGAGCATTACTGGGACAAAGAATCGATAAAGCTCGAAACTGTAACTTTTGTTCCGACAAAAGATGCGGATGGTGCGCTTCAGGCGTACAAAGAGGGAAGGGTTGACGCCGTCACCAATTCTCAGTTTGAGCCTCTGGCGTTGAAGCTTCTGACACCGTATTTCGATTTCAAACGAGTTACTCACAGCGCGCTCAATCTTTATGAATTTAACCGGCAAAAAGCACCTTTTAATGACCGGAGGGTACGTGAAGCGCTCGCGCTTGCTATAGAGCGGGAAAAACTGACCGATGACGAAATGGACGGCGCGACAAAACCGGCAGTGACATATTTGCCATTTACACCGCCGGGAATAAAAGGGAAGTTTGAGCATGACCCCGTGAAAGCAAAAGAGCTTTTGGAAACGGCGGGTTTTAAGGATGGTGAGAATTTTCCAACGATCAAGCTGGTCGTAAACAGAAACAACGTCCAACAACAGATTGCTCAATCAATTGCTGAAATGTGGAAAAAGGAGCTCAATGTTTCGACCGAGATCATTGTTAAAGAATTAGACGAAATGGAGAAAGCGAAGCAGGATGGCGACTACGACGTGCTTCGAAGGGGAGTCGTATTCCCGACCTCGGACGAAACGGCTAATATGCTTGCGATCTTTAAGTCTGTAAAGATTGTACAAAACGGTGCGGCTCAAAACTTAAAACCTCAGGTTAATTCTTCAGGGTCCAAGGCAGAAGAAGCCCAAAATTCCCCCTATGATATTAATCAGCCAAATGATCGAAATTTCGAATCTCAGAAATCAGCCGATGAAAAATTTGAGGCTTTGGTAATCGATGTTGGAGAAGAGCATTACATACTTACTGAAGCAGAAGCGCTCCTTGAAGTTCCGGGAATCCCGCTCTATTTTCCCACAGCTTATTCCCTGGTCAAACCGTATGTTAGGGGTTTTGAGATTAACACGTTGGATGCGCCGTCACTTAAAAATGTCGAGATAGAGAGCAATTGGCAACCGAGTAAACCCAAAAATGCGTCCTAACATTGTCCAAGCGTTGGGTGGAATTTGGTGCTGTTGAAAGACGTTAGTTTTAGTGGTCATCGGGATAATGCACAATTGTAAACGGAATAACTTACGTGATACATTTGGTGGGTAACTTGATCATTCTCTCCTAAGTCTATTCAAAATAGGCTAACCGTGATTGCAGTTTAAGATAAGGAGCATGTTATGCGAGAAATGTCCGGGCAAAACCGTTTTGCGTTTGCATTAATTTTATTGTCTTTACTTTTGGCGGGTTGTTCGACCCAGGCGAGCAGTAAGTATTTCGGGAAGAATAATGTACCGAAGAATAATGTACTTCGGTACATTTCCGGTTCGGAGCCCGAGTCGCTCGATCCTCAAGTTGGTACGGGACAACCTGAAGCCCGTATTTATACCGCGCTCTATGATGGACTCGTGGAATTTCACCCAAAAACGATGGAACCGATTCCCTCAATTGCGGAGAGTTGGGAAGTTAGTAAGGATGGTACCGAATATCTGTTTAAACTTCGAAAAGACGCTAAATTTTCAAATGGAGATCCGATAACTGCAAACGATTTTGTTTACTCATTTAGGCGGGCGCTTAAACCCGAACTTCTCGCCAAAAATGCCTACCTGGCTTACCCTATAAAATATGCGGAACCATATAATGCTAAGAAATCCTTCGTTAAAGGTGCTGACGGGAAATTCTTAGTCAAGTCAGATTTTGAAAGTCCGGATGCGAAAGTAGAAGAAAGTCCGGATGAGAAGGTAGAAAAGGATAAAGATGGCTCCGGCTCCCAAGCCACAACCGATAATTTTGGAGCTGATACGGAAACCCATCGATTCCTTGATGAACCCGAACGACTCGCAGTTCCAAGTGACAAGGAGTCACTCGACGCCCTCGTAAAGGACAAGCCCAAACTTAAAGCTGCAGTCGAGAGCGGCGAACTTGTACCTGTAACTGAGGAGCATTTAGGTGTTGAAGCCGTCGATGACTTTACATTTCGACTTAAACTTTTCCAACCAGCTCCATACTTCGTCGGACTTTTGACGCACCAGTTCTTCCGGGTAATTCATAAAGGTACGATAGAGAAATACGGCAAAGATTGGGTTAAACCGGGCAATATTGTTACAAGCGGGACCTTCAAGCTTGTCGATCACAAACCTTACGATGAGGTTGTAGTTACGAAAGATCCAAATAACTGGGATGCTGAAAACGTAAGACTGGACGGAATCGAGTTTTATCCAATGGATGAAGCTACGTCGATGATGAACATTTATAAATATGGCGGAGTTGACGCAGTTTATAATCATGTCCCGCCCGCTGCATGGAATGATCAAATTAAGCAATTCAAATCGGAATATCTGAATTTTCCTGAAGTTGCGATTGAATATTATACGTTTAATGTTACAAAGCCGCCAATGGACAATGTGAAGGTTCGAAAAGCATTTTCCTTGGCAATCGATCGCGATGCGCTCGAGACGTTTAGGCGAACGACAAAAACTTTGGTCGATTTCACTCCGGAAGGTATTTTTCCGAAATACGAGGAAGCGAGAACAAAGGTTTACACGGAGCTTCTTAAAAAACAGGGTAGTTCACTCGAGGAATGGAGGGCGCGCAAATTCGACCCAGAAAAAGCACGGAAACTTCTTGAAGAGGCTGGTTATCCTGTAAAAGGTAGCACGGGTAATTATTCGTGTCCGGATTTCCCGATCAATGACGTTGCCTTGCTTTACAATACGTCAGAAAGCAACAAGGACGTCGCCGAATTTATTCAGGCGCAGTGGAACCAAAATTTGGGAATCACAGTTCCTCTGAAGAATATGGAGTGGAAGACATTTCTGAATGTTCGCAAGGAATTGGCGTATAAGGGGATGGGACGAGCGGGTTGGGTCGGCGACTATATGGATCCTTACACATTCCTGGCATTGTTTTATACGGAAAATAACGATAGTTCGACCGGGTGGTATGATCCTAAATATGACAAGATGCTGGACGACGCAAACAAGGAGATCGATCCGCAAAAACGGTTTGAGATGCTCGCTCAGGCTGAATTTTACTTGATGCAGCACCAGCCTGTCGCGCCGCTTCAAACCCAAGCGACTAACTGGATGAAGAAGCCTTATGTAAAAGGAATGTATCCAAATCCCGGCACACTTCATCCCTGGAAATTTGTCTATATAGAGCCGGATGAATCAAAATGGACTCAGAATGCTGAAGACATAATGAAAATCAGTGATCCAAGTGTCGACCAACACGTTGATAGATTGATGGCAAGTCAAACGTCGGTTGAGGACAAAGCTAAAAGAAGTGACGCTGCGACAAAGAAATCTGGTGAGTGAATATTGAGGATTTGGCGCGCTTAACACGATTAAAACTAAGTCAATAGTAGTTGAGGAAAAATGATAAATTTCATTATTCGCAGATTGTTGCTGGTCATTCCTATGGCACTTATTGCCGTTACAGTCACGTGGGGGTTGATTCGAATTGCGCCTGGAAATTTTTATTCAAGCGAGAAAAAATTACCGCCGGCGATTGAAAAAAACATACGTGAAAAATACGGGCTCGATAAATCATGGATCGAGCAATATGGAATAATGATGTGGAATGTCATGAAACTCGATTTTGGCGAATCGCTTAAATTTGAGGGGCAATCCGTAAACGGAATGATTGCAAGACATTTTCCATATTCGGCAACTATTGGTATTTTAGCCTACATTTTGGCACTTATTATAGGCCTAACCGCTGGAATAATTGCGGCACTTAAACAAAATTCCTATTTCGATTACGGTTCGATGGCGCTTGCGATGCTCGGGTTAAGTGTGCCTAGTTTTGTCTTGGGTCCGCTTCTTGTGCTTGTTTTTGCGCTTTGGCTGTACATACTTCCTCCTGCGCGGTGGGGAGGGATTTCGTTTTTGGTTTTACCGGTTGTAACGTTGTCCGCGAGCTACGCGGCATACATCGCAAGATTGACGCGGGCAGGGATGCTTGAGGTTATGAGGTCGGATTACATTAGAACAGCCAGGGCAAAAGGATTAGACGAAAAAACGGTTTTACTAAAACATGGATTGCGCGGAGGAATTATTCCGGTAGTTTCATTTACGGGACCGGCCCTGGCTTCGTTGCTTGCTGGTACGATTGTAGTAGAAAAGGTCTTCGCAATTCCGGGGCTTGGAAATATTTTTATTCAGGCAGTTTTGAATCGAGATGAGCCTGTAATTTTGGGAATCGTGGCGTTTCTTTCTATCTTGGTAATGCTGTTTAACCTCGCCGTGGATATTTCATACGGATTCTTGGATCCAAGAATCCGATACGAATAATGAAAACGGCTCTTCACCTGCTTGCTACTTGTCGCGGGTTCAATTAAAGCGAGAACAAAAGATATATGTCTGAATCTAAAAAAGAAATTAAAGGAACATCGCTTGGGAAAGATGCCTGGAAGCGATTGTTAAAAAATAAACTGGCGGTTTTCGGAATGATCGTGCTGGCAATAATTGCTTTTTCGGTCGTGTTTGGTCCAATGATTTTATTTTGGACCATGGGAATAACGCCTGACTATATTCCGTCTGGAATTGACAATGGAGCTCTCGTAAAGTCATTTCCTCCATCAGCTCAACACTTGATGGGAACTGACGATAAGGGGCGTGATTTGCTTGCGCGGGTACTTCAGGGTGGACGAATTTCGTTAATGGTCGGGATAATTTCGACCTTTGTTTCTTTTATCGTTGGTGTTAGTTATGGCGCGATCGCGGGCTATCTCGGCGGCAAGATCGACAACGTAATGATGCGGATTGTCGATATTATCTATGCAATTCCTTACATCTTGATAGTGATCGTCTTACTTTCTGTGTTTGGCGGTCCAAACACTCCGGAATTTATCCAAACGCTTGCTGATTCCTTCGGGGGAGGTCAAGGGCTCAGTCAGATATTCCTGCTATTTTTAGCTCTTGGATTAGTGTCGTGGCTTACGATGGCACGCGTCGTTCGTGGGCAGATACTCTCGCTAAAGAATCAGGAATTTGTTTTGGCAGCCAGAGCGACGGGGGTCACTACACCTAGAATAATATTTAGACATCTTGTTCCAAATGCGCTTGGTCCCGTAATTGTTTACGCGACGCTGACCGTTCCTTCGATCATGCTCACAGAGGCATTCTTGTCATTTTTGGGAATGGGCGTTCAAGCGCCATACGCGTCTTGGGGCAGCCTTGCCTCCGACGGCATTAAAAATATCGCTATTTTCCCATGGCAATTGATCTTTCCGGGTGTAACAATGGCCTTAACCCTCTTTTCGTTAAATTTTCTGGGAGACGGTCTGCGCGACGCTCTCGACCCCCAAACACGTAAATTTTAATCATGAATAAAAAATTTAGTGTTTTTGTTTCGATTACAATCTTATTGTTTGGTTCTTCAGTTTTGGTTGCGGCTCAAAAGAGCCCGAAATCGCTTTACAAAGTAGCCAACGCGGGAGTTGGTTTTGACGGTTTGAGGATAGGAAAGTCTACTCGTTCGGATGTGATCAGAAAAGTATGGAAGAAATCTCAGGACAAATAATCACGGCAGATATTCCACTCAAATGATTTATCCGGGCGGCATGTCGTTTTATTATTGTCAGAAGGATCGGCAGCGGGAAATTTTCGACATTGAATTGCGTGCTCCAGCGATTGTAAAAACGGCGTATGGTATTGTCTTGAGCAAGAGTACGATCGCGGAAGTTAAAAAAATTTACGGTAAAGCCAGACAGGGACTCCGATTTCGAGGCATTGAGTTTTATTACGCTACATAAAAAGTTAAAAAAGTAGTTGCAGTCATAGATATCGTCGAAAATCGCGGAATGCGTCAGTGCAAATAATTAAATGAGTAATCAAAACGGCACAATTTTATCGGTCAATGATCTGAGAACATATTTTCAAACGGAAGACGGCGTTGTAAAAGCGGTTGACGGAATATCGTTTGAACTTCGGAAAGGCGAAACGCTTGGAATCGTTGGCGAATCGGGTTCAGGGAAATCGGTTACGAACCTATCGGTGATGCGTTTAATACCTGAGCCGCCTGGGAAAATTGTAAATGGCGACATAATTTTTGACGGCGTAGACGTTCGCAAACTATCGATCGAAGACATGCGAAAACTTCGTGGTAAACGTATGGCGATGATTTTCCAGGATCCGATGACGTCACTCAATCCGTTTTTGAAGATATCGACACAGTTAATGGAGGTTACCCAACTTCACCTCGGTCATTCAAAAAAGCAAGCATATAAACACGCCGTTGATATGCTTCGTACGGTCGGTATTCCGGCACCTGAAAAACGCATCGATAATTATCCGCATGAATTTTCGGGCGGCATGCGCCAGCGTGTAATGATCGCAATGGCGCTCAGCTGCGAACCGGAATTATTGATCGCAGACGAGCCGACCACGGCTTTGGATGTGACGATTCAGGCTCAGATACTGGAGTTAATAAAAGAGCTCAAGAGCAAAATGGGAACTAGTGTTATTTTGATCACCCACGATCTTGGCGTCGTTGCGGGGATGACTGAAAACATCATAGTAATGTACGCCGGAAAGGTTTTTGAGAAGGCGCCGACGAATGAGCTATTTAAAAACCCGGCAAATCCATATACGAAAGGTCTCCTTAAATCGGTTCCGGACCCCGCGCAAGAGCATGGTGCCGATCTCTATCAGATCCCGGGCTTGCCGCCTGATGTTGCGCATTTGCCGCCGGGTTGCCCATTTGCCGAGCGGTGCGAACGAGCTGAAGATATTTGTGTGAGAGAATTCCCACCTTTTGTACAGATCAGTGAAAGTCATCATTCGCTCTGCCATTTTGCAAAAGAGGTCTACGCCGAATCGATTAGGGAGAATTCATAAATCTAATGTCAGAAACTAACGGAACTAGTCTAATTTCTCTCGAGGATCTAAAGGTCCATTTTGACCTCGGCGGTGGCGGTTTGCTTGGTCGCTTAACCGGGGCAAGCCCTGAACGAAGAGTCGTAAAAGCCGTTGACGGCGTCACTTTTGACATCAAAAAAGGCGAAACGCTAGGACTTGTCGGAGAATCCGGCTGCGGGAAATCGACACTGGGAAAAGCACTTCTACGATTAACAAAGATCACAGGCGGAAAAGCTTTTTATAACGGAAAGGATCTCGCCCATATGAGCGACAGCGAAATGCGTGAGCAGCGCAAAAATCTTCAGATGATCTTTCAAGATCCATATGCTTCGCTCAATCCTCGTATGACGGTCGGAAATATTATCGGTGAGCCGATCCGAACTTTTGGACTTGCAAATGGCGGCAGCGTGGAGAATAAAGTTCAGGATCTTATGGAAACGGTTGGGCTGAGCCGTCGGTTTATAAAACGATATCCGCATGAATTTTCCGGAGGGCAGCGGCAGCGTATTGGAATAGCCCGTGCGCTTGCGGTTGATCCTGAGTTTATTGTTGCAGACGAACCGATCTCAGCATTAGACGTTTCGATTCAGGCTCAAATTATGAACCTAATGAATGAGCTTCAAGAAGAAAAAGACCTAACATATCTTTTCATCTCACACGATCTTCGAGCGGTTCGTCACGTTTCCGACCGTGTTGCGGTTATGTATTTGGGTGAGATCGTCGAGCTTGCCGAAGGGAAAGATATTTACGAAGAACCGCTTCATCCATATTCGAAAGCCCTCATTTCAGCTGTTCCCGTGCCCGATCCTGAGATCGAGGCAAAACGAGAGCGCGTGATTCTGACCGGTGATGTACCGTCTCCGATAAACCCTCCTTCGGGATGTCATTTCCATACTCGTTGTCCGTTCGCGATCGAGGACTGTAAGAAAATTGAACCGGAACTAGTGGAAATCAAACCGAATCATTTCGCATCCTGCATAAGAATTAGTCCCGAACAACCTAGGATCGAAGACGCAGCATAAGGTTTACTCATGGCGTTTTTTAGGGGCGGTCTCGGCCGTCTTTTTTTTATTTGCTTGAAACACTTTCAAAAAACTGACGAATCCAATTCATTTTTCTATTTAATGTTTTGCCAGTGTGAAGCATTAATTGATTGTGAGATAATTATTTGAAAACAATGCGTGATTAGGTGTTTTAATGTCACTAAGACAATACCCTTCACATCAGGTTGGAGAAACATCGATGTGTTTCTCAGATGATTATTATTCAATATATGGCAGTTGATCCTAAAAACTCACATGCATCCTGGCAGGAAATTCAAGATGGTTATGCTAAGGATTCCGGTCTCGCCATAGTGTTGGTGGAAGGTGATGATCTGTTTAATCTCGCTGCCTCGAACAACAATTCTATTTGCGAAATTTTAACCTCTTCGAAGAAATACTCATCCGATTGCCAAAGGTTTTGCGGAAGCGTCGCCTCGAAGATCAAGGGAGAGAAAAAGCCGATCAAATATCGATGCCATGCCGGTCTGGAATGTGCTGCGGTTAGCGTCGCTTCGGATGACGGTAGGCAGCTGGTTGCAATTACCGGTCGCGCATTTACCAAGGCGACGGATTATCGCGGGGCAACCGAGAGAGCGGTGTCAGGCCCGTGGAAAGAGATTCCGCCGACCAAGTTTTTCGAAAACGTTCTGATGACGAGTTCGACAAAAAGCATAGAAAAACTGGCTGCGAAAATAGCCGGATTGAATGCAGAGGAACGGTTTGCGCTTAATAAATTTACCAAAGTAGCGGCCGAACCCGAGAATTCGGAGAGTGCTCAAGACATGAACGCTACTCAAGGTGCACGAAAGATTCAGGATATTCGGATCGTATCGATGACAGCCGGTAAGACTACAGAAGCGGGGAAGAAACAAACCGAAGACATCAAGCCGGCTTCATCTAAAACCCGTCCGGACGCAGCATTCGATATGCCGAGTTATGATGAAAGAAAAGAATTCGCTGCCTGGCGCGCTTTTTTCGCATCAATACACGACCTGGATTATGGGGAGGCTTGCCTTTCGATCCTTAAGTTTATTGGCGAAAATTATGGGGTCTCTTCTCTCGCTTGGCTTGAAAATATCGACAATCATTTGAAAAAAGTACTGGCAACCGGTGCTTTGGAAGCACAAAAAATTCGAATTAGCTTGCCTGTCAACGATTCAAGATTGCTGCAAATGTTTAAGAAACGGTCGTCAATTGATTTGCGCGAACAGGGCAGAAAAACTTCAAGAGAAAGCACTCAAACTATCCGTTTATTTCCGATTATAGTCGGCGGCAAAATCCGAAGTGCACTCGTTTTGGGAGAAAAATCCGGTAACAAAAGAATTCGGGTTCAGGTATCGAGATTTTGCCAGCTCGTGGCGTCAGAGCTTGAGATCATAAGACTTCGGCAAGAATTGATCAGACAATCATGGTTGGATAATGCATTTACGAAAATCAATAAAACCCTGACGATGATCGATTCGAGTCATTTTTGGTTGAGTGCAATGCAAGCTGCCGCTGATCTTGTAAGTGCGGGCCGAGGCTCACTTTTGGTTTACGATGAAAAGGGCGAAACAATGGTCGTTAGAGCAGCGATCGGAAAAAAAGCTGATTTTATCGAATCAACCGATGGAGAGATCGGCGATCGAATTGCAAAAAAGGTTTGGAAGAGCGGCGAACCCCTCGTCGTAGCCGACATTAATGAGTTGGGTCTTTCACCTGCACCGATGGAGCGGGAATACCAAACCGGATCATTTATCAGCTACCCGTTATCAATTGGAAAACGCCGTGTCGGTGTCTTAAACGTCACAGATAAGATCGATGGCGGAGTTTTCGATAAGGAAGACCTTCGACTCTTAAAATCTATTGCTCCTCAGCTTTCGATCGCGATAGACCGCGCGTTGTTAAAAAGTAAAGCAGGAGAATTCGAGCATCTTTCAGTTACGGATCCCTTGACCGGATTATTAAACAGACGCTATTTAGAAGAGCGGCTTACCGAGGAAATAAAGCGGTCTGACCGACATGGCTATCCTATGAGTTTTCTGATGATAGACGTCGATGAATTCAAATCTTATAACGATAATTATACGCATCCGGAAGGGGATAAAGCGCTGCAGCTAGTCGGTCAATGCCTGAGAGACTCGCTTCGCGATGCTGATGTTGCTGCACGGTATGGAGGCGAGGAGTTTTCCATTCTTCTGCCGCAAACAAACCTCGAAGAAGCCCGGACAATCGCCGAACGCTTACGGGAAAAGATCGCAACTACAACATTTCCAAATCGCCAGGTTACTGTAAGTATTGGAATTACGGGCGCTTCGTCTACTCGTGATACAGCCGAAAAAGTCATTAGTGCTGCAGACCGAGCCCTTTTTGAAGCGAAAAGAAACGGAAAAAATAACGTGCAGATTTTTGAATACGTTAGAAAAAATTTGCGGATCAACAATTAAGGTTTAATGAGTACACGAGAAAGAAAAAGGATTTTGTCTTCGGTAGAAGCGAAGCAATTTATCGGGCGAACCGGTGAATTGGATCAATTGGTGCGCCATGCAACAGGAACGAATGGTATGCCTGGCATTACGGTAATGGGCGCGCCCGGCATTGGTCTAACCGAACTGCTTGTACAAACTTTTGATCAACTCTTTTATCAGCAAGATGATGTAATTCCATTTTATTTCCAGATTAAGCGCAGCGACCGTTCTATTGAACAACTTGCGGTCCGTTTTATTCAGTCGTTTTTGCAGCAAACCGTTGCGTTTCGACGGCGAGATTCTTCGATCTTAAAAATTTCACCGGATGTGTGTGAAATTTCGCAGCTTTCTGTTCCGAAGGACGGGTATTGGATCGATCGCCTTGTGGAAACCTGCGAGGTTCGCAGCAAACTCAATGATAAATCATCCTTTATTAGACAGGCCTTGAGTGCACCTTTAAGAGCGGCGGCACGCGGTGCGAAGAGTTTTGTAATGATCGATGATCTGCAGAATTGCGAAGTGTTTTCAGGCGAAATCGACATTCTGGAGGAATTAAAGGAAATATATTCGCGATCTAATACTCCATTCGCCTTTGCCGGAAGACGGCGTTATGTATTCGATGCCGTGCGCGCCGGGCAAAAGAATCTCGATCAGACACAAAACATAGAAGTGGAAGAGCTTTCTTTTTCGGATGCCGGACGACTATCGGAGAATTTAGCGAAAAACGGAAATGTGAAAATTACTGATCAAACACGGGACCTGATCTCTCAGCAATTTTTTGGGAATCCATCACTTATACGAGCGCTTTTCCAAACGGCAAACGAAAAAGGGGCAAATCTGGACACATTTTACAGGGTTCAAGATGTCTATGCTGATGCGATTCTTGGCGGCAAAATAAAAGGCTTTTACGATTCTATTTTTCGGAATATTACACCTGATCCGGGCGTTGAAAAGCAATTGATCAGCCTTCTTTATTCTGATAAATCATCTGATCGGGCGAAAGATTCAGTCGATTCCTGGAAGAATCATCTCGATTTGAATTCAGGGGAATTTTATAGTTTGATGCGATCGCTGAACGTTAACGAAGTGACCCGTCAGACGTCAAATCTAGTCGAGCCAATGAACGAAAACGATATCCTATCTGATTACATTGAATCACGATTCCGCCTGGAAATTAGAAACGACGGACGTGCATTGGTGGTTGCGGAATCGCTTTCGGAATTTCTGAAGCGTGCGCCGATCAAAATGTCGAAATTCTATAGAAGAAATTCCGCGCTGGGGTTGCGAGAGTTTATGGCGGTTTTCGACTGCCAGGAAATTCCTTTGAGCTTGTTGGAATACGATAAATTCAAAACGACCCACAAAGGAAAAAACGCCGAAGAAATCTTAGACGACGCTAGAACTGAAGGGGAAAAATTAAGACTTCCGCAAATCGTTTACGCTGCCCACACGTTTTCCTTCTACACGCCGCTCAGCAAACTCACCGAAAATGAACGCTCGGCGGTTGCGTTTGGTTTTGAAGCCGCGGATTATAAGGACGAAAGCGAAATCGTCTGGATCGCAGCGGAGATCGATTCAAAACTCGAAGCTACTGAAGATTTAGCGGGGTTTTGGTGTGACCGTCTTGAAATGGTGGCGCTTATGTGTAATTTTGCGAAATACCGTCTATGGCTGATTGCACCGGAAGGCTTTACGCCGGAAGCGATGAAAGTTTTGAGATCTCGTAATGCCATTGGTTCAAGTCGCGCTCAGGTCGAGCTGCTCTCTAATTTTTTGGGTGCCGAAGAAGTTCTTGCTGCCCAACCAGACTCAAACGAATACGAAATGGTTTTGCCAATGGGCGACGATACTGAATTGATCGCTGCCTACGCCCTCGAAGAAATCGCCCGTAAACATTCGTTTGGAACAAAAGCGATAAATCAAATAAAGACTGCCCTCGTCGAAGCCTGCATCAATGCCACCGAACATTCACACAGCCCCGACAGGAAGATATATCAGAAATTTTCCGTAGAAGAAGACAAGATAAAAATCACCGTTTCGAATCGAGGGCTCCGTTTTAAGGGCACAGAATCAAAAGAAATTCAGCCTGACCAGGGTCGTCGAGGATGGGGACTCAAACTAATGAAATCATTGATGGACGATGTCACTTTCGAGCAGGTCGACGATGGCACCCGAATCTCGATGACAAAGCAGCTTGCCAAAACCTAGATTCCTATTTCGTTTCGTCTTAGACACTTGCCTTAATTTTTACGTAAACTGTAAAAGTGAAAATTCCCTCCGAAATTGCAGCCTATCGCGATAAGAAATGGCGCCGCGAGGAGAGACTTAGGATCACGAGAGCAAAACAGGTCGAAGATCTTGTGGACGATTTGGGATTTTGTCTTGCGCTTACCGATTCGCGAACTCCTCTTCCGAGCGTCTACATTGCCGTTTGCGGAAGACGTGACGTACATTCGCCAAAGAATGTTCAGAAAGACCCGGAATGCAGTCTCGCGTGGGTTTTGAAGGATGAAGTGATGCAGCGCGGGCAGGTTTATTATTCCAAACTAGTCAAAGGACGCTCGATGTTTGTTGCGCCGCGCCTTGTGCCTTTTTTCAACGCGATTCACGGCATTCCTGCCCATTTAGAGAAAGTTAGCTTGACGCTTGATGCACAAACTGTTCTAAGCGTGTTGCGCAAGGAATGGGAATCTTCAACCAGCGATCTACGTGACGACTCAAAAATAAACGACCGAAAACGATTGACTAAAGCTCTCGACGAGCTACAGCGGGCCATGAAGGTCCTACCGTATGAAGTTATGTATAAACCGAAATTTACATATCTGTGGACACTCGCGGAAGCGCGTTTTATGGCTGAGCTTTCTCAAAAAATCAGCCGCGAAGATGCGATAAAACAACTCGCCAAGGTTTTTCTTGAAATGTGCGGGATGACCTTGCGCGGCGAGTTGGCCAAGGCGATCGGTGTTCCTGCGAAACAAGCAGGTTATGCGAATCATCAGCTGGTTGACGACGGATTTTCCGTGCGGGTTGAAGATGGCATTTACAGGTTGACAGAAACGGGTTAAGGGTTTCGATAAATCCAATTGATTTGATAATATTCCTTTTCTTGAATTTTCGATCTACGTAAACAATGTCTCGATTTTTACCTCTTTTAGCAATTATCTTGGTCATTTCTCTTCAGGATGCAGCGGCGCAGACGGCCGGTGACGAAAATAAGAGTGTTTCAAAGTCAGCGGGTGCATCCGAAAAATCGAAACCCGTGACCGTTCCAAAGTTTCAAACCTCGCCAATAATCGATGGAAAACTCGACGAAGACGTATGGAAAAGCGCCGCTCAGTTTAAAGATTTCCTTCAAACCGAACCCGGTGATCAAACAGCTCCATCGCGCGAAACGATTGCCTACATGGGGTATGACGAAAAGCACTTGTACGTTGCGTTTATGTGCTTTGATGAACCCGATCAGATTCGCGCAACCATTGCCAGACGTGATGGCGTCGGTGGCGAGGATTACGTTGGCGTATTTCTCGATACTTTCAACGACCAAAGAAAAGCTTACATTCTACAATTCAATCCGTTGGGAATTCAGGGCGACGGAATTAAAACTTCAGGCGATTTCCGATCTGATCTTAGTGTCGATATCGTCATGGAATCGAAAGGGGCGATTTTGTCAAATGGCTGGTCGGTCGAAGTAAAAATTCCCTTTAAGTCGCTGCGTTACGAGGCGGGAAAAGGGAAGTTTTGGGGAGTTGATTTTTGGCGTCGAATCGATCGGTTTAACCGTGAGATCGTCGGGTGGATGCCGATGGTTCGTGGAGTTTCCGAGCTTCAACAACTTGGAAGAATTACCGGGCTGGATGAAATTAAGACTGAGCGGACACTTGAGATAACACCGAGCGTTACACTTTCAGAATCTGGTGAGCGGATCGAAGATATTACCTCGCCTTCTGATTTTTCGCGATTTTCAAACGGACCATTTAAATTCGAAGCGGGCGCTAGCATTAAGTATCAGATTGCGCCAAATGTTACGTTGGATGCCGCGATAAATCCTGATTTCGCGGAAGTAGAAGCGGATGCACCGGTTGTGCGTGCAAACGAGCGTTTTCCAATTTTCTTTCCTGAAAAGCGTCCGTTCTTCCTTGAAGGAATCGATATTTTCAAGTCACAGCTTCAGGTTGTAAACACCAGGAATATAGCAAATCCAGATTTTGCGTTGAAACTAACCGGTAAAATTGGTCGGAACACATTTGGGATTCTTGGCGCGGTCGATGATTTTCCGGTTTCGGATGACTTTCCGGACGGAAGTAAAGCGTACGCGGGAGTGCTGAGGTTAAAGCGAGATATTGGAAAAAATTCTAATATAGGGATAGTTGCCACTCAGTATCACTTGGGTTCACAACGGCACAACAGCCTTTTTGGATTTGACGGGAAGTTTCAGCGGGATTCCCGAACGGTTTTCGATTTCGAAGCGGTTGCTACTTATTCGAAGCGTTTTTTTTATAATCCGGATATAAACGACAGCGAATATCGGGGCGGCAACGGATTTGCTTATCGTGCCCAGTATGATTACACAGGGCGAAATCGCGGTTGGAATTTAAATGTTAGCGGGCGGAGCAAGGATTACCGGGCAGATCTCGGATTTACGCGTCGAACCAATACCCATGGCGCCAATCTTGGTTTTAGGATCAGCAGCGAGCCGCAACCGGCGAATACTTTGATCGGGATTGTCACCCGGACATCGATCGGGATAAACTTTGATGAAAGTGGACGACTGCAAAATTCAAGAATAAATTCCCGGGCTGAATTCAAATTCCAAAAACAGCTCGAATTAGATTTTAGCGGCGGGGTGTCAGTAGAAAGACTCTACGAAGACGAATTTGGAGCAAGAAGAAATACAAATCAGCCGGGGATTTTTTTTGGTGAACCAAATCGCGGCACGACTACCCTATTTGGCGAAATTGGAATCAATAAGAGTTTTGGAAAGCTGTTTGGAATAGACGGGGAAATCGGTTTTACAAAAAATGAGTTTGACCTTGATTTCGGTGCGAGCGAAAGATACCCGCGGGTGAGCCCCGCCGCACTACTGGGAGATGACCGACTCGATCCGGGCACGGGTTTTTTATTCCGTTATGAATTGGGGTTACGACTCCAACCGACGGATCCTTTAAGAATTCGGTTCACTTACGACAGAAGGCGATTAAAGCGCGATGATAACGGTTTAATTGCATTCGATTCGAGCATTTTCTCGCTCAACTCAACATACCAAATTTCACGATTTATTTTCGTTAGAACGAGAATTGACTACGAAACTGTTTCCGGCAGTATTGACAGCCAACATCTTTTCGGTTGGAATCCAAGCCCCGGCACGGCGTTTTATGTCGGATACAATGATAATTCCACATACCGCGCATTTAATGATTTCAATGGTCGGTTCGATGACGGTTTCCGCCGCGATGGGAGGAGTTTCTTCATACGGATGTCCTATCTGTTTAGAAAGAGTTTTTGATTTTCTTTGACAAGATTCTCGCATATCTGTGTCTAAAAAGTTTTTTCCTGTTGTGCAAGATTGAGTACTTTACTCGTTCTCTTTTTAGAAGCGATGCTTCTAGGAGGTCGAGAACAATGGATCAATTAAATAAAATTAAAACGGCGCACATGGGAACCGTAAACTCGGTATTTGTTAACTTAGCTGCAGGAGTTGTAATAGGAATTGACGAAGATTCAATTAGAATTTGGGATCCTGTAAGAGGCATAGAACTTCATACATACGATGCAGATTCCACCGATGAAGTTTTGATTTCAGCACTAGGTTCGATGTATCGAGCCGCTTAGATCTTTTTAAAAGAGGTAAAGTGACTTGGAAACGGTGGAACTTCACGGCCGCCAAACCCAAGGCTAACAAGCTATTTATCAGCAACAGGCGTTTTATTCAAAAGTATCGGCTCACCGAAACCCAACTCTTTCATTCTCGTAAGCTGCGTCTTTGCATCTCCTACAACAAGCCAAATCATTTTGTCCGTATTCAAGTATTTTCGCGAAAGTGACCTTATTTGATCGAGCGTCATACTTTTGACGACTGCCTCGCGATCTTTCACGTAGTCGTATTTCCAGCCGTATTCGCTTATATTTTCAAGCATATTTAACTTCGCACCCGCTGTTTCGAATGCCCGCGCATTGCTCTTAATCAAAAAGCCCTTGGTCGTTTCCAGATCTTTATCTGAATAATTTTTCCCATAATTTTCCAGAATTTCCTTAACCAATCGTGCCGATTCGAGTGTAACGTTTGTTCGTACTCCGCTCGATATTGTAAATGCACCGGGATATGTGGAACCAGAAAAACCCGAACGAATGCCATAGGTGTAACCCTTCCCTTCGCGCAGCTGCTGTGTGAGTTGTGACGCGAATCCCCCGCCCCCGAGGACATAATTCATTACTGTTGCGGGATAAAAATCTTTGTCGGTTGCTGCCAGGGCCGGAAAGCCAAACCTGATTACCGATTGTTTTGCATCCGGAACATCATAAAAGTAAACTTGCGATCTTGTAAGACTTGAAGAATTTTTGTAATTTGGAATTTGCACTTTCTTTCCTTTCCAGCGAGTATCAACTTCCTTTAAAGGAGCAAGAATCGAGTGTTTATCCAATGCCCCGACAACGTGCATTCGAGCAGCAGTCGGCGATATATTCTTCCGGAAATAGGCCTTCAGGTCGTCGAGGGTAATTGCCTTAACTGATTCGATTGTTCCGAGAACACTTTGCGAACGTATGTTATCTTTGCCATAAATGAGTAAATTGTATTCATTTTGAGCAATTGCGTTCGGATTTGCCTGGCTTTGCCTTATTTGGCTGATAGTGCGGGCTTTTGCAAGTTCGAATTCATCTTTATCCCAGCGTGGCTCAAGTAATATTTCTTCAAGCAGATCGACAATTTCCTTATAGTTTCTTGATAGAGTGTTTCCGGAAATTCTTATGTTTTCGGTGTCGGCCGTAACATTGATCGACGCGCCAAGCTGTTTGATCGCTTCTTCGAGCTCTTGCGGGGTTTTATTTTTAGTGCCTTGAGTCATCATTTCCGCCGTCAAATTCGCCACGCCGACCTTATTGATGTTGTCCAAAAGCTGGCCGCCTTCGATCACGATATTGAATTGCACGAGCGGCACTTCCGTATTTTCGATCCCATACACTTTCATGCCGTTTGAAAGCTTGTCTTCCCAGATCTGCGGGATTTTGACTTCGGGAGCAGGTCCATACAGCGGCTCAACCGAACGATCAAAACTCGACGGCGTTTTCTCATATTCTGCCTCCACGTTGGGATCAACCTTGTCTTCGGCTCCCTGAACGATCTTTTCCTCTACAACTTCGGCTTTTTTTGATCCGGTGAGCACAAGATCCAGTTTGCCCTTTGGCACAAAACTCGTCGCGACAAAATTCTTTTCTTTGATATATTTTTTGTAAACACGCATCACGTCAGACACGCTGACGGCTAAAATATTATTAATGTCTTTCTCGATAAATCCCGGATCGTTTGCAAAAATATTGTATTGAGCGAGCTGGAAACCCTTACCGAGAACGCTCGAAAGCCCGTTGTAAAACTGCGTTTCCTGCCCGGCCTTGATCCGGTTTAGATCCTTTTCGGAGATTCCCTCGGCCTCGAATTTCGCAAAACCTTCATTTACGGCGTTTGATACATCATCAAGCTTTGTTTCGGCAAAGGCACGTACCAGCAAAGTTATCTGACCCGCCATCTCAGAGTCATTGTTATACATTACGACATTTGGTGCGAGCTTCTTTTCTTCTACCAAAACCTTATAAAGCGGCGCGCTTTTGCCGTTTGAAAGATAGTCCGTTAAAACCGCAAGTGCATAAGAATCCGGGTGATATTGTTCAACTGATACCCAGTTTATTGTTAACTGGGGAAGCTGTGCAAAATTATCTTCGTGGTAAAGTTTAACGGTTTCTTCAATGTCGCCTGAGCGTTTTTTGAGTGGCGCAATATTTTCACCGCGTTTTATTTCATCGAAGTATTTGTGAACCCAAGACTTCGCCTGCTCGGTGTCAAAATCACCGGCAACAACGAGCGTCACGTTATTCGGGACGTACCATCGCCTGAAAAATTCTTTGACATCCGCGAGCGTCGCATTCTGTAAATCGTCGAGCGATCCGATCACCTGCCAGTTATATGGATGATCTTCCGGATAAATATTCTTATCGACAACATAGGAATTGTGCCCATAAGGTGCGTTGTCATAGCTTTGGCGTTTTTCATTCTTTACGACCTGTTTTTCCTTAGCTAAAACGGGATCGGTAACAGTGTTAATAAACCACCCGAGTTTATCAGCCTCTGCCCAAAGCATTTTTTCAAGTGCATCTTTAGGAACGGTTTGGAAATAATTTGTGCGGTCACGCGACGTTGAACCATTTGCCCCTGATCCTCCAATTCGCGCAGACATTTTATCAAGTCCGCCCTTGCCTAAATTTTCCGATTCAAGAAATAGAAGATGTTCGAATAAATGCGCAAAGCCTGTGCGTCCGGTTTTCTCGCGCGCCGAGCCAACGTGAGCCGTTAGCGCGACCGCAACTACGGGATCTGAGCGGTCAACGTGGAAAATAACTTCCAATCCATTTTCGAGTTTAAACTTTTCGAAATCGACTTTGAAGGTCGGTTTAGTGTCCGGTTTCTGCGCGGCAACTGAGATCAAAAGGCTCAACAAACAAAAGAGAACGGTGATACATCTTATTGCATTTTTCATAATGATATTTCTGGCTTTGGAAAGAGTTAACTAAATAGATGAAAATTTTACGCGGGGCGTTTGAATATTGTTTCGCCGCACACAAAAAACAGGGAACCCGCACGTCGTAAAGTGCTGATGCGCGATCGTATCCCTGATACTTGGGGGTTTCACGTCCAGTTTAATACTTCATCAGTTCATTGACAGCGGTCTCGACGTCATCAACCTGCGGAAGTATGTAATCTTCGAGCTGCGGGGCGTACGCAACAAAGGTGTCGGTTGCGCCGACGCGTCTAACCGGGGCGTCTAAATATTCAAAAAGTTCGTCTGAAATCCGTGCGGCGATTTCCGCTCCGTAGCCAAATGATAGTGAATCTTCGTGCACAACAATCACACGGTTTGTTTTCTTGACAGTTTCGACAATAGCATCCCAGTCATACGGTGCCAACGAACGCAGATCGACGATTTCGACTGAAATTCCATCTTTTTCAAGTTTCTTTGCAGCCTGCCGCGAGCGTTCGACCAACGCGCCAAATGTAATTATCGAAACATCCGTACCTTCGCGCGTGGTTTTCGCTTTTCCAAAAGGAATCATAAATTCATCCGAAGGATACTCGCTCTTGTTGTAAACCTGTCTGTACAAGTGCTTGTGTTCGAGAAACAAAACAGGATCATCGCAGCGTATGGAAGTTCGCAGCAAACCATTTGCATCCAGCGCATTTGACGGATATGCGATTCGCAAGCCAGGGATTTGCGAGAAAAGTGTTGTCCCGGATTGGGAGTGGTAAATCGAACCGCCTTTTAAATAACCGCCAACCGGGACTCTCATAACGATAGGTGATTTCCAATCGCCGTCGGCACGCCAACGCATCAATGCGAGCTCATTGCGAATTTGGTGGTAAGCAGGGAATATGTAATCGAAAAATTGGATCTCGACGACAGGTTTCAGGTTTCGCGTTGCCATACCGATCGCACGTCCGATGATATTTGCTTCGGCAAGCGGAGAATTAAAAACTCGATCACCGCCGAATTCACGCTGAAGATTTGCTGTTACCTTGAATACACCGCCTTTTCCTTTAACCTCCTCGAGATATTCTTCTCTCGAACAATCCGCCACATCTTCCCCAAAAATTACGATCCTCGGATCGCGCGCCATTTCTGTGTGCAAACATCGATTGATCAGATCGACCATCGTTCCGGGATTGCCCGAGAGCTCGGCACCATCTTCGGTGTCAAATTCCGCAGAGGTTGGATCCACGTCCGGTGAATAAATATTTCGATATGCTGAATCCGGAGACGGCTGAGGGCTTGCGAGAGCTTCATCCGTCACCGCAGAAATCTCTGCATCAACCTCAGTGCGAAGTTTTTCAAGTTCTTCCGAAGCAATAATTCCTTCCGTCATCAAAAACTCGCCGTAGGTTTTGATCGGATCAATTTGGGCATCTTTTTCGCGCTCTTCCTCAGTCCGATAAAGTTTTTCATCGTCGGAAAGCGAATGAGAATATGGACGAACGACTTTTGCGTGGATCAACGCTGCGCCTTTACGCGCGCGACAGTGATCGACTGCTTTTTTAAACGCAGCATACGATTCCAAAGGGTCTGTTCCGTCACACTTCTGGATCATCAAATTCGGGAAACCGATCAAAAGGTCTGAAATTGAGCCGCCGGGAGTTTGAACTTCTACGGGAACTGAAATTGCGTAGCCGTTATCTTCGACGAGAAAAATTACCGGAAGCTTTAGGTTGCAAGCTGTGTTTAGCGCTTCCCAAAATTCACCTTGCGAAGATGTTCCGTCGCCGATTGAAACGTAAACAACCTCGTCGCCCTTAAATCCCGTGACATGCTCCTGCATTTCTTCGACCAACGACGCACGATAACTTGCTTCCGCTGCGCCGACAGCTTGAAGCAACTGAGTACCGGTCGGGCTTGATTGAGTTGGGACGTTGAGCTTTACGCTTCCCCAGTGAGATGGCATTTGACGCCCATGCGAATTCGGATCGGCTTCGGCACCTACTGCAGAAAGAAGCATTTCCTTTGGGGTCATTCCAAGTTGAAGCATCAAAGCACGGTCTCGATAATACGGGTAAAACCAATCGTACCCGGCTTTCATGGCGATTCCGGCTGCTGTAAGAATTGCTTCGTGACCCGCCCCTGAAATTTGGAAAAAGATCTTATTTTGTCCTTTGAGTTGGATCTCTTTGTCATCGACGCGGCGCGATGTGTACATTGTGCGGTAAATTCCGATTAGAGTCTCAGTGTTTAAGCCTTGATATTTATCCTGCTCTTCCGATCGACCAGCTTTATTATTGCTCATACTTTTATCTGCTGACGGCTCAGCTTTCCTGCCTACGCTTGCCATAACATAATCCCATTTCGTTAATAATTTTTGATTAAAATGTAACTTAATAAAGTATCAGAAATGGCGTTTGCGGGCAATTTCGTCCGATAAGCTCGACCAAGGCATTTGACGGCATCAATCGCTGTAATCTTCGAAAATGGGTACATCGTTTCGAGCGAAAAGATCTAGACTCGCTTCGATGATTTTATGCTGCAGAACTGTGTTGCCTGGTTCGCCGAGCGGATATCCGAGGTCGAAGGGAACAAATAATGCGCGTGGAGGCTTTATTACCGAGGTTACCTCTTTCAGAAGGGAAATCGAGGTGGTCGGAATTCCTTGTCGTTCAATTTCCGCTGCAATCAGACCAACTGCCTGAACACAGAACGGTCAAACAGGAGCAAGAAAAACGGCGTCAACCGAGTCTTCCTTTATGAGCTTCGCCGCCTGAGGCGCTGTTTTCTTAATAAGCCTACCGGGAGAGATTATGGAACCCATAAATGAAAAATGCCTATAGTTCAAAGACCCTATTATTCCGTCTTTTTCCAGTTCCTTAAATCTATCAAGCGGGAATGCCAGATTTTTATCCGTTTCAATTCCGGTGTGATCAAACGCATCGCTGTCGTGATCTTCAATTAATTCTTGAACCGGAAAATTATTTGGAATCTCCCGGAAAGATGTATCGCCCATTTTTATAAGGTTGCTGAATCTTTCATCGCGCGCTCGCATCAATCCGGCTGTCGTGACGAGCGCAAATTTACATTTACTCAAAGGTTTATTGATTTTCGCGGAAGGATTATCCTCTACAGCATGACGCGAAAACGGATAATTCCGGGTAAAAACTCGATGCGTAAATTTAAGGTCGTCAAAAGTTGCCATAGGATATTTTGCAAAAACTAACGAATAAATGATTCAAAATCCTTCGAACATATCACAATGAGATTTTCGGTTTCGTTCTAGCAAACCACTTAGCAAGGTCAAATCCTTAGAGTTATCCATACAAGTAAAGGGTCTAGGAAATAAACAGGCGACGGTTGATAGATTTTTCAAAGGCTTTTTCAAGCGAAAAATGCTGAACTTATAAAATCGTGATGAATACCCGCAATTTTCGCACATTTTGCCGCCTTGCATCACTGGGTTTTTTTGCGAAACGCAATATTAAAATATTTTTCGCTCCGTTAACGAAGCGTAACGATATCCGTCCAATCAAGCTTCATTTTTATCGTTATGTGATCATCTTTTTGCTCTATGATGCTGACATCTACGCCGTTGGCGCTCAAAACTTTCGTAAATTTCTTTTTCGTTTGAATAGTCACCAAAAGGTTTTCAATATTTTGATAAGTGTAGTTTGCAAGTACAAGCGCGGAACCCTCCTTACCTTCCATGTAGCTGACTTCGACGACCGGGACATTCGCTTTCGCGGTCGGAATTATTTTTGCGAATTTAAGCGGTTTTGCTATTATTTCCCGCGGTTCGGGGCTCCATTGTTCTGAAAGTGTCGTCGGCTGGAAGTTCGCAAGTTGTCCGTAAGCAAGCATCGGCATAAACTCGACTGCGACTATTTTCCCCAAACCGTAGGGAATAATTTTTCCGGCTGGCGTTCCATCTTCAAACATAGCAAATGTCTCGAATTCACGATTCATATTTGACCGGAGACCTAATACCGGTATTTCGAACCCGCGATCACCAAGTTTGACGTTTGCCGTAGTGATCGGTTTGAGAGTGCGAAGATCGGTTCTCTCATTGTATGTGCTTTTTTGCTGAGCTATAGCGTTTCTGTTCTGACCGTCCCAGATCAGTCTGGCGAAGGCGGGAGAATACGGCGAGTTGTATTCATCTTTTGTCGCGGCCCCGGCGGAAAGATATGCTATGCCGCCTCCTTTGATCCATTTATCGATCGCCTCCGAGGCACTTCGGGAAATATTCCAATCGGTAATATATAAGACCTTGTAGGCTCTGAGATTACCCAAGTCAATGTCTTCTTCACGAACGAAATTTGGCTGGATATGAAGATGTCTTAATCCATGCCAAAGCAAACGACGTTCTGTGAAAACGGACTGTTTGTCGTTGTTCCATATGTCATGGCTAACGGAATAAAGTATTGCAACCGGATCGGAAACCGTTTTAGCCGGGTAAACAACATTTTCTACATTCTCGAGTGTTTGGTTTAGTTTTGCGATTCCGATATATTCACTCTTTAAATCTGACCAATAGTTTTCAGTTCCGATCGAGGTAGGTCCATATGCCCAAAAATAGAAAGACTTAACACCTTGTCCGATCGCGGAATAGGCTTTCAGCCTCAGGTATTTATCGTCGCTTACGGTGAGAAATGTGCGCATCGAAATTGGTTTATTTCCGATCGCAGAACGGTTTAAGGCGTTTAGGTATCCAAAAGTTTGCCCTCCGGTCCAGGTGTAGTTCGGACCGTACATGTGGTTTAAGCCCATCCAATCTTCGGTTGAAATTTGTGTAACCGCTCCCTGCTCAGCCAGTTCGAACCAGTCCATCATTTGATAGCTCATTCCGATATATTTCGGTCCCCAAGCATTTCCCAGGAATCCGTGTGACGGCAAGAGCGTTCCGGTTTGCATGCCAGGGAACGTTCCGCGGATCAATTCGCTGGTAACTTTAAGCTGCTTGGCCGACCACCACTGACCAAATTTTGCCGCGTGATAAAGGATTTTATTCTCATTAACCGGAAGGGAATCCGGCAATGCGTCATTTGCAATTTCCCCTGACGGAAACTCAATTTCTTCGAGAGATTTTCCGAGCTCGGTTTTTCCAAGACGTTTTTCTCGCAGATATTCTCGAAATTCGGCGTTCAGTTTGGTTTTATCGGCAGCTTTAAGGTCTAAACCGCTTATTTCGTCAGACAGTTCGAAATAAGCCATAGAATTGTATTGTTCTCGTCCTTCGTCAGATTCCAACTCTTTGCTTATCGAATTGCGCAGTAAGCTATTCCATTGTTCAGTTGCGATATCAGGGTCTGCATTATAGATCCAGGATTTTCCGACTGTTTTCAGTCCGTATTTACTTGCGAATTTATAGTCAATTCCGCTAATTACGTTAAATCCCATAGATTTAAGGCTCGAAACGTTTTGATCTATGATTAGAGGATCGTAAAGTGAATAAAGCGCAGTTATAATTTCAAATTTTTCCAGATTGATTGGACTGTCGCCTATGGCTTCTTTCGCCCAAAGTGCTTGCCGGGCAGCCATTTGCCTTCCCGTTTCAAACTCTCTTTTATTTTCCTTAAGCGGGTACGGGGCGAGAAAGACGATCGAATTCGTGCTTCCTTTTTCGAAAAAGGAAATTTGTACTTCAGACGGGGATTCCGCCAACTGCACCTCAAACTCGCATCCGTCAACTGGTTTCCCTGTATCCGAATGCGAAACGCTAAGTTTTAGCGATGGAAATTCTGCAATTCCTCCTGCCCGTCTCATCTTTCCATGCCACTTCCAGCCGCTGAGGTCAATCCAATCGCTCCATTCACCGCTTCCGATTTCGGTGTCGATTTGCGGGAAATACCAGGGATCTCCCTCGTGCCGAAAACCGGATGTCGATACTGTGAGCTTTTTGAAGACTGGTTGTATTACCTTGAAACGAATTAAATACGATTCACTCCGTGTCTGTGCATTTGCACCAACATTTATGACCAAGAGGGCGAGGATTAAAAAGGGGTATAGGAAGAAAGGATGGCGACGTTGACACATAATTATTATCAAAAAACCGAAGCTACTCGGAATAATCCAATTCGAGGGTTGCGCGATAATCCTCTGCCATAGAAGGGTGTCCGTGCAAGAGCGATACATCGATTCCTTTTTCGAAAGCGGCTTTGGCTTTGTCCGCATCACCCTGTTTTTCGTACATACGAGCGAGCATTCCGTATGCTGCCCCTTCATCGGTTTCAAACTTTAGATATTTCTCCAGAGTTTCCACCGCCTCATCTACGTTGTCGCTTTTTATATATTAATTAGCGAGTCCGAAGAGAACCATCGGATTTTCCGGATCGTTTTCTAACATCTGTTTAAAAACATCTATTCTCGTTTCCATATATTCAACTCAAATTTCTGGTCATTATAAAATCCGTGTGCAACGATGACGCGAGATCGAAAATATGAGTGCCCAGGATTTCAAATCCTTGTCGCTCGTAAAATTGTATCGCTCTTTGATTGTGTTCCCAAACACTTAGCCAAATAACATCGGCATCCCTTTTTTCAGCCTCTTCTACGCACTTATTTAACAGTATGCTTCCAAAGGATTTTCCCCAACTTTCCTTTTTCAAATATATCCGGCAGAGTTCTATCGTATGTTTTGTATGAATCTCTTTCCGCGTGCTTCCAATTGCCAATTTTGCGTAACCTAATTCGCCAAGTTTGTCTTCCGCAACCAAATAAATGATATTTTCGTCGGCGAAATCTTCTCTAATCACTTCATGCGAAAATGCTGTGTCGATGTAGGATCGAATATGTTTTTGCTCTAACTGTGATTCTGTTTGATAAGCATCCCAGAAGGTTTCGCGTGCAAGACTCGCAATCATTTGGATGTCCTCAGGATTAGCAAAACGTATATTGATCTCTCCCATTGCGGCCGAAGTGTATTTTAATCAAATGAAAAACACAATAATTTTACAGACTCAGAAAAGACTAGTTTGGGTTGGTAAAGATTTCTTTTCCGCTTTTATAAAAGGTTCAAATCGTTGAAAGCCGAGTTTCTTAAAGTGCAGTTCATACATCTTCTTCGCCATTCTCCATCGCTCCGTAGTGCCTGCATTTCTTTCGGCGTAATTTCGGTGCTGAAGATTGCCCGAACGCTCTCGCCTTATATGATTGAGAATCTTGGCTTTTTTGGTCGGTATCTTTTCTTCGAGCCGCTGCCCGAAATAATTCTCGATCGAATCATTATCAAAATGTACTAAAGAAATAAATGCCTTCGTTGCGCCGTGTTCCTTGGCTTTTTCGAGGAGTTGCGGAATCTCTGAATCGTTATAACCAAGGATCAGCGGTGCGATTCCGATTCCCACCGTTATCCCTTCGTCTGCAAGTTTTTTCATTGCCCTGAATCTTGCCTCGGGACTTGGTGTATATGGCTCAAACGGTCGCGAACTCTCGTTGGTCAGAAAAGGAATCGAAAAAAGCACAGTCGCATCTATGCTCTTTAGAAGATCAATGTCCCGTGTAACCAGGGGAGATTTGGTAATCACTCCGGCTTTGATCCCAAAATCGCGGCAAACTTCCAAACACTGTTGAGTGAGTTTGTAATTTGCTTCAAGTGGCAAATATGGGTCGGTCGAGAACGAAAACTCAAGAAGCGGGATTTTCAGGCGCGTCTTTTTCAGATCCCGGCGAAGAACCTCAGGTGCGTTTATTTTTGCGACAATTTTCGTTTCAAAATCCGTCCCGGCACCATAACCGAGAAATTCGTGATATCTTCGCGCAAAGCAATATGTGCAGCCATGAATGCATCCGCGGTAACAGTTTACGATCAAACGATAACCCACCTCGTTTTCCGCATAACTCTTTGAGATCATTGTCTTTGTAACTGTTTCTTCAAAGATCTCGAGCTTCGTTTCCGGTGGTTCGCCGACATATTCCGAGGAGAATTTCTCGTAGGGATTTGGCGGGTTCTTTAATTGTCGCATAGATGCAACAATAATTTATCCTTAGCAGGATTGCAATCGTTTTTGCATCAAAATATCGATCTGAGGATCAGAACCCAATTGGAAAATATGTGAACCAACTTCGGAAAATCCTTGCTTTTCATAAAACCTCTTGGCGCGGGGATTATATTCCCAAACTCCAAGCCACATCACATCGCATTGATGATGGATGGCAAGTTTGAAACACTCATCCATCAGTTGCTGCCCGATTCCTTTTCCGATGAAATCCGTTTTAGCATAAAGGCGGTTTAGTTCTATCGGTTTCTCGGCGGTAATACCGTCTTCTATACTCCCGACTATAATTTTTGCGTAGCCGACAGTTTCATTTTCAAATTCCGCAATTAAGAAGAAGTTGTATTTTTTCAGCAATTCAGTCGAAACGGTTTCCAAGCTAAAGGCGCTATCCATATAGGCTCTTAAATCTTCAGGTGCATTTTTCGGGTGATCGTGAAATGCTGTGTAAAAGGATTCATAGCTAAATTCTGCCAGCATTTTGGCATCTTCGATCATCGCTCGTCGGATTTTTACTCGGGACATAAATCAAACCAAGGTCAATAAGGCGTAAAACAGGCTGACAGCCTGTTTCCTTGACGCTGCTAAGTGTGCTTTTTTGATCGCACGGAAACAGGCTAACAGCCTGTTTTACTTTGTTCCACTTGTGATCAATTTAGCAATAGTCTGCAATTGCATATTGCTTGTGCCTTCGTATATCGCACCGATCTTGGAATCCCGCCAGAATTTTTCAACCGGATAATCTTTTACGTAACCATAGCCGCCAAAGAGCTCGATGGCTTGTGATGATACTTTTTCAGCGACCCGGGAAGTGTAGAGTTTGGCGATCGCTGCTTCTTTTAGGAATGATTTTCCTGCATCTTTGAGACGGGCGGCGTTGTATGTTAGAAGTCTTGCCGCTTCGATCTCGACTGCCATTTCGGCAAGTTGGAATTGGACGGCTTGGAATTTATCGAGGCTTTTGCCGAATTGTTCGCGTTCGTTTGTATAAGCGAGGGCTGCTTCATATGCACCTTGAGCGATGCCAATCATTTGGGCAGCGATACCGATTCTGCCTTCGTTTAAAGTCTCGATGGAAACTTTGTAACCCTTTCCGACTTCACCGAGGACGTTTTCTTTTGGCACCTTGCAATTGTCGAGAATCAACTCCGTCGTCGAACTCGCACGAATACCGAGTTTGTCTTCCTTTTCGCCAACTTTGAAACCTTCAAAGCCTTTTTCAACGATAAACGCTGTAATTCCTTTATAACCCGCTTCGGGATCAACCGTCGCAAAAAGAACAAAAATTTCGGCTTCGTTGCCGTTTGTGATCCAGAGTTTTTGTCCTGTTATTTCGTAATGATCCCCTTTATCGACCGCTCTCGTTTTTAGTGCAAATGCATCCGAACCGCTTCCTGCTTCGCTCAAAGCATAAGCGGCGACCTTTGATTCCGCCATCTGCGGCAGGTACTTCTTCTTTTGATCTTCATTTCCCCAGCGAATTATCGCATTTGTTGAAAGTGTGTTTTGTACGTCAACAAAAACTGCGGTCGATGCGTCAACTCTCGCTAATTCTTCGATCGCCAAAATCGCATTAAAAAACGAAGAACCCGCACCACCGTATTCTTCCGGGGTTTCAATTGCCATCAAGCCGATCTCAAAACATTGTTTGATGAGTTCGGGATCGAGCTTTTCATTCTTTTCCATTTCCGCAACCCGCGGGCGGACTTCGCCTTCAGCAAATTCGCGGAAAGTACTGCGAAATAATTCTTCTTCTTCCGATAACTGCGTCAATGCAGGTCTCAAATCTTCTTGTTCCAAAGCTGTTGCGCTCATATAAAGTTCCTTGCCTAAATAATTTATTGCTAATAAGTTAGAATAGTATTTTATAAACGTACACGACAAAAGGCAAAACTCTTGAACTCGGAAAATACTTACCCTAAACAAAAACTTGAAATTAAGGCGGTCGACAAAAGGAACTTTAAGCGGCTAAAGCTGCTCTTAATAGGATTTAGTGTATTCGGAACCTTGTTATTTGGATATTTTGTCTATGTGGTTGGCGTAAATGAGATACTGCTCGGTATTACTAAGATCGGTTTTGGCGGGTTTGCGATAATTCTTCTTCTATTTCTTTTGAAACTTGCGATGAGGGCATGGGCTTGGACGCTTTCGGTGTATGAACCGTACAAGTTGAGTTTTCGTGACGCACTGCCGGCCGTAATACTCGGTGAAGCTTTGAGCAGCATATTTCCGCTCGGCATCCTTATGAGCGGTACAGCGAAAGCGATCGCTGTAAGGAAGCGAGTTCCGCTGGTTGTCGGGTTCTCATCGATCGCGACCGAGAACCTTTTTTATTCACTAATTACTGGTTTATTTATTGTTCTTGGTGCGCTTACATTTCTCCGGAGGTTTGCGCTGCCGGAAACCACGGTTTTCCTGATTAACTTTGTTATCGGGTTTGTTTTAGTGAGTATTTCGCTGGGTGTATTGATTGTAATCAAGCAATGGCATTTTGCCAGCGGAATTTGCCAATGGCTTTACAATAGAGGGATCTTGACGAAGCTTTTAGAGGGCGGAAGGATTCAGGTACGCCTGTTTGAAAATCTTATTTATGGATTTTATCGCCAGCATCCGAGAAGGTTTTTTCCGCTTTGTTTGCTTCAGATCGCCTTTCATCTTTTGGGAATCTTTGAAGTTTGGTTTATTTTGTCGCGCATTAGCGAATTATTTCCTGCGTTTTCGACAGCGTTTTTCCTGGAATCGATGAGCCGCTTGGTAACAGTCGTTTTTAAGCTTGTGCCGTTCCTTGTTGGTGTCGACGAAGCGAGTGCGGAATTCATCGTTGAAACACTGGGAATCGTAGCAGGAATAGGAGTCACGCTTGCGATTGTTCGGAAGGGGCGAATTCTATTTTGGGCTGGAGTGGGAATGTTGTTGATTCTAAAGCGCGGTTTCACATTTAATCAGCTTAGCGAGATCACCGAACAAAAAGCTGCAGATTAGCATATTGTGTCAAAAAACAATTTCGACGTAATAATTATTGGAGGCGGACCGGCAGGAATATCATGCGCGCTCTGGTGCGTAGATCTTGGGTTGGGCGCGCTGCTGCTGGAGGCGGGGAGTTCGCTTGGCGGACAACTGAATTGGACATTCAACCCGATCGAAAATTACCTTGGGCTGGAAGCCTCTAATGGAGAAGAGCTAGCCGAAAAGTTTCGAATACATGCTGAATCAAAACGCATAAATTATCGTTTGGAGTCCGCCGTACAAAGAATAGATTTCGGTGATTCACGCGTCGTTTTGTCGATTAACGAAGAGATCGAATTTAGCTCGTTAGTCATTGCAACAGGCGTCAAACGACGCAAATTAGATATTCCCGGTGAAGAAAAATTCCAGGGTAGAGGAATCTTGATTTCAGGTAAAAGGGATATCGAAACTGTTAGGAATAAGACGGTCGTTGTAGTTGGTGGAGGCGATGCCGCATTTGAAAATGTCAAGATCTTGGCTGAAAAAGCTGCAAAGATCTACCTGGTGCATCGCGGGACGGAATTTCGAGCCCGGGAGGAATTCGTTGACTTTGCGACCGCGCATCCAAAAGTGGAGATCCTAACAAACTCTGTCGTCGAGAAGATTTCGGGCGGAAGGTGGGTCGAATCTATTGCTGTTCGAGACTCGACAAACGGGGAACTTCTCTCTCTTACGACTGATGCGGTTTTAACGAGAATTGGAGTAGTTCCAAACAGTCAACTCGTCCTTGCTGCCGACATAGTTTTAGATCCCGATCATTACATCTGCGTCAATTCTATCTGCGAGACCAGCGTTCCAAATTTCTTTGCGATCGGAGATGTGGCAAATCCGATTTCCCCGACTGTAAGCAGTGCTGTGGGAATGGGTTCAACCGCCGCAAAAGTAATTCGTTCAAGAACTTAACTAGGTCCCAAGACGACCAAAATCTACGAAGATTCGTAGATTGTTGTAATTTATGGACGAATCCTATCAAACCTGCCTCGGATAAAAGTCAGTCACGTACCCGTAACCCCTGTACTAACAATAAATTACAAGGAGGCGCTCGTCTAAACGTATAGCGGAACGGAATGTGCCTTCAATATCTTTAGAATTAAAACTTTCAAATTTTGCAACAAACACATATAAGGAGGAGCTATGAGTTTTGTTTTTAATAAATCAAAAGTATTTCTAACTCTCGCGACGTTGGTACTTTCCGCCGTCTTCGTTGGAGGTGCTTTTGCACAGTCGGGGACGTCAACCATCAAGGGTAGTGTATCCGATCAAACCGGAGCCGCCGTTCCCGGCGCAACGGTTACGATTTCTAACCCTGCGACGGGATTCAGTCGAACAACTACAACGGGGGGCAACGGTAACTATCAATTCCCCGGTGTCGCACCTGCTACATATGTCCTTTCAGTCGAGGCCGGTAATTTTAAAAAGGCTGTGAACAACAATGTTCAGGCGCCGATCGATTCGACGGCTACGATTAATGTTCAATTGGAGCCGGGAGATATAAGTGCGGTTGTTGATGTGACTTCAAATACAATTGAGTCACTAGTTAATACCCAAGACGCAACAATTGGTAATACATTTGTTCCAAAGCAAATCGCAGGTCTTCCGACAGATTTGCGCCGGGTTACTGACCTGCTTACGTTGCAGCCTGGTGTGACTCGGGAGGGTTATTCAGCTGGGGCGCGAAGCGACCAAACTAATGTGACTCTTGACGGAGTTGACATCAATGACCAGCAAACTGGTGGGCGAACGTCGCAGTTTGATTTGTCTCAATCGACGGCTATTCGTCTCACCGCTGAGGCAGTAAAGGAATTCAGAATTACAACCACAAATCCAAACGCGAATCAAGGTCGTTCGTCAGGCGCCCAAATTTCGCTAGTTACGAGAGGTGGCACAAATCAATTTCATGGGGCGGGATATTATTTTTATCGTCCAACCGAATTTTCCGCCAACGATTTCTTCAATAATAAAGCAGGAGTTGAGCGTCCGAGCTTAGCTCGCGACGTTTTTGGAGGTGCCATTGGCGGACCAATTGTGAAGGACAAGCTCTTTTTCTTCTATTCTTACGAAGGACAAAGGGAATCAAGTGCCGGGTCGTCGGTAAATCTTGTGCCATTGCCTAGTTTAGGTCAGGGGGTATTTAAATTTCGAGCGAATGGACCAGGTTGTGGGCCAAAGAGCCCCGATCCTAGGGTTGCGAATTGCTCGTTGAATTTGGTGCAATTAAACGCAATTTTTCCACAGGCTGGAATTAATCCGGCAGCTTTGGCAGTTTTCGCAAACGCTGCTAGTCGTTATCCCGCTAACGATGCGACCACCGGTGATGGGTTTAATACTGCTGGATATAGATTTAACTCACCATCTACGATTGGCGAAAATACTCATATCGCGAGGTTCGATTGGAATATTAGTAACAGTCAGCAATTATTTGCGCGAGGCAATTATCAGTGGGACAACAGTACGGTAGGTGGCGCATTCAATGATACACCATCGACTGGAAACTGGAGCCATCCATACGGATACGTAGTCGGTCACAATTGGACGATAAATTCCAATATGATCAATAATTTTAGGTATGGATTGACCAGAATTTCGGCAAGTGGACAAGGTGATTCAAACGCTAATTTTGTAAGTTTTCGCACCGTGTTTACTCCGTTGAATTTCTCTCGAACGTCATCGCGAGTTAATCCTACAGTTAATATCACGGATGATTTTATCTGGATCAAAGGCGGGCATACTTTCCAATTTGGCGGTAATGTGCGTCTTATTGAGAATAGGCGGTCAAGCTTCGGATCTGCATTTGATTCAGCGGTTACAAACGGCTCCTTTTATCAATCGGCTGGAACGATTATCGATGATGCCGTTGCCAATGCCGGCTATTCAAATATCGAGGATGGGCTAACCCTTAGAAGGACGTTAGCGAGTATGATCGGACGTTTCTCTCAGTATTCCGCAAACTTTACCTTCGACATTGACGGCAGTCCGTTGCCTCCAGGGAGCCCGGCAGATCGGATATTTGCTACAGAGGAATATGATCTCTATGTCCAGGATAAATGGAAGCCCTTCTCTAATCTCACTTTAACGCTAGGGTTGAGATATGGCATGAGTCGACCGGTTTACGAAAAGAACGGATTCCAAGTAAGACCCGATCAGCCGCTCGGCGACTTTCTTGATAGGCGAATTGCTAGTGCTGCAAAGGGGGTTCCTCTGAATGATTTGATCAATTTTGAACTTGCAGGACCTGCAAACAATGCGCCTGGAATGTATTCTATGGACTGGAATAATTTTCAGCCTTCGGTTGCAGCCGCTTGGTCTCCTAATTTCAAAGGCGGTTTCCTTGGGAAGCTTTTTGGCGAACAGAGGCAATCAACTTTTCGGGGCGGCTTCCGAATTGTCAATGACTATTTTGGTCAGCAGTTAGCGGTTAATTTTGATCAACTGAGTGCGATTGGTTTTACTGCTTCTAGTAATATCAATGCTGAGACTTACAACATTACTAACAACTTAGCGCCGTTATTTACGGGTTTTGGTCAGGACATTAGGAGCCTTCCTGGTATCGCCGCACCGACGCAAGTATTTAGTGTCCCCGCGGATGAGTCATTTGCGATTCAAACTTCGTTGGATACCGATCTAGTTTCGCCGATAAATTATCAATGGAGTTTCTCGTACGGAAGGAGTCTTCCGAAGGGAATGTATGTTGAGGCAAATTACGTTCATCGAAAAGCTAGGAATCTTTTAGGTGCGCGCGATGTAATGGCGATCAACAACATTGTTGACCCCATTTCGGGAATGGATTGGTATACTGCAGCTGGTATTCTCCGAGATGCCTCAATAGCTGGGACATCTGTCGCGAATGTTCAGGTACTTCCATTTTTTGAAAACCTATTCCCATCGATTACTTTCCTCGGTCAGCCCACTTCGACCCAATCCCTTTATCAGTTTATTCGTCCGAGAACGGACTGGACCGGCATCCAAGCTTTTCTTGACGATCAAGACACTCCTAACATCTTCTATCACCCGCAGTATGGTGCGTTGAGTGCTTTTGGAACGATTGCTAGGTCTGACTACCATGGTGGTACTCTTAGCGTCAGACAGCGTCTTGGTGATTGGTTGAGTTATGATTTCAACTATACTTACTCGAAATCGATGGATGATGTTTCTGGTCTTCAAACTGCCGCTTCTTTCGGGAGCGGATTTATCTTGAATCCAATTCGACAGGAAGATAGCTACTCGCTTTCCGATTTTGATTCTACGCACGTCGTCAACGCAAATTTCGTTGTTCAGCTGCCTTTTGGTAGGGGACAAATGTTTGACGATCTTGGCACAACGACGGACTTCTTCATAGGTGGATGGCAGCTTGGCGGAATTGTCAGGTTTAATACCGGTCGTCCGTATGATGGAATATTTGACAGCGATGGTTGGGATACCAACTGGAATATAACGTCGAGGGGGGTCCGTATTGCACCGATACAATCGTCACCAACCCGCACGGGGGATAGTCCTAATCTATTTGGCGACTTGGATGCTCTTGCAAAAGCAATAAGAGGACCGGCACCGGGTGAAACGGGAGACAGGAACGCATTTCGCGATACGGGCTATTCGGTTCTAGATATGAGTCTGCAAAAGACCTTTAGGTTCCCGTGGAATGAAAACCACGCTCTTCAGTTCCGATGGGAGGTCTTTAATGTCCTCAACCAGCAGTATTTGGCGGGAACGAGAGGCGTTCAGGTCTCTGAAGGCGCCGGAGGAGCTGTTTCTTTTAACTCAGGTGCCGGGTTGTTTACGGGAACTCGAGGCAACCCTCGTCGGATGCAATTTGGATTAAGATTTGAATTTTAGTCACATTGTTAACACAACTACTATTGGCTAGTGCAAAAATGCGCTAGCCGTTTTTCTTTGGAACTGGTCAGAACCTCCCAAAATTTACAACTTTGAACCCGGTCTCAAAAAAATTGACGCAATAATCGAACTTTGATCGGAAGCTTTTCTCCAAAAAAATCATATTTTCTAACATATTTCTCTCGTCTCGCGTTCCATGTAATTCGGATTGAGATACGAGTTTTAGGTTAATTTTTTACTTTTCTTGATACGGCTAGGGCAGGCGCTCTAGCCTTTTTTTCGTGCGCCCGGCAGGGGGGGGGGTAGACACTTGAGGGTGAAAGTCCCTTGTACGCCCGGTAAGGGGAAGTACTAGCTAAACGGCAAGGTTAAGACCGCGAGGTGTTGGCTGAAGGAAGCCGAAAAGGCAAAACGCTGGCCTGACGAACAGAAATCGCATAATAGGCATGCTGGATGGGTGAGGAGGCCAATATCTCTAAAGCCCGATTCTTACACGGGAATCCGGTATGTATATGCGGCGGGCATAAGCGGGAAGGTGTCGGCACATTACCCGGGGAGGTCTTCTGAATCCGGAAACGGAATCCGGAGAAGTCAGCAGAGGTCATAGTAGTCAACCGGAAACGCGAGATGAAGGACTGAACCTGGAGTTAAGACTTAAGGGATTAATGTTAACGGAACGGAAAGGAGCAGCAGAAGCTGGTGCTGAGATGCACGGGGCTTATCGAGGAGAAGAAGTTCGGAAAACTGGAGGGAATCGATGAGCGCGGCAAACCGTACGGGGGACAATTCTATAAATTAACACCGGGAACCGCCGTGATACGTGAACCGTACGTCCGGGGGTGTGAGAGGGCAAAAGCAGAGCAAGTTAACATTCTCTGCTTTGCTCTACTCGATACTTTCGTACTCGATAATTCCCTTAAAAATATAGAACTTTGAACACGGCCTCAGAAAAATGAACAAGAGGATCTAAATTGGATTGAAATTTTTTCTATAAAAAATCATATTTTTATAAAAAATCTGTTTCTCGCCACGAATCAAATTGCTGAGCGGGTTACTCCAATACACACCTATTTGCCGTCATATTTGCGGTAGTAACGATCAACAGTCAATAAAATATTTTTAAATTAGCGAATCTCCGAAAAACTGATGTCTTCAAAGCACTTATTAGGAACACAACGTGCCTAAAACAAGGCTGGAACTGTTTTTGCAGGCATTAATAAATAAGGAGGAGCTATGAAACATAGTATTTTAAAATCCAAAACATTTTTCTTGCTATTGACACTCATTATGTCAGTGTTGGTAGTGGGTAATGTTTTCGCACAGACCGGAACATCGAGCATTAGCGGTCTTGTAACTGATCAAACAGGGGCTGCGGTTCCTGGCGCAACCGTTAAAATTAGCAATCCTGCCACCGGATATTCGAGGACCACCACCACCAGCGCGGACGGCAACTATAGTTTTCCGGGAATACCCCCGTCGACGTATAGATTGGAGGTTGAAGCAGGAAATTTCAAGAAAGTTGTAAATGACAGCGTGGCGGCACCGGTTGATACAAAAGTAGCGTCGATCGTTACGCTTGAACCCGGCGATGTTACGGCAATCGTTAATGTAACTTCAAACACGATCGAGAGTGTTATAAACACCCAGGACGCGAGTCTTGGAAATACATTCGTTCCCGAGCAAATCACGCAATTGCCGACGAACCTGAGGCAGGTCAATGATTTACTTAGTTTGCAGCCGGCGGTGACGCGAGATGGTTATGTCGCCGGCGGGCGCAGCGATCAGGCGAATATTACTCTCGACGGAGTAGACGTAAACGACCAGCAAACCGGCGGCCGTTCAAACCAATTTCAAACTACGCAAAATTCAGTGTTGAGATCAACAACTGAATCCGTCGCCGAGTTTCGAATTACGACGACAAATGCTAATGCAAATCAAGGGCGCTCTTCCGGAGCACAGATATCTCTCGTCACCCGAAGCGGAACGAACGATTTCCATGGTGCCGGATTCTATTTTTATAGACCGACGGCTTTTTCCGCGAACGAATTCTTTAACAACGCTGCGGGCACCTATACGCCGACGGATCAGGCAGTACTCGATGGAAACGCCGTCGTCGGCGAACAACGCGCACCGCGTCCGAGTTTGGCACGTGACGTTTTTGGCGGAAGATTGGGAGGACCAATTTTCAAGGATCGGTTATTTTTCTTTTACAACTATGAGGGGCAGCGTCAAACGCTCGGAACTCCGGTTGTCAGAACCGTTCCATTAGCTCATTTGGGTCAGGGTGAACTCAGGTTCGTAGGAACTGGACCAAGTTGTAATGCCGCGGGAAATTGCGTCATTAAGCTAGCCGAGCTGAAAACGATTTATTCCCAAGCCGGAATCAATCCCGTAGCTCTCACTGCTTTGGCAAATGCCGCATCTAAATATCCCTCAAACGATTCAAGCGTCGGTGACGGGATCAATACAGGCGGATTTAGATTTAACGCGCCAACGACGATTTCGGAAAACACACATATAGCTCGTTTTGACTACAATCTAAATGATCGTCAGCAGCTATTTTTCCGCGCAAACTATCAGCATGATCTTACCTCGGGAAGCACTGATCCGGCATTTGCACAAAAATTCCCGGATACGACCCCGACTACGTTGTGGAGTCATCCCTTGGGATTTGTGCTTGGCCACAACTGGACGATAAGTAATAACAAGGTCAATAACTTCAGATATGGATTGACGAGACAGGCATTTTCACAAGGAGGCGATTCGAGCAGTAATAGAATCAGTTTTCGATTTGTATTCCAGCCAACGCTTGATCCACCGGTCCGATCTCTGAGTAGAAAAACGGAAACCCACAACTTTACAAATGATTTCACATGGATCAAGGGTGATCATACAGTTGGCGTCGGCGGAAATGTGAGGATCATTAGAAACAAACGCAGCAGTCTGGCAAGTGCCTTTGACGAAGCGTTTACAAATCCTTCGTTTTACGACCTTTCGGGAGCGGTTGTTGACTCGCGGATTGAGTCAGCGGGATACACAATAGACGGCGGCAGCGTTGCTTCCGTACAAGCTGCAGCTACCGCGTTGATCGGCCGGTTCACTGATTACGGTGCGAATTTCACATTTGATATTGACGGCAACGTTTTGCCCGCCGGCACATCCAGCGACCGAAGTTTCGCGACGGAAGAGTATGAAGGTTATATACAGGATGCATGGCGGCCGCTCAGAAACTTAACACTTACATTTGGCCTTCGCTACGCCTTGAGCCGTCCGGTTTATGAAACCAACGGATTTCAGGTCGTACCCGATATTGCACTCAGCGATCTTTTGGCGAAAAGGGCGTCAACCGCGCAATTTGGCGTGCCAACCAATGATTTGATTAACTTCGTCAAGGGCGGGCCGGTTAATAACGGACCCGGGTTCTATCCACTGGATACGAACAATTGGCAGCCAAGATTGGCAGCCGCCTGGGCCCCAAATTTCAAGAATGGGTTTTTACACACATTGTTTGGAAATGAGGGCGACTCGACGATCAGGGGCGGATTTTCAGTTTCAAATTCCGCATTTGGTCAACAGCTCGCAGTTTCATTTGATCAATTATCGACAATAGGATTTACCAGTTCGACTGAGATATCGGCAAATACGTACAACGTTACAACGAGACTCGGACCTCTATTTACGGGCTTTGACAACGTTGACGTTCGCGGGCTCCCCGGGATAGGCGCACCGTCGCAGTTGTTCAGCACCCCGGCGGATGAGGAACAGCGAATTCAATCTTCCCTCGACAGGAATATTGTTTCGCCGAAGCATTATAGCTGGAATCTATCCTACGGTCGGAGTCTTCCGAAGGGGATGTATTTTGAAGCTTCCTACATCGGAACGATCGGCCGAAATCTGTTCTCCAGCCAGGACGTCGTAACATTCAACAATCTTGTGGACCCTGCTTCTGGACTCGATTGGTATACGGCGATGGGCCAATTGGTTGATGCAAGAGCAGCAAATACGGATATAAATGCACTGCAAACGATTCCGTACTTTGAAAATTTGTTCCCGAATTTTGCCGACAACTTCTGGGGCCCCGGCTCCGGCTGGAATTCCACTCAAGGAGTTTTTGTGCTAATCGCACGACAGGATTTCACTCAAGGAACCACGCTTTGTGCGCCGGATCCATCCTGTGAATTCTTTGATGTTGCAGACTATACATTTATACAAACGCTATTGGATGACCTGGGTATTCGACCCAATATGTTTGTTCACCCGCAATATGCGGCGTTCGCCTCTTATGGAACCACCGCAAGATCGAATTATCACGGTGGGTCGTTTAGCTTGCGGCAAAGGCTCAGCGATATTCTGAGCTACGATGTGAACTA
>JBGTGX010000068.1:0-4551 GCA_041746475.1 Pyrinomonadaceae bacterium | reverse complement strand
GCATCGCCGTTTACTGAATGGACAGGAACTGCCCTTTCTTATTCAGATGATCAGGGCGAAACGTGGAAAGCGGTCGACAAACCTTTGATGTTTCCCGAAGAAAAAGACGCTTCGCTTGCCAAGATATGGCAGATCGCATCTGATGGAAATGGACGAATGTTTTTCGGAGTGGAACCATCGGCGCTTTTTATTTCGGATGATCAGGGAGAGTCGTTTGAACTTTGCGAGGGGCTTTGGAATCATCCGCATCGCGCTGAATGGACACCGGGATTCGGCGGATTGTGTCTGCATACGATAATTCCGATGTCGGAGACGAATTGGCTGATTGGTGCGTCGACCGGTGGAGCTTACCGAACGGAAGACGCTGGCAAGACGTGGGAAGCATGTAATCAAAAGATCAAAACCCCATTCTTACCTGAAGAAACTCCCGAATTCGGACAATGCGTACACAAAATCGCCGTCGACAGCGCAAATCCTGATCAATTTTTTCTGCAGCACCATTGGGGAGTTTACCGAAGCATTAATGGCGGAAAAACATGGGATAACATCTCCGAAGGAAAAGATCTTCCAACCGATTTCGGTTTTGCGTGCGTTTCAAATAATCCAAACACGGCATTCATAATTCCGATAAAGGCAGATGAGTTCCGTGTTTTTCCTGATGGAAAAATGGGCGTCTATCGCACGCAGGATGCGGGTGACTCTTGGACACGCCTGGACAAAGGCTTGCCGCAGGAAAATGCTTACGACTGCGTTTTGCGCGATTCGTTTAGCGCAGTCGGAAATTCGGATCTGGCTTTTGGTACAACGGGCGGAAGCGTCTATTTCTCCGACGACAACGGTGATTCCTGGGAAACTATTACAAATCACTTGCCGCGAATTACGTGTGTTAGAATTTTCTGATGAAAACCTGTCCTAAATGCAACGCAAAATATGATTTCAATATGAGCTTCTGTTTGGAAGACGGGAGTCCACTTGAGATCGACCAAGATGCGGTTACTTTAGAAAAACCCGGACAACTGGATCACACTCCGCGCGAAACCTCGCCCAATGAAACCGCAAAACCAACAAATGATTGGACTCAGGCTGCCAAACCAAAGAAGTCTTACCTGGGAATCATTATAGGATTTGTTTTCCTATTTGGTTTGGGTGTTTTGGTGTTAGCAGCTGCGATTGGAATTTGGTGGGTTTCGCAATCCCGATCAAACGAGGAAACTGTGGAATCGGTTCCGAAAAAACCAACCGAAAAAAGTGAAAGCGAACCAAAACCAGCATCAACCGCGAAAAAAGGCGCAGTCACGATGGAAAACTACAAGAAGGTCAAGAACGGAATGTCATACGAGGAAGTAGTCGAAATTCTTGGAGAAGGTGAGGAAATTAGCTCCACAAACGTCGCAGGTTATTCGACCTCAAGCTATATGTGGAAACCCGGGACCTTTTCAAATGTTACTCTGACGTTTCAAAATAATAAACTGATAAGTAAATTCCAGATGGGTCTGAAATAGCGGGATTTATCGATAAAATAATTCTGGTTTGCTATCCCCCGCTCAGTGATGGAAAGACTGAGACGTCGTCATCGGGAGCTACGGGAGTTTGAAGCCCTTCGAGGTTTCGACAATTTTTCGGGCCGATGAAAATATTCACGTGAGTACGGAGATTTTTCTGTTCGTCCAAAAGTTTGAAACGCAAAACTTCGTCGCCTTCACAGACACGCTCCAACAGCTCATAGAGGGTGACCGTGGATTCCGGTTCCACGCACAGATCCGACGCTTCCTTAAGCGAATCACGCAAAAACATCTGATGCATCCAAACGTTGATCATTATTAATGCAGTGACAAGTGATTAGTGACGAGTTTCAAGAAATGCTTCATCACTGTCGTCTACCCGTCACTTCTCACGTGTAACTCATGACTTTCTTAAAAACTATGTCTTGCTATGCAAGCCAACCGCATTTCCTTCCGTATCTTCAAAAATTGCAATAAACCCGTATTCGCCGATACTCATTTTCTCCTGCATCAAAGTCCCGCCGCTTTCAGCAACGCGGCCCGCTTCATTTGCAACATCATCGCATTGGAAATAGACCATTGTGCCGCCCATTCCCGGTTGCCCTTGCGGATGTTTTACCAATGCTCCCGAAGCGTTTGCGCCATTTTCTTCCACCGGAAATGCATACATTTCGCCTTCATCCGGAGATGGCAGCTGCGTCAATTCCTTTCCTAAAACGGCATTATAAAATGTTTTCGCGCGTTCCATATCCGCGACGTATATCTCAAACCAATTCACCGGATTTTCCATAATAAGTTACTCCTCAAAAACCCAAACTTTCTTTTTTTGCAAATCTAGTTTAATCGATTCGCCCATTTCTATAAAGGAAAACCAATGTGACACTTACGAGATCCGTTTTCATTCAGTTTTTCAACCTCTCTAATATCCTGCCCACCCTGCGGCAGATAACCCTCGATGTCGAAAATACCAAATTCCCCCATCCCATAATCAAACGTCTCAATTTCATATGAAACATTCGCTTTAGTCTTCAAGCGCTCCCAGTATCATTGCATCACCTCCGTCAAATGCTGGTTCTAAGAATTCCTCAGCAAAAAGTTTCTTTTGCAAACGTTCAAATATTAAACTAATATTTCGTTCACCGACACCAACTTTGGAGAAAACCGATGATCAAGAAAATTCTTTTAGGATTGCTCACTGTGATTATCGGCGTCGCGGCCGTATTTTTTGCACCCGCTTTTTTGAAACCGATCTTAAATCATGAGAACCGGGTGACGATAAACGAACCTCGCGAAGAAGTGTGGAAAAAGATGATGGACGCCGGGAAAATGGGCAAGTGGCTCAAGGGCTTCAAAAGCATTGAAACGCTAAGCGGCGAACCGGGAACAGTTGGAAGTAAATACAAGATCGTGGTCGAAGAAGATGGCCACCGATTCGAGGCGATCGAGACAGTAAAAGAGGTCATTGAAAACGAGAAATTCGCCTTTATTTTGGATGGCGATGTTTTAACAAATGACGTGGTGATAATCCTTGCAGACAAAGGGCTGACTACTGATTATACGCAGGCCGAAACCATTACAGGAAAAGGCATTTTCATGAGAGCGTTGTTATACTGGATGCAGTCTGAATTCAGCAAAAGATCAAAAGATAGCTTAGAGAGCTTTAAGAAATACGTAGAGGAAGATCAACAATGAACCACTGGTTAATGAAGGAAGAGCCGAAAAAATGTACGTTTGAAGAATTTGTAAAAGAAGGGAAAAGAGTCTGGAAAAAGGTAAAGAATTATCAGGCGCGTAATTTTATTCGTGAAATGAAAAAGGGTGATCTTGTTCTTTTTTATAACTCCGGCGACGTGAAAGCAGTGCAGGGCGTCGCAAAAGTGATTTCCGATGGCGGATACGTTAGCCCCGAGGATGAACGCTGGAATTGGGTAGATTTAAAACCCCTCGAACAGTTTGATAACGAGGTCACTCTGGCGCAGATCAAAGCAGACGATTTTTTTGAAGGTTTGAAATTGATAAAACAGACGAGGCTTTCAGTAATGCCGGTTTCGAACGCACATTTTGACAAGATTCTCGCGCTGTCAAAAGGTTAAGACGCTATTATCTCAGATAATTCAGAGCGATCAATACCGGTTTTGAATAGGCTCTTAATCAAAAGATCCAAACTAACGCTGCGATCACCAGCTTCCATTTTTGCCAATCGGGACTGACTCGTTTTTAGTTTTTTCGCGAAAACTTCCTGCGAAATCTTAGCTCGTAGTCGATGACGCTTTAGAGCCGTGCTAAGCGCGATTCGAAGTTCAATAATCTTTTCTTCCTCAAGGCTGAGATTGAGAAATTCCGAAACTGAAGTTTCCTTCCATCCTTTGCTCTTTAAATTTTCTAGTTTTCTTTTATCCATCGTTATTTGTCATAACTCCTAATTCGCCGTCTACAAATTTCAATTATGCCTTTTGAAGTTTTTTGAGTCTTTTTACTAAATATTTCGAGAATAATTACCGCATCATCATCAATTCGATAAATTATTCGCCAGGTAGAATTCCTATCATTTATTCTAAGTTCGTGACAGCGCCGACCGATGACAGGCATTGGTCTTGACTGGGGCATCGAAAGCGAATCGCCTTGTTGTAACTTTCTTAATAAAAATCCAACTTCAATTCGAGACTCTTTCGATAGTGGTGGCGTTTTTATTTCCCCGCTTAGAATCATCAGGGTTTTTTCTTTTTCACCATTCACTCTACTAATATATGTCATATCTGACATATATACAAGTAAATTTTTTTTGCTTTTCTTTTAACTCGATTTGGCGCGCGGATTGAATTCGAGTGCTAGATCGGCCCAATATTTCAATTCGGCTGACCGTTCAACCGCCGTCTCGTCCACGAATATAAAGCCTTTCATAACCCTTCCCGTAAAATCCATCGGTCTGCAGCCTTCTTTTTTAAGCAAATCTTCATAGATCTTGGGGTCAATTCTAAGCATGAAATTATCTTTAATAACGCCTACACACATTTTATCGTCAACCATAAAACACAATCCGCCCATCATT
>JBGTGX010000067.1:0-39652 GCA_041746475.1 Pyrinomonadaceae bacterium | reverse complement strand
GAAGCACACCGCCGATTGCGAGATCTGTACCATCAGCGAATGGGTAAACCTTCGCAAAATCATCGTCAATGCTCCGCCGCGATTGCATTCTTTCAGAAAGTCTTCGGTCTTCATTTTCATCGCTGTGCCATTGCCCTGCACTATGGCACGATTGTTGGCGGTTTCCACGCCAAGAAAAACCGCAACTCCGATCATTCCTTCTTTACCGACGATCCCGACTTCGAGCATCGCACTGTCTTTAATTGCTGCGAGCAGAGAAATGATTCCGCTGTTCGGAAAATAAACATCGGTGATCACCGCGCCTCGTTCGTAAATATTCTCTCCGTAATTTAAACAGACTTGTTCCATTGCCGGAAGCAATCGTTGGTATTCTTCGCCAGGAAGAGCGACAAGCAAACAATTTGGAATCGGGGCAATGAGTTTTTTAGTTTTAGCTATTGTCATTTGTTCCTTTCTCTTAATTCATGGTTAATGACCGCCTTCGTTGTCCCATCTTTCTTTGGCTTTTTCGTCTTCATGCATTTTTCACGTGTTTTATCAAAAATGAATTTTTAAAATTCATTTCGTTATTCGAGCGGGTTAAATTGAAGATGAACTAAAAAAGAAGGCTTGTCCGTGTGTCTTCACACATACGGCGATTTAGAGTTGCTAGTTGAAGCAGATTTTGGGTTTACTGATTTTTTGAGATATATGTGCCTAGCAAACGGTCGTATTCTTCTTTGACCACGCCGTAACATTCACAGGCGGCTGATTGCAGAGCTTTCCGGTCGAGCATTGTGATCGTGCCGCGAACATATTTGATGAGCCCTTTTTTTTGCAGACGTCCGGCGGCAATGGAAACTCCTTCGCGGCGCACGCCGAGCATATTGGCGATAAGATCGTGCGTCATGATCAACTTATTTGTTTGCAGCAGATCGTGATTGATGAGCAGCCAGCGGCAAAGTTGCTGCTCGACCGTGTGAAGCCGGTTGCAGACGGCGGTCTGAGAGATCTGTGTCATCAAATACTGCGTGTAACGTAACAAAATATTCTGAAAAATGCCGCCTATACCGAACTCGAATTTCAGAGCTTTGGAACTAAGTCTAAAAGCGTTGCCCGCACTCTGGACGACAGCACGATTTGGCGTCGTGCTGCCGCCCATATAAAGCGCAATGCCGACCAAACCATCATTTCCCGCCATCCCGATCTCAGCGGTAGAACCGTTTTCCATAATATAAAGCAGAGAGATGATCGCCGTCGTCGGAAAATAAATGTATTCGAGATGCTCGCCGGATTCGTAGATGACTTCACCGAGTTCCAGATTCACCGGTTTAAGATCCGACATTAAACGATCAAATTCTTCAGCGGGCAGAGCGGCAAGCAAATGATTCAAACGGGTATTATCGGTATGTTTGGCTTTCGGCATCGCTTTTCCATTAATCTGCAGAAATGAAATCGGCTTAAATTTTAAGCATCTATTTATAATATCATAAATTCATAGATGTTATATGCGCTGACACACTAACATCGCCAACAAAAAAACATTCTATATGCGTGCTACAACACAGACGAATAATTTTCAAAAGTTTATTATTATTTATAAGCTGTGACAACTAAATGAAAGTTGGGCGCCGTACCAAAAACGTATCCAGATACTGGACATTGGCACGGAGGTTCACCGCTTCGAATGAAGAAGCGGAAACAGCGACGCAGGAGATATTCATTGATTTTTGGCAAAACGCCAAACGCTTTGACCAATCACAGGCTTCCGAAAAATTGCTGATTGCTCGAATCGCGCTACGAAGATTAATTAAATAATCACAATAAGTTACACAATATCTAGGTGTGAGATAGATGCGAAGTACAAACAAGGTTATGGATGGAAGGAAATATTGGTGATTTCACGATTGCGTCATCACAAGATTCTTCGGAGGAAAATTATCGAAATGCCAGACTTTCTAAGAATTTTATATGCGGAAGACAATGAAGATGCTTCTGAAATGATGAGCGTTTTGCTCGGATTTTCGGAAATAAAAACGACTATCGCAAGAACCATCGCCGAAGCGTGGCGGGTAGCAAATTCTGAAAGATTCGATTTGTATCTGCTCGATTCGAAATTTCCGAACGGCAACGGTTTAGATTTGTGCCGCCGTCTGCGCCAACACGAACCGTTCACGCCTATTCTGTTTTATTCCGGGTGCGCCTACGAAACCGATAAACAAAAAGGCTTGGCGGCTGGGGCAAATGGATATTTGGTCAAACCGCACTCTGATAAAGTCGCTTCGACTATCCAACAACTTGTCGGGCGCAGCAAGGTTTTGAACTTGGCAAATATATCAAGCCGTTTTAAATCAGAATTACGAACTTAAATTAATGCTGTCATTTTATCTGAAATGGCAGTTGCTGAGAAAAGAAATGTTCGTCCAGAAGATAAAAAACAATGAATAAATTTACGGTAAAAAATCGACAAGTCGATAATACTTCGTTAAATCAATTTGCAAACAAAGTGAATTTGACTGAACCGGAATTAATACGGATCTCCTGGTTTACACGTATCTTTGGGTGTTGGCATAAAACGATGGGACTTCCGTTAACACGTGGAAATCGAACTTACAACACTTGTATGATCTGCGGTGCGTGTCAAAATTTCGATCTGAAATTATGGAAAAATACCGGAGCTTTTTATTATAATCCGGTGTTTTAGTAATCGGAAAATTTTACGGAATGAAATCAAATAAGGAACTTTGCAAAACAATTGAAAATTTTTGCATTTTTTACCAAAAGTATAAAAGCAGTAACGGAAAAAGTATGAATAAAAAACAGAAAATTAAAGTAATTAAAAAGCGTGATGCAATAATTGCTCAAACTTCTCTGATTAAAGAGAAAATTTCGGAAAAAATGACAAACCGTGACATGTCTTCAACAGTATCTGAATGGGTAAAGGAATTTCAGCAACGTCGTTATGAAGAAGCCACGCTATCATTTGAACAACTCCCTGCGAGCATATAGAAAATCGAATTAAGCAATCTCTCGAATGGCTAACTCTTGTCGTCAGCCACGCTCAGTCTTTTCCTTCTCATGCAAATTCATGCAAAAAACACTTCGATATGTATCCATTGGCTATCGGTAATACGATTGGATTTAGCGGACAAATTGCTGATTTTCTAGGTTCGCTTAACGATTACAAGAGTAATATCGTCATTGGCCGGGGCCGTTTTGGTGAAAGCCGATAGCGTAGATTCTATTTTATCCCGCATCCCGGCTGCCGAACGTGTTCTGCTTTCTTTAACGACCGTTTTAAGCCTTTCGTCACCGAATTCTTCGCCCTCAGGATCGACAGCCTCGGAAACCCCATCAGAAAAAACAACCAGGCTTTCGCCAACGTTTAGCTGAATCTTTCCAAGTTCGTATTCCGCTGTCGGCATGATACCCAAAGGAAAGCCGCCAGACTCAAGCTCGAAAACGCTTCCATCCGTGCGTGCCAGGAGGGGCGGATTATGGCCCGCATTTATATAACCCATTTCGCCCGTCAACGGATCTAATTCCGCGACGAAAAATGTGATAAAACGATTAGTAGGTGTATTGAAAGCAAGGTATTCATTTACCGAAGTCACCGTCTGCATTAGTGAACTTTTCGCAACCGATTGTGCATGAATTGCTGCGTGCAAGCTGGACATCAAAAGTGCCGCAGCCGTTCCTTTCCCCGAAACATCACCGAGGGCAATTAGCATTTTTCCATCATGGCGCGGAATAAAATCATAATAATCGCCCCCAATTTCGTAGCAGGCGAACGATATCCCCTGAAGTTCGTAACCTTCAATTATTGGCGGTGCAGATGGTTGCAGTCGCTGCTGAATCTCGGTGGCAAGTTCGAGCTCACGCTCCATACGCTCTCTCTCTATGCGCTCTTCCATAAGAGTTGCATTTTCAACGCGAATCGAAGCGACGGACGCAAGCGTAGTCAGGATATCGAGATGCTCTTCAGTGAAAGTGTTTTCATATGTCGGCGAATCGGCGTAAATAATACCGAAAACATTGTCATCACTAACGCTAAGGGGCACGGCGATGACGGAGCGGACGCCAAGCAATGCCATTGTCTGACTCGCAAATTTCGGATCGTGCTGGGCATCGGAAGTGAGAACCGATTTGTGATTGACCATGACTTCTTCCATCACGGTTCGGCTGATCCTAACTTCGTCGGGCTGCTCATCTTTGCCTCGCTCTCGGGCTACAGCGATTTTCATCTCTTCGGACTGATCTCCCCCGCTGAGCATAATTACACAGCGGTCTGCCGGCACCGAATCAAATACAAGACTTGCCACCTGATTCAGCGTTTCGTCCAAACCTTTCGCGGAAAGCAGCGTGACCCCAACTTTACTTATAAGCTCAAGTAATTCATTTCTCGAAGAAAATTGAGAATCTATTATCTCCGAAGTGGGATTCTTTCTTTTGCTGAGCGAAATCGTCGTGGACGGATCAAGTGTCTGAGTATTATCGGTGATAAGCGTCGCGTTCGGACTCGGTTCAACGCTGTCTTCCTCAAAAGTAATTATGGTCTCGCCGATCTGAATTTCACCGCCTGAGAACATTGGTACCGGCATCGTAACAACGGTTCCATTGTATCTTGTACCGTTAGCCGAACCGAGGTCCTGGAGCCAAAAGCTTTCCCCTTCCTGCCGGACCTCCGCATGCAGACGCGACGCAAACGCGTCCGGAATGCATATATCGCTTCTAGCCGATCTGCCGATCGTCGTTCTAAGACGACCTATCGGAAAAGATTCCGTGGAAGCATCCGCATTTTTCAGTATTAGTTGCGCCATCAATAACTACCTTGTCTCCACCTTCTTTCCTAAAGTGACACCTTTCGGTCTCGTCGTTTTTGGCTTCCTTATCAGTCTCTTTTTAGTGACTTTTCTTTCGGCATAAACGACCACCGTGTTACCGAGATAATCGTAAACCGCTCTTCCGCTTTCACTAAATGCGGCAATAAGAAAACCAAGTCCGCCGGACAACAAAGTCAAAGGATATCCAACTACGTTTCGCAGAATTATAGAAGCAAAACCCGGGGCAGACCCGTCAGATTTAACGATTCTAATTCCCGTAATCATTTTTCCTATACTTTGACCGCTAAACATTGGAAAGATCAAAAAGTTCGTGAGAGCTAATAACAGAAAAATAAGCCAACCAACGTTACTTATTTCACTGTTGAGTAATTTCGAACCGTCGTTTCCAAACGATCGTCCGATCAAAAGACTCGCAACCGGGATACTGATCAACAGAATATAATCGATCAGAATCGCCCCGCAACGCAGCAGAAATGGCGCACGAAGCTTCTGGGCATCAAATCCGACGATTACCCGTTCGGTTTTTACATTCCCGTCAGGTAGTTTTTCAACACGTGCACTCATAAATTTCGTATTTGGACGAGATTAACCTACGACAAAATGAAGTACCGTGTCGCCCATTTGAATCTTATCGCCAGTGGATAAAACTTGAGATTGCTGAGGAACCAAACGGATCGTTCCGGTCGCCACTCCTATCAAGGTTGTCCCGTTTGAAGAATTGAGATCTTCGAGCAGGAATTTGGCGCCTTCGCGCCAGATCCTCGCGTGTTGACGCGAGATCTTTGTTTGAGGATCGAACTTCGATAAGTCTACTTCCGGAAAAATATTTGATATTGGATCCCTTCGTCCGAGCAAATTATTGTCCTTAACCAGCGAAAAGGCAGGGGTATTAAGCTCCGATGTTCCCTCGACAATTAACCTCACGGTCATCTGATCCGAAATATTGTATTCCTCGGAATGGATACCAGGTTGCGCAAGCGGCTGTTTCGCGCCGCAAAATGCACAAAACATATCCGTAGCGACGATTTTTTGTCCGCAAAATCCACAAAATACGGGTTGTTCGGCAAGACCAATAGATTGCGGAGTTTCCTTAACTCCGTAAGAAACGTTGCCGGATTCTAGAGCCGCGAGATGAGATGACAGCGCCTCTTTGAGTTCTTCGGCGGAACCGAATCTTCCCTCGGCACTATACTCAACGCACTGCATCAGTATTTGTTCCATCTGATCTGATATTGCGGGGTTAATTTGCCTTGGTCGCGGATGTTTCTGAAAATCAAATATCAAAAGCGGATTGCTCTGCGGATCGGCCCCTGTAAGCAGGTGAAACATCGTTGATCCCAGGCTATAAATATCCGACCGGGGCTCAACATTTCCGCTAAATAACTCAGGCGGAGCGTAACCCATTGTCCCTACGGCGGTTACGCCCTTTTCCTCTTTATTTACCCAGCGGGCAATTCCGAAATCGATTAACATTACGCGAGTCGAATTGCCATCGATCATTACATTTGCGGGTTTCAAATCGCGATAGACGATCGGCGGCTTTTTCTTATGCAAATAATCCAAAACATCTGCCACTTGAATTCCCCATTCGACAACGAGCTTTTCCTCGACCCGCCCCTCCGGAGCCGCTCGCAATCTTCCGGCAAGATCACCGCCGGAAATATATTTCATAACTAGATAGAATCTGCCTTCTTTTTCGTCAAAGAAATAATCGTAAATGGTCGGAATTGAAGGGTGTTCCAGCGACGTTAGAAGCATTGATTCACGCTTAAAATCGTTTACGGCTTTCTCCTGCTGCTCTTCTTCGATATAGGACTGAACCATCTCTTTAACGGCTCTTAGCACACCGCCAAGATTCATATCATTTGCCAAGTAGACAGCTCCCATTCCGCCGCCGCCGATCTTCCTGACGATCTCGTAGCGGTTGTTCAGAACCGTTCCTTCATCGAGCGGTTTGAGCTTCGTCTTGTTGCTGCCATCAGTATCTTCGACACCGATATTTGGCGCAGTTTCGGCACGGACCGGTTGATCGGCGTTCCCTTCTGAAACCTGAGGTTGCGAAGCGACATTCAAAGGTTCTTTTGGCTCTCCCGAAACGCGGGTTACGGATTCAGCGGGATCACTTCCCTCCAATTGATCGGCGGCAACCCCATCGGATTCACTTACGGCGCTCGCTGGTTCGTTACTAACATTGTCACCCGATTTTTCTATAGCTGGCGTAACAGATTGTTTCTTCGATTTAAGACGATTCAGTTCTTCAGGATCCGGCTTTTCATACATCAGCGTTTGCGAAAATTCGTCCGTCACCGGTTTCTCGGCGTCCGCACCGGCTGAAAGGTTTTTATTTACTTCAGCAAGTTCGGAAACCGTCGGAGTGTCCAAGGATTCAGATATTTCCGATTCCTCAATCGAAGTTCCCGGTTCACTAGTTTTGATAACAGTATCTCCCTCAGATTCAATGTCTTCAACATTATCCGGACTGGAGGCAACAAGGGTTGGGGGCTCCGGCTCGGAAATCTCTCCTAAATCAAGAGAGGGCTCCCCTGATTCCTTCGAATCAAACACATCTTTCAATTCCTCAAAGTCATTTTCGACAACCTCAGCTGGAGACTGATCTATCAAATCTTCTTCTGAAATATCATTTGAGTCAGCGGTTTTACCTATCGAATCATCGTTTCCCTGCACAATATCCTCAGAATCCCGAACAACGGCTTCCGGTATTTCTGCCTTGACACCTTCCTCCCGCGATTCGTCTTTTATCTCCAACTCGGCTGAGTCTTTGAGTATTTCTTGAGAGGCGGGTGAAACTTTATCGTTGATCGATTCAGTGGATTCTCCGGAGATAACAATTGTCTCAGATGCATCAAAATCTTCTTCGGGTTTATCCGGCAAACCCAACTCTCCGGACGATTTAGCCGCCATCGCCTCTTGAAGACCTTGCCCTGTAGGTTCAAAGGCCGTCTCGTCAACTTTAGATTCGGCAATTTCATCATCCGAAGTTTTAGAATTAATCGAGATTCCACAAATTGGACAAAACATATCCGCGTCGCCCAATTCGGAACCGCATTCGTGACATTCATTCATCGTTGTTTTTTAATATCCTTTAACGCAACGCGCGTCGGAACTTTTCAGACCCAAATTTTCCTCAAAAGAATAATTACTTTATATGAAATCGTAAAAATGTTTTTCCGACGATAATTTCATCGGCTTCGTTTATCAAATGTGGACTTCCCGGAATTAGCCGTCTTCCGCGATTCACAAAAGTTCCGTTTGTTGACCCCAGGTCTTCCAGGAAGTATTGACCATCCTTAAATATAATCCGTGCATGTTTACGCGAAACCTTTGCTTCGGGGTCGTGCGAATCAAGATCAACATCGGGAAAAATTCCGTTATCAGCATCCCACCGCCCGATATTCGATTCATCCGCAGCCAGTGGAAATTCAGTTCCAATTTCTCCACCCCTTTCAATGATTAAAGTCGCATGTTCTCCGGTTGATCTCGCTGTTTCAAGGTCACCTTCGTGAGCTTGAGCCTCATCATCTGATTTTTCGTCCGGGACCGACGGAATTCCCACCGAAGTAACGCTCGCCGATTGAAATATCGGGTGCTCTTGACTATTGGAATCAACCCCAGCTTGCTCGTATTTACCAGCCGCCTCGGGAGCCTGATATTTTTGGAGCGAGTCGCCGCATTCGTCGCAAAATTGCGAACTATCTATGTTTTGCGTGCCGCAAGCCTGACATTTGATCATCTAAAATTTTACCTTACGTTAATAAGTGATAAAACAAATTACCCGATCATTTTAACTCGTAAATGCATCTTCGTAAATGGCAAACCGAAATTTGATCGCTTTTGAATACATCCTACGCATTTTCTTCGCCATTTAGGGAAAACCCGGCAAACCTGTCAGCTTCTTTTTTGAAACTCTTTAAAAATTTATTCGTAACAAAGGTTTGACGCATTTGTATCATTAATTTGCTTTAATTACACTGTAACTTTATTAAAACTACTAATTTCGAGGAACGATAAACATGGCAGTTAGCCGCAAAAGAAAAATTATAATTGGTTCAGCAATATTAGGGCTTCTGGCGATCATCGTCGTTGCAAGTATTTTTGCAACGCGTAAGGATTCGCCGGAGGTTACCGTAGTCGAGGTTAAGAAACGTGCCGATTTAAAATCGACCGTTACCGCTCCCGGTGAGATCCGCCCGATTCAGTTTATAAACCTAACAAGTGAAGTTCAGGGTCGGATCGAGGAAATATATGTAAAAGAAGGTGACATCGTTGACAAGGGACAAGAACTTGTTCGACTCGATCCCAATCAACTCCAGTCAAACACCGACGCCCAATTGGCAGCATACGAAGCATCACGCGATGACGTTCAGGGCAGCCGTTCACAGGTAACAGCAGCGCAGAATTCGCTTTCACAAGCTCAGCAAGGCCTTATCGCATCGGAAGCGGCAGTGACCACCGCGCAGCAGCAGGTAGCATCAGCGGTTGAAAGTGTAAATCAAGCACGGCAGCAGGCGGTGACCGCCCAGACAGATATCGATCGTTCGCAAGTTGAGGTAAACGCCGCTCGACGTGAGCTAAAACGAAACGAAGAATTGCTGGAAAGCGGTGTTGTTTCAAGACTCGAATACGATCAGGCAAAAGATCGTGTTGACACAGCCATTGCGAATTTGAACAACGCGAAGGCTCGGCTGCAGTCGCAGAATATTGCCGTCAGAGAAGCACAAAATCGTGTGAAAGAGGCGCAAGCACGTGTGAGCGAATCACGGGCTCGCGCAAAACAACAGGACGTTGCGGTCAGAGATGCACGTCGAGGAGTAAACACGGCTAGCTACTCCGCAAATGCTAGCGAATCACGGGCAGATCAACAAGCCGCGGTTCTGCGAGGGCAGCGAAACCAGCGAGATAAAACTCTTCAGGTTGCTCCGATCAGCGGAGTTATTGCCGATATCCCTTCAAAGGTTGGTACCTTTGCCGTCGCGAATCTTTCGTCGACGCCTTTATTAACCATTGCCGATATGTCGACGGTGAATGTTGAAGTTAAGGTCGATGAAACGGAAATTGATAAAGTGGCTGTCGGCCAAATTGCAAAGGTTAAGGTGGACGCCTTTGGCGAACAAGAGATTGAAGGTGAGGTAACTCAAAAGACGCCTCTTGCGGTTGGGAAGTCGCAAACCACGGGCGGACTTTCGACGAATATCAACGTCCAGGAAGCCAAAGAATTTCGCGTAGTTATTGAACTAACGGATCCACCGGACGATATTAAGAATGGATTGCGTCCGGGAATGAGTGCGACCGCGGTTATTACTACCGATGTCAAGAAAGACGTTCTTTCAGTCCCCATTCAAGCTGTTATTGAAAAGAAGCCTGAGCCAAAACCCGGTGAGGAAACTGAGCCAAAAGGCGATGCTCCAAAGCCTGATTCGGATGAGGAAAAACCGATTAAGGGAGTATTTCTTCTAGACGGGAATAAAGTGAAATTTGTCGAAGTGACGACTGGAATTACAGGAGAATCTGAAATTCAAATAACCAGCGGAATCGAGGAAAAACAGCAGGTTATTACCGGACCAAGTCGTGTTCTTAATAGTCTTAAAGAAGGTGACGTCGTAAAGAAAAAGGCCAAAGAAGATGACGAGAAAAAAGACGGCTAATCTGAAAGAAAGAGCGGCGAAGACGCCGGCGGCGGTGCTGTCGATAGCTTCGTCGTTGTTTTAGGAAATTTATGTCAATCGAACCAGAAAATCTCGAAACCAACGGAAGCGAAATATCACATCCGTATAATTCGCTAATAAAAATGCGTGGAATATGGAAAACCTACCAAATGGGTAATGAACAACTCCACGCGCTTCGCAACGTTTCATTTGACGTACGACGGGGCGATTATCTTGCGATCATTGGCCCATCCGGATCCGGAAAATCGACGTTAATGAATCTAATCGGTTGTCTGGACTCGCCCTCGAAAGGAGAATACTGGATAAACGGTGAAGAGGTTGCTTCCATGACTGATGATGAATTGGCGCGAATTCGCAACAAAGAAATCGGTTTCGTCTTTCAAACTTTTAACTTGCTTTCGCGTGCGACCGCGCTCCATAACGTTGAGCTACCACTCATTTACGCGGGACTGAATTCGACACAACGTCATGAAAAGGCGATAAATGCGCTGAAATCCGTAGAACTAGGAGATCGGATAACCCACCGTCCAAACGAGCTTTCCGGCGGACAAAGACAGAGGGTTGCGATCGCGCGTGCACTTGTCAATCATCCGTCGATTTTGCTCGCCGATGAGCCGACCGGCGCACTCGATACTACGACAAGCGGGGAAATTATGGCGCTTTTCGAGCACCTTCATTCAGAAGGCAATACAATAATTGTCGTTACTCACGAAAAGGAAGTGGCTGAAAGAGCGCATCGGGTAATTTCGATCCGCGACGGTGAAATTGAAAAGGATGAGAGAGTCAGATAATGGAAGGAATTCCAGCCTATGTATCGATCACGTTTATTTTAACTACATTCCTCGCAATTGGCTTTCTATTTCACGCAATAAAACATTCTGTTCTTGATACTCTCCCTTCAAAAATTGTAATTGCGGCAATCGCCTTCTGGCTATTCTTTACGGCAATTCTTGCCATGGGTGGTTTTTATCTGAACACCAACGGATTTCCACCAAATCTTGCCCTTGCGCCAATCCCGGCTCTGCTTTTTATCGTCGCAATCTTTATTTTTGCCCGAAAATCTTTTGTTGAAAAGCTTCCGCTCAAAACACTAACACTTCTTCAAGTTGTCCGGATTCCTGTCGAAATCGTGCTTTGGTGGCTCTATCAGAATAGACAAATTCCTGAGATTATGACGTTTGAAGGGCGGAACTTCGATATCCTCGCCGGTCTAACGGCACCGTTTATTTTTTGGCTCGCATTCAGCGGTGAAAAAATAAACCGTTCTCTATTGATAATCTGGAATTCCGTTGCTCTGTTACTAGTCTCAAACATCGTGATAACCGCGATTTTTTCTCTCCCGACGACGTTTCAAAAATTTGGATTTGACCAGCCAAACGTCGCAGTTTTGTTTTTTCCTTACATCTGGCTTCCAGCAATGGTGGTCCCGATCGTTCTTTTCGCTCATATTGCGAGTCTTTGGAAATTATTCAAGTAAATCGAGCGGTAAACTGGGTCGCCGGTACTTAGTTAATTTTTCAAAACCGCACGGGAAATCACGATCTTCTGAATTTCGCTCGTTCCTTCATAAATGGTTGTAATGCGAGCGTCACGGTAATATTTCTCGACGTTGTAATGACGGGAGTATCCGTTGCCGCCATGAATTTGGATCGCATCCGCACAAACCTTATTTGCAATTTCTGAAGCGTAGAGCTTTGCCATCGATGCTTTTACGCCCGTGTTTTTATGGTTCGCATCTTTCATAGCAGCAGCTCGAAGTGTAAGGAGTCGGGCGGCTTCGATCTCCGTTGCCATATCGGCAAGTTTGAACTGAATCGCCTGATGTTCCGAGATCGGTTTTCCAAATGCGACGCGATCCTTCGCATATTCTTTGGCTTCCTCAAACGCCGCCTGAGCGATTCCTACCGATAACGAGCCGATTCCAATCCGACCGTTATCCAGGCTGTTAAATGCAACCTTCATCCCATTGCCTAAGCCACCAAGCAAATTCTCTTTCGGCACTCTGACATCTACAAAACTCAATTCAGTCGTCTTTGAAGCCCGCTGCCCGAGCTTGTGCTCGATGGAGGAAACGCTCAGTCCTTCCCTCTCCTTCTCGACAATAAAAGCCGTAACTTCTTTTTTCCCGGCGCTTTCACCGGTGACCGCCATTACGATGTGAGTTTGTGCCTCTCCGCCGTTTGTCACCCAGGATTTCGTTCCATTGATAATAAAATCGCCGCCATCCTCAATCGCGCTCGTCTTTAAATTTGTAGCATCGCTTCCTGCCTGAGGCTCTGACAAACAGAAAGCTCCAAGTTCTTTGCCTTGCGCAAGTGGAACAAGAAATTTCTGCTTCTGCTCCTCGTTTCCGAAACTCAGGATCGGGTAACAACATACCGAATTTGTGACTCCAACAATAACGGCGACAGCGGAATCTGCTTTTGCAATTTCTTCTAAAGCGAGCGCGTACGAAACCGAGTCAAAACCTGCCCCGCCATATTCTTCAGGAATTATCATCCCGAGAAGTCCCATTTCCGCAAGCCCTGCAAGTTGAGGTTTTGGAAACTTTTCCTTCTCGTCATACTCGCGCGCAAGCGGCGCGATCTCGGCCTGCGCAAACTCGCGTACCGAGTTTCGAACCATCTGCTGTACTTCGTTCAATTCAAGATTCATAACAAGCTAAAGGATAACCAAGCGATCCGAGCTTAATTATCCTTTAACAAATTTTTATTGTCTAACGAGCTAGACTAGAGGACCCCACTTTTCAACCTCAGCCCGTAGAATTGGGTTTTGTTGGAAGCTTGCTGTCTCGCCCTTTGCTGCCGTTGCGCGCTGTATATGCCAATATGAAAGACCTAGTTTCCCGATCGCCCTTATGTAACGACTCGTCGCACGATATTTACCACTAAATATACTGCCAATTAGCCAACCCGTGCTCCGAAAAGCGGACGTCGCTTTCAAAAAATGCTCCTGCGGAATAAGCCCACGAGCAACGTCAATCGCCAGCATTTCTTTTAGGATCTTGTTTTGACGCCACATTATGTAAAACGCAAATGATACAAAAATCACGAAAAACGGAATTTCGATTATCAGGTACACCAGCAGGAAAAGCGGACCTAAAACGACTGCCACACCGTTCCAGAACGCGTGAAGCAGCATCGCAATGATCAGGCCGAGAATCGGCATCGTGTATTTCAGAAGGGGATTGTGGGTTTCTCTCGAAATTCCAAATCCGATTCCGGTCATCGCCGTAAAAGTTACATGGGCAAACGGAGATAAGATTCCGCGCAAGAAAAAGGTAGCCGCAAGCGCCTCGCCTCCGCCGAGTAAAAGTGCCCGGCCATAATAGAGAACATTTTCGACCGTCGCAAAACCGAGGGCAATAACGCCCGCAAAGATTATCCCATCAAGGATCCCGTCAAAATACTTTCGAAAGAAAAGAACTATAACGAGCAAACCGGCACCCTTGCTAAGTTCTTCGAAGATCGGCGCGGAGATTACAGCTCCGGCAATTGTTCCGACCTCCGGTCCCGCTGCGATTGTAGCGCCCGTACCAATGATCGTATTTATGATGAACGAAACGAAAACTGATACGAGGGCACCCCAGGCGAAAGTCAGCGAGAGAAGCCATAGGGGTTCAGGATCGTATCTATCGAGCCAAACAATTGGAAACAAATATACAACGGCAGGAACAAACGCAACCACTGCTGCAATAACAGCTGCAACCGGTCCCAAACTCAAAAACATTATTCCAGTTACGATCAGACCTAGAAAAACAATGGCGAATAATGTGATCGCAATTCCAATATACTTACCGGTCCTGTTTTGTTCCGGTTCGACCTCCAAATGTCCCAACCCAATGGTTGAAACCGATTCGATAAAGCTTGTTCCCTGCTGATCTTGCTGTTGCTCGAAAACTGCATTAATTTTCCCAATCTGCATCTGATCGACGGGAGTTCGAAGTGTATCGGATCCCACCGTCGGAACGGATTGCGCTTTGATTGCATTCGTTTCAATCAAAACCGATCCGCGTACTCCTTTGGTTCCAAATTGTATGGAATCGCCCGAACTCAGTTTGACGCTTTGAACCCTTTGTCCATTTACGAAAGTTCCGTTCGTGCTGCTGTTATCAGTTACGTAGAAACCGTCCGGCTTTCTTTCGATAAAAGCGTGTTGAGATGAAGCGATATTTTCATTAAAAGGATCAAAACGAACACTGCAGTTTTTGCTTCTTCCGACCAAAAGATGACCAACCGTCAGCTCAAACGATTGTCCCGCCAGCGAGCCATCTTGAATTCGAAGCGTCAGTTTCATTGAACTATCATAAAAACAAGAAACCCAAAGTCAAACGATTCGCCTAACTTCAGGTTTTCTAAAATTCGTCTTACGTTAACTGTTAAGAAGCCGCCCGCATTACCAGGTCGAATGTTCCCGGGGCGACTTTTCGAAAACGTGTGTTCCGATTCAAAGAAACCGCTATTGAGATCGTCGGATTCTTACCCGTAAACTCAAATCCGCCCTCAACAAGTAAATTATAAAGCTCGTTTACATGAAGCGGATCTCTCGATTCTCTGAGAATAAGCGTGCACGCCTGAGTAATTGTTCGATCGGAAAATCGATGGCTCATTGGCTCGATGTTCCTACCGATGGATGGTACTTGACGGGAATTATCGATGTATTCGATCGGTTCTTCACGATATCTCTCAGTTCTATATTGCTGTCTGCGCCGCCTTATATAACCAAGATCGTCACCCGAGCCGCGATTATCCCGAGCGGGTTTTCTGAGGTCATCGGGAAGTTGATAGTCTTCCTCGATCCTCAAGCTCTTGACCAAATTTCGTGAATGACTCCCGGAATTTATAGCTGCAAGAAGTGTGTGAATCGCAGCCTCAGTCTGCTCAGCACCCTTATCCATAGCTTCGATTTCCTGCCGAAGGGCGTCAGCTTCGCTTTCAAGTTCGCGCAGATCTTTCATTAACTTCTTTTGAAAGTTTCTCGTCTGACGTAAACTCTGCTCCAGGGTGGCTATTAGATTTTCGTCTAGTTTTGATTCTGACATGGCTTAAATATTCGATTGTTATGAAAATGCACAAGACTTACAGTTGAGGAAACTTACTTGCTTCGCTCGATCATATAGGTTGGAATTTCTTCCAATGCTAAACGATACTCCGTTTTTGGTAATTGTTCAAGATTTTTTCTCGCCCTTTCGGAGAATTCGTAAGCAATTTTTCGGGTTTCAGCCATTGCGCCGGTTTCATTAAGTTTGCGCAAAAGGCTCTCTCGGGTTCCATTTTTGTACTCTCCTTCGCGCATTATCCCTTCAAGATCGCCGGCAATTCCTGATTCTTTGTCACTAAGCAGAATCAGCGGTAGCGTCAATTTTCCTTCGAGCAGGTCAGCACCTGATGCTTTACCTAAAATGCTATCGTCTGCGGTGAAATCTAGAATGTCATCCGCAAGCTGAAACGAAGTACCTAAATTCTTTCCGTAGTCCCGCAGTGCCACGCGTTCTTCATGTGTCGCACCACCTAAAATTGCTCCTATCTCGCAGCAAGCAGAAAAGAGAAATGCTGTCTTTCGCTGCAAAATATCAAAGTATTCGACCTCCGAAATATCAGTTCGCCCGAGCATTGTGAGCTGCATTAGCTCGCCTTCAGTCATCTTTCGGGTTAGCTCGGTAAGGATATCGAGAATTTCAAGGCTGCGCTCTTTAAGACTGGTTTCAAACGCCGACATATAAAGCCAGTCTCCCATCAAAACAGCAGTTTGATTGCCAAACCGCGCGTTTACTGATGTTTGATTTCGTCTGGTGCTCGCATTGTCGATGATGTCGTCATGAACGAGCGTAGCAGTGTGGAGCATCTCCATAACGGTCGCCAGGCGAATCACATTTTCAGTCGTCTTTTCTCTTCCAAGTGCGAGATGCGAAAGGATCAAAAGCGCCGGACGAAGGCGTTTCCCGCTCGATGCCCGCAGATAGTCTCCGAGATACTTTACGACCTGAATATTTGATTCGGTCTGCCGGACAAACTCCTCCTCAACAAGCGCCATTTCGGTTTTGATCAAACCAAAGACATTTTTTGCGATACGTTTTGGATTCTGTTTTGCTATTTTGAAAGTTTGCATCTATCGATAGTTATCAAATTGCATATCTATCCCGAAATCTTTCTTTTTAAGCTCTGCCATTACGGTTTGTAGGTCGTCGCGGCTTTTGCCCGAAACGCGTACAAGGTCGCCATTTATTGAAGCCTGCACTTTTACCTTGAGCTTCTTAATAAATTTGACTATTTCTTTTGCCTGGTCGCCCGGAATTCCCTGCTGAATCTTGACGATCTGCCGAATCGTTCCGCCTGCAGCCGGTTCCTTGGGTTCGTAGTTTAAAGCTTTTAAGGAAACACCACGCCGCACGAGTTTGGTTTGCAGAATGTCGTCTAAATTCTTGAGCCTCGTGTCATCCTCGGCGCTAATAATAAGCTCCCTGTCGTGAACAGTGACAAGCGCTTTGCTTCCCTTAAAATCAAACCGCTGACTCAATTCCTTGCGGGTTTGATTTAACGCATTTTCCACTTCAGCGTAATCGGTTTTCGATACTACATCGAATGAATTTTCTTTTGCCATAGGAATTATTATAACTTCTAACTGCCAAATTATAAATTAGCCATTGGCAACTATAAATTATCGATAGCGTGCGATTTAGAAATACACGAGAAATAGAAATATTGACCACTTTAGATACTCAGACCAAAGAAATCGGTAAAGTTTTGGGTGGTTTGCTCAGCTAAAATCTCAAACTCGATTCCGTAAAATTCCGCCAGAAACCTTGCCGTTTCAACAATGCGAGCCGGTTCATTTCTTTTTCCGCGATACGGGACAGGCGTTAGATAAGGGCAATCTGTTTCGACAAGAAGTTTTTCAAGTGGCACAACTCTAGCGGCATCACGCAGATTCTCAGCTTTCTTAAATGTCACGTTGCCTGCAAAAGAAATCAGAAAACCAATACCCATCAGTTCTGTCGCCATTTCCGGCGTGCCTCCGAAACAGTGCATGATTCCACCGCGAAAATCTTCATGTGAGCACTCTTCGGTGAGTATCTCGATCGTCTCTTTATTTGCGTCACGCGAATGAATAATTATGGGAAGTTTTAGGTCTCGCGCAACTTGGATCTGTTTGCGAAAAACTTCGATTTGGACCTCGTGCGGGCTATGATCGTAGTAAAAATCCAATCCGATCTCACCCCAGGCAATCACTTTTTCGTTCGATTTCGTGAGATTAATTAGTCTTTGTTCGACCGAATCACTGTACTCGATAGCATCGTGGGGATGGATTCCGACCGAGGCATACACACATGTATTTTTCTCCGCTAGTTCAACGGTTTTTTCAAACGAATCTTCTTTAGGGCTGCCGGTTCCAACATTCAGCATTGCTTTCACACCGGCTTTCAGAGCATTTTGAATTACAGAATCGCGGTCTTCGTCAAATTGTTCGCCATCGATATGGCAATGTGAGTCGATAAGATTCATCTATTTCAGTCTTGCGCCATTTGGTACATCTTCCAAAAACGTTGCAATAACGGGCTTATCCTCGGCCCCAACCGAGGCCGCGCAAACCATTCCCTGTGATTCAAGCCCCATCATTTTGCGGGGTTTGAGATTTGCCACAACCACTATTTTCTTTCCGACCATTTCTTCCGGTGTGTAATATTTTGCCATTCCCGCCAAAATTTGCCTTGGATTTTCTTCGCCAAGATCAACTTTCAGTTTCAAAAGTTTATCGGATTTCTCGATATTTTCGGCTTCCAAAACTTCGCCGACACGGAGATCAACCTTTACAAAATCATCGAATTCAATGAAATTCGTTTCGCCCACCTCTTCATCCTTGCTCGCCTCTTCAATTGCCGTCATAATTTTTTCCGCTTCAAGCCTTGGAAATACCGGGTTTGCTTCCCCGATCTCTTCACCTTTTTTTAGCTCCCCCCATTTCAAATGCGCCGGATCAATTCTCGATATATCCTCGCTTAGCCCGATCTGTGAATAAATTTCGCGAGTCGATTCCGGCATAACCGGATGAAGCAATACACAAAGCCATCGAAGAGTTTCAAGCGAACGATATAGCACTGCGTTGAGCGATTCCTGTTGGTTTTCGTCCTTTATTAATTTCCAGGGTGCCGATTCCGTTATCATCTTGTCGATTCGTGAGATCACCTTCCAAATAGTTTCAAGCGCAGTACTAAAATCGAAATCGTCAAACTTCCGCAGGAAGTCATCGCGGGCAAGTTCTAAAACCGACACAAGTTCCTGCTCATCCGGGCTAATTCCGATCCGTTTCGCATATAAAAAATTTGTATCGTGGATCGAGCCGTCGGGCACTATACTGTCGCGATATTTATCGATCATAGAAAGGGTTCGCGACGAAAGATTTCCTAAACCCTTTGCCAAATCCGCGTTGGCGCGTTCGATCAAATTTTCATAACTGAATTTACCGTCCTGCCCAAAAACCATTTCCCTTAAAAGAAAATAGCGAAGAGAATCCGTTTGAAAATGTTGATGTAATACATTAGGTTCTATCACATTGCCCAATGTTTTTCCCATCTTTCTACCATCTCCGTCCAGCCACATCCCATGTCCGTAAACTGTTTTTGGCAGGTCAATTCCCGCCGCAAGTAAAAACGAAAACCAGTAAACCGTGTGGAATCGCAAAATATCTTTTCCGATAAAATGATGGGCACTTTGCCAGTATTTATCAAACTTTTCCGGGTTTTCGGTACCCCAGCCAAGCGCCGTAACATAGTTTGAAAGTGCATCGACCCAAACATACATTACGTGATTTTCGTCACCCGGAACCGGAACACCCCAGGAGACGCTCTTTTTCTCGCGCGAAATGGATAGATCCTGCAAGCCGCCTTTTATAAACGAGATAATTTCATTCTTTCTCGCCTCGGGACGAATTAAATTGGGGCTTTTCTTAATTTTCTCAAGCAAAATCTGCTCATAATCGGAAAGCCGGAAAAAATAACTTTCCTCCTCCACACGATCAAGGGGTTTTTCATGGATCAAACAACGCGGAATTTCTTCGTCAAGGCGAATTTCATACTCAGTTTCGGTCTTAAACTCAGCACACGCCGCACAAAACCAGGCCTTGTAAAAATCCTTGTAAATACAGGAATTACCTTTCGGCGTTTCATTTTCTGCCATTTGTATCCAGAATTTCTGAACAGATTCATGATGAAACCGATTCGTAGTACGCATAAAAATGTCGTAGCCGCCATTCTCAGTGTTCAAACCGAAATCAGCAAACATTTTCTGTAGTTCGCCCGCGACAAAATCAACCTGCTCCTGCGGCGTACGTTTATTGTCCTTTGCCGCGCGCTGAATATTTATTCCGTGCTCGTCCGTTCCGGTCAGAAAGTAACTGTCAAAACCTCTTTGCCTTTTATAGCGATTCACGACGTCTGAAACAGTAGTCGTATATAGATGTCCAAGGTGCGGCAAGGAATTCGCGTAATAAATTGGCGTTGTAATATAAAAAGTAGTCATTATGTTGTGATCGGTGATCTATTGATAAAAAACCGGTGTCCGCAACGAATTACGAATTACCGATCACCTCCGATCCGGCTGCGCCTTTGGCAAACGGAAAATGATCCGAGCGGAAAAAATAACCCTGTTCTGGATGTTGGTCGGGCGAAAAAGTCATTCCGCGTCTTTTTAATGCGTCGTTTACGAACTCTTCAAGATCCGAACGCTCGGCCCCCAGGGCACCATAATCCCTGGTTTTGCCATAGAAATTACCGCCGTCGATATTGATATTTGCAGCAGTTTTTTCCAACGAAAATACCGGATTCCGGGCATACCATTCGGCTCCGAGAAGCCCTTGCTCTTCAGCGGTTGTAAAAAGGAATATTTGAGAGCGTTTAGGCTGTTCCTTAGGTTTTAATTTAGTAAACGCCTCTGCAATTGCTAAAACCTGTCCAATTCCTGACGCGTTGTCGAGAGCCCCGTTATAGATAGTGTCGCCTTTGTCGTTTGGTTTTCCGATCCCTAGATGATCCAAGTGCGCGGAAAAAAGGACGTATTCGTTTTTCAACTCGTCGTCGCGTCCTTCCCAAAATCCAATTACATTATTGGATTCGATCCGTCTTATTTCATAAGTTTGGTCGAGTTTTCCGCGAAGTTTGAGTTTTACCGGTTTGAACTTTTTCGACTGTGCCTGCTCTCGAAGATCGTCCAAATTCTCTCCCGCTTGCGCGAAAATTCGTTTTGCAGTTTCGTTAGTGACCCAGCCCTTCATTGGTAAGAATGGCGTTTTATCACTTGCGGTCCGCGCAACTTCATAGCGCCAATTTCCATTTGAGGTCTCGACGACATTCCAACCGTAGCCTGCAGATTCCGTCGTATGAATCAGAAGGACACCTGCCGCACCGCGACGGGCAGCCTCTTCGTATTTGTATGTCCAGCGTCCGTAATAGGTTAACGCCTTTCCGCCAAACAGATCTTTGTCCTTCTCGGTTGCCGGCGGGTCATTTACGAGCATGACGAGAATTTTCCCCCGGTAGTCTCGCGCATCGCCTTTATAATCCTTCCAGTCCTGCTCCGGAGCATCGATCCCATAACCAACAAACACCAGATCAGCATCCACGTTGACCTTTTCGGTTTGCGAACTTGAAGTAGCAACAAAATCGTTTCCGAAATCATAATCAAAAGACGGGTTGCGATTCGAAATTCTCAACTTCGTTGCCGGGTTTGCTTTTACTGCCGTGAGCGAAACGGGTTGAAAATAACTTCCGTTATTTCTCGGTTTTATTCCCGCCATCTCGAGTCGATGAGCGATGTATTTCGCAGCGAGCTCGCCGCCGCGAGTCCCTGGTCCTCGCCCCTCAAAACCATCGTCTGATAAAAACTTAATTGTATTTTTTAGATCCGCTTCGCTAAACAATCCCGTGAATTTGCCGGGATTTTGAGCGATTGCCGAATAGCTCGATACGGCAAAAATAATTGCTGCAAGACTAATTTTGAACATATTCTCCTATCCCTTGATCAGACTCATCGCCTCCGAACGTGTTCGAGGATCCTTTCTAAAACCGCCAAGAACTGCAGAGGTTACGGTCTTTGCACCCGGCTTCTTAACACCGCGAAGCGTCATGCAAGTGTGTTCGGCTTCCATTACGACCATTACCCCGAGCGGATCGAGTTCTTCAAAGAGTGTGTCGGCGATTTGCTTTGTAAGACGCTCTTGGACCTGTAAACGCCTTGCAAAGATCTCTGCGATCCGGGCAAGTTTCGAAAGCCCTATGATCCTGCCGCCTTTTGGTATGTAGGCGATGCTGCATTTCCCAACAAAAGGCGCAAGGTGGTGCTCACATACGGAAGCGATCGAAATATCTTTGACGATGACCATTTCATCATGCGAATCTCCCGGAAGCGGAATAATTTCCGCCCGTGCGTCCTGCCACATTCCCTCCGTCAATTCGGCGTAAAAATTGGCAACGCGCTCAGGTGTCTTTTGTAAGCCATCACGCTCCGGATCCTCGCCGATTCCCTCTAGTATTAGCCTCACACCACGGGCTATTTTTTTAATGTCAACCTTTTTATTTTCTTCCAACTACTTTTTCCTCATCGCTATCTTCGAAATTTCTCAGTACAATTTTTTCAATCTCGCGGAATGAATGTTTGGTTTCAATTGAAATCTGACGAATTTGCTCATACTCCGGCTTTACGTTCACGATTCTATCTCTATATCTTGCAATCTTTACATCTATTTCACCAAATTCCGTAGTCACTTTTCTTATCTCGCGGGGCAAACATTCTCGCATGATCTGCGAAATCCTAATACCGAGAGTCGTGGTTTCAGAGTATAGGAGGTCGCTAAACCTGTCCTTTTCATCTAGGCTGCACAAGATGGATATCGTAGTCGCGGGTCGATTTTTCTTCATTTGAATAGGAGTGAACCAACAATCCAAAGCCCCAAGATCGAATGCTCGTTCCATCAAAAACCCTAGGACCTCGGAAGAAATGTCATCGAGATTCGTTTCGATCAATAATAGGTTTTCGGTATTTAGATTTCGGTTTTGCTGTTTAGCGATCACATCGTCTGCTGCGCTCTCGCGTCGCTGCGGTAAAACATTACCGATCATCAGCCGCAATACATTTGGAAAATTCGCATATTCTCTTGTTCCCGCGCCATAACCAATTTTTTCCGTTTGAAATGCTGAAAACACCAAGGAGTCCTGACAAACCGTTGCAATAATGGCGGCACCGGTCGGTGTCATAAGCTCACCCTTGATTTCCGTTGAATAAACTGAAAATCCCTTCAACAATTCCGCAACAGCGGGCGGCGGTACCGGATATTTTCCATGAGCTATATCAACAAAGCCGCTGCCAACATGGATCTTCGAACACGCAAATTGTTCGAATCCCATCATTTCAAACCCAATACACGCTCCGACTACATCGATAATCGCGTCCATAGCGCCAACCTCATGGAAATGAACTTTCGAAGAATCGACCCCATGAACCTTTGCCTCGGCGAGGGCTAATTTCCCAAAAATCTGTTTTGAGCGGAATTTCACAGAATCAGAAAGATCCGAATTTTCGATGATTTCCTCAATATCCGAGATAAAGCGATGTTTTCTCTCTTCAGAGTATTTTGTTTCCGCATGAATAGCAGCGATTCCTGATCGATTTACCGCCGAAAACTTAACATCGAAATCCACAATATTAAGCTTTCCTATCTCTTTGATGAGTTCGTCAGAGTCGATTCCCAGAGAAACTAAACCAGCCAAGATCATATTCCCGCTGGCACCTGCAAAACAATCAAAAAAAAGCGTCTTCATAGCGTAAGTGAGTGGCAAAACCGAACTCGTAAGATTCTTGACAACGAATGATTTATACTGAAATAATGCCCCACAAGAGGAACATATTCAATATCGCGATGCACAAACGTTTTCAGATCAAAATTCCTGCCCTCATTTTGGTAATTTTATTTACCCTCTTTTGCGGAACTGCGTTTGAAGTGCGCGCTCAAACGGAGCATACACGCGATCCTCAAAAACCGGTTTCGGAAGAAAACGAAACAAAAAACCCGAACGAACCGACAGAAAAGGTTGACGAAAACATCGTAGCGCTCGAAAAAAAAGCGTTCGATCTACTAAATGAGGCGCGCAAGAAAGAAAATCATCCGCCGTTGGTTTGGAGCGAGAGGCTCGCTGCGATTGCAAGACAACACTCAAAAGATATGGACAAACATAGCTTCTTTTCAATCGAACCATTTGGTGGAAGGAAGCTTTCCGACCTTGTGGTCGAATCCGGCGTTAAGAAATGGCTGAACATTGGCCGTTTGATAGCGACAAATGCCGGCATCGACGATCCGGTTGAACAGATAGTTAATCGGTGGCTTTCGTCCAAAGAACGCAGACTCTACGTTTTTGAAAACGCCTGGAGCGAAACCGGGATCGGGATCGTTATAACGGAAAGCGGCAGGTTTTATCTTACCCAGGATTTTCTATCAAAATAATTCAACGATCAAAGGGAGAATCTCCCCCGCCTTTCCTGCAAATGCTTCATCACAAAGATTCGTCATCGGAGTAATTTCCGGATTTATCTCTACTAAATACGCATGATTTTGCCGGGCGATTTCAGCTAAACCAGCCGCCGGATACACCATTGCGGACGTTCCAATAACGAAAAAGATATCGCATATCATCGCGTTCTCGGCAGCTTCTTCAAACGCTCCCCCAGGAAGCATTTCACCAAATAAAATTACGTCCGGCCTTAGCTCACCGGTGCATTTGACGCACTTCTCAGGCTGATGCGGAATTACCGAAGATTCGATTTTAAATCGAATTTCGCATTTTACGCATCGAGAGCGATTGATATTTCCGTGTAGTTCTATAATTTGCTTCGTACCCGCTCGACCATGCAATCCGTCGACATTTTGAGTGACAAGCGTAAAATCCTCCGCCTTCTTCTCGAGTTCGACCAAGGCGAAATGTGCGGGATTTGGCTTGCACTTTGCTAAAATCCCTCTTCTATAATCGAACCATTCCCAAACTTCACCCAAATTTTCCCGTACCATCTTCGCGGAAGAAATTTCGTCAAAAGGCATTCCCTTCCAAACCGCAGAATGTCCACCGCCCCGAAACGTTGGAACACCGGATTCCGCTGAAATTCCTGCACCTGTCAGTACGCAAACTCTTTTCGACTCCGCTATTCTCTCTAACAATTCCTGCGAAATTTCCATAGAAGTTTCTTGCCTTTGATGTATTTTATGCCGAAAGCTATACTTTGCTTTTGATTTTACAAGACTTTCTAAATATATGTCATTGAGCGTTTTTCAAAATCACCTCGTCGAAACGATAAAATCTACGGTTAAGGAGCAGTTCGAAATTTCCGTTGAAAATGTTGCTGCGGAAGTTCCGCCAAAAACAGAATTTGGAGATTTGGCATTCCCCATTGCATTTGAACTCGCAAAGCATCTCAAGAAGCAAACGGGCGAGAAACAAAATCCGCGAGCGATTGCTGAAAAATTGAGATCGGCGTTACTAGAAGTCAATTTCATAGAGGATATTCAGATCGCGGGTCCGGGCTATCTAAATGTCTTTTATAATCGCTCAAACTTTTTCGCAAAAGCACTTTCGGCGGAAGTCTTGCCTCGCGTTAACAAAGTCAACAATCCAAAAACAACAAAAATTTGCGTCGAGCACACATCAGTAAACCCAAACAAAGCTGCACATATCGGACATGTAAGAAACTCGGTTTTGGGTGATACGTTTGTCCGGATACTTCGCGCCGATGGAAAACGCGTGGAGGTGCAGAATTATATTGATAATACAGGGGTACAGGTCGCGGATGTTGTAGTCGGATTTCTTTTCCTAGAGCAGAAGGACCTCGATGACATCAAAACGCTAGATAGTGAATTAGTAGAACAAGGCGTTTCGTTTGATTATTATTGCTGGGATCTATACGCGAGAGTCGGTGTCGAATACCAGACAAATGAAGGTTTAAAAGCAAAGCGTGCCGAAACCCTCCACGCGATCGAAGAAGGCGGCAATGAGATCGCTGATCTGGCAGAATACGTTGCGACGCGAAACGTCGAGTGTATTTTGAAAACTATGGAACGCCTCTCTATCCGTTATGACCTCCTGCCAAGGGAATCTGAGGTTTTACACCTCCATTTTTGGAAAAAGGCCTTCCAAATGATGAAGGAAAAAGGCGCGATACATCTGGCCGAAGCTGGCAAGATGGCCGGCTGCTGGGTTATGCCTTTTGAATCCCACGGAGGGAGCGATGAGCATGATCAGGATAAAATTCTTGTGCGTTCAAACGGCACGGTCACCTATACCGGAAAAGATATTGCGTTCCAGACATGGAAACTCGGGCTTCTCGGCCTGGATTTCAACTACAAAACGTTTAACAAATACAAAAACGGCAAAGAAGTTTGGATAACGACCACGAAAACCGGTGAAAATATTCATCCCAGTTTTGGAAATGCCGAGGTCGTCTACAATGTAATTGATACTCGTCAATCTTATCCGCAGGAAGTGGTAAAAAAGGGCGTAGCGACTATTTTTCCCGAAAGGGGTGAAGAAGCGAGCGTGCACCTTTCTTACGAAATGGTCGCTCTTTCGCCCGGCGCGGCTGAAGAACTAGGATTTATTTTGTCCGATGAAGACCGTCAAAGATCCTTTATAGAAATGTCCGGCCGAAAAGGGTTGGGTGTAAAGGCGGACGATCTGATCGATCGTTTGGAAAAAAATGCCTATCAGGAAGTGAAAGTCCGAAATCCTGATCTAGGCGAAGAACAACACAAACAAATCGGTCATGAAATCGCCATTGGTGCCCTTCGGTATTTTCTACTCAAATTTACGAAAAACACGGTCATCATCTTTGATTTCAAGGAAGCGACGGCTTTCGAAGGCGAAACAGGCGTCTATTGCCAAAATGCAACAGTGCGCCTGAATTCTATCTTTAAGAAACTTGATAATAACGCGCTCGATGCCGCACAGGAATTAATAAAACACGATCCTGACAAGATCAGCGAAATATTCGCCGGTGATCACGGAAATGATTTCTGGGGCGTGGTTGTGTTGGCTTTTCGACTCGAGGAAACAATTACTCAAGCAATATTTGCCGCGGAACCGGCAGTTCTTGCCAGATACACTTTCAATCTCGCAAAAGCTTCTAACCTTTTCTATCAGAAACATCGGATCCTTACCGAAACCGACGAACACAAACGCGCCGTAATGACCTGCGTTGCGGAAATCGCACGACGATCATTAACGGCATCGCTTCAAACAATGGGAATCAAAGTTCCCGAAAGGATGTAAAGCGGGATTCGTTTGACAAAGTGATTTACCTTCTGTTACTTATTAAACCGATGAAAATACAAGATTCAATTTGCCGTAAAACCGCTAGCTGGCGCTGGTCGCGCAATATTGCAGCTATCGGTGTAACTTGGGCAAATTAGGGTCATGGAAAAGATCTGGTTGCTTTAGAACACCAATGAAATTTGGTGTTTTTTTTATTTTATGAGTGAATTTCTCGAACAAGAGTTAGAGCTATTGGTTTCGCAATATGGAGTGGCGGATGTTTTTCCTTTCATTACGCGGTTCCCGGCCGATCTGTTGACCCCTTTTGGCGCTTACTTAAAACTCTCAGAAAACGCTGAGTATTCATTCTTGTTTGAATCGGTCGAGGGCGGCGAAAATCTTGCTCGCTACTCATTTCTCGGAGCAAATCCGGAAAAAATCGTTAGCGAAAGCGGAGACCAAACGCATATTTCTGACGGTGCTGTCGATTCTATAGATAACACACACATATATGAACTCTTGCGCCGTGAATTGAAAACTAGAAGAATAGCAAGCGTACAAAATCTTCCATCATTTATCGGCGGTGCCGTCGGTTATTTTGACTTTTCCGTAGTTGAATATTTTGAACCAACGTTACGGAAATCTAAGAAAACTTTTGACTCAAGTTCACATTCGCAATTCGCTTTTTATAAGACGACGATTGCTTTTGACCACGCAAAACAACAGATCGCGATCATCACTTTGGTTTTTAGCGAAAATGTAGAAAGTAAAGACGAATTGAATAGGCAATTGCTTGAAGCGAAGCAGACCAATCAGAAAATATTCGAAAAGCTCGAAACGGATGGTTTTAGAAAAAACCACTCTACACAAATTCCCACGTTCGATGCTGAGGTATCATCAAACTGGAAAAAGGAAGAGTTTATAGATGCCGTTTGCCATATTAAGGAGCTGATCAAGGCGGGCGAATGCTATCAGGTAGTTTTATCTCAGTGCTTTACCAAGAAAACAAACGCCTCACCCGAATCGATTTATCGAGCTTTGCGCTCTTTAAATCCCTCGCCTTATATGATCTTGATGAAACTCGGGATCAAATCCTTGGTTGGAGCATCACCTGAAATGTTGGTCCGTTGCCGGGACCGAAAATTGGAGTATCGTCCAATTGCCGGGACCAGGCCCCGCGGGAGCGATGAATCCGAGGATGAGAATTTTGCCAAGGAAATGAGAGCGGACATTAAGGAAACTTCCGAACACACGATGCTTGTCGATCTTGGAAGAAACGATCTCGGGAGAGTTTCGGAATATGGAAGTGTAAAGGTGAAAGATCTTATGAGTGTCGAGAAATTTTCGCATGGTCAGCATCTTGTAAGTTATTTATTTTCAGACTTAAAGGAAGATTGCGACCAGTTTGATGCATTTGCATCTTGTTTCCCGGCGGGAACAGTTACCGGCGCCCCAAAAGTCAGGGCGATACAGATAATACAGGAACTAGAACCGACTCCACGCGGTGTTTATTCAGGTGCTGTTGGATATATAGATTATGCGGGAAATTTAGATATGTGTATCGCAATTCGTACGTTGGTTTTAGAGAATGGAGAGGCGAAAATTCAGGCTGGCGCGGGTATCGTCGCCGATTCTGTGCCCGAAACTGAATATCAGGAAACTTTACACAAAGCAAAAGGCTTATTTAAAGCGATAGAATTGGCAGAAACTGGAAAATATGCGGTTTAGTTTATGAGCGAAGTGTTAAAACAATACCAGGCTAATTTAGATTCCAGACAAGATTTTTCGCCCGAAAATTCTGTCGAGGTGTTTAATGCTCTGAGAACCGCAACTGATCAGGACACTATTGCGCCATTCTTAAACGCATGGGCTGAAAAGGGTGTTACTTCGGCTGAACTTGCGACCTGCGCCAGGATCTTGCGCGAAAATTGTGTAAAGGTCGAGACAAAACACGATAAATTCATTGACATCGTCGGAACCGGAGGGAGCAAAGCAAAAGTATTTAACGTTTCGACCGCCGCGGCATTTGTAATTGCCGGCTCGGGTTTGCCCGTTGCAAAGCATGGCAATCGTGCCGCATCGAGTAAGACAGGCAGCGCGGATGCTCTTTCGAATCTTGGTGTAAATATAGTTGCGGAAACTGAAAAAGTTGAGCTTTGTTTGGATGAGATCGGCATTTGTTTTATGTTTGCTCCAAAGTTTCATAATTTAACAAAGGAGCTTGCAATGGCCCGAAAATCACTTGGCAGACCGACCATTTTCAACTTGCTTGGACCAATGGCAAACCCGGCAAATGCTCCGTTTCAGTTGATTGGGGTTTGGAACAAGGATTTTATGAAACCGATAGCCGAATCGATCGCAAATCTTGGCACGAAAAAAACCTGGATCGTGCACGGCGATGACGGTTTGGACGAAATAACATTGAACGGAAATACGTTTGTTGCTGAAATTGTTGGCAATCGGGTCGAGTATTTTAAGATTTCACCCGAAGATTTTGGACTGGAACAAAACAATTTGTCGAATTTTGATGTCTCGTCACCGGAAAAAAGTGCTGAAATAGTTAAAGATGTTTTAAGCAAAAAGAAAACCATATTTGGCGCAAGGGATCTTGTTTTGATCAATGCAGCAGCCGCGATTTATCTTTCCGGATCGGTGAAGACTTTTCAACACGCCACAGAAATCGCTCGCGAAAGCATCGAAAATGGTTCGGCGTTAAGAAAACTAACGACGCTTATCGAGGAAACAAATAGATGAACGATCAACCCACAATCCTTCAAAAAATATTCGAGCGGAAGAAAATTCGCGTCGAGCGGTCAAAACAGGGTTTTGAATACGGAGAATTTGTGCAGCGCGCCAGGAAATTTCGGAAGGACGAAATTCCATTTCGTTTTTCACAAGCTTTTTCAGATAGATCGAATATAAATATTATAGCCGAGATCAAACGCGCATCACCCTCAAGAGGAATTATCAATGATCTTTTGAACGTTGACGAGGTTGCGCGAAATTATCAGGAATTTGGGGCGGCAGCGATCTCTGTTCTGACCGAAGAAGATTTTTTCAAAGGCAGGATCGAAGATTTGATCGCGGCACGAAACCTAACTGATCTGCCGATCTTACGAAAGGATTTCATGTTTGACGAATTTCAAATTTACGAATCCGCGCTCATAGGCGCCGATGCAGTTCTATTGATCGTCGCAATGTTGGAAGACACGAAGCTTCAAGAACTTTATTCGCTCGCAAACGGACTCGGTTTAGACGTCGTAGTAGAAAGTCATAATTTGGAAGAGCTTGATCGTGCGGTCAAACTTGGTGCAAAGATAATCGGTGTGAATAATCGGAATTTGCATGATTTTGAAGTTTCGCTCGATGTTTCGAGAAATTTGGTCAAACACAAACCTGTTGACGCCCTGTTTATTTGTGAAAGCGGTTTGAGCAAACAAGAAGAGTTGATAGAGATGAAAGAATTGGGGTTTGATGGATTTCTAATTGGCGAAAGTTTGATCAAATCAAACGACTTATTAAAAACATTGGGGAATTTAAACGCGGAGATCGCCAAGGCCGCTGAGGAAGAATTTTAGCCAAAGATAAACACCGATAAAGTAAGATGAAAGCAATCTAAATAACATCCGTTTATCTCTTGAGACTCTGTGTCTATCTGTGCCTATCTGTGGAAAAACAACTTTAACAATCTCTGCGACCCTCGGCGGTCTCTGCGTTAAAATCTTCTTTTATGACGAAAGTTAAAATTTGCGGTATTACAAATTTAGAAGACGCGCTTCTTTCGGCGAAGTTTGGGGCGGATGCTTTGGGTTTTAATTTTTATGGCAAATCGCCACGATATATTTCCCCTAAAGCTGCGAGAGAGATCACCCGCGAATTACCCGAAAATATTTTGAAAGTCGGGGTTTTTGTTAATGAAGGTTCGGAAACGATTGTGCGTATCGCCAGAACCGCAAATTTAGATGCGATCCAACTTCACGGCGAAGAATCACCCGAATTTGCCAAGGTGATAAAGACAAAAACAGGTCTTGAAATTATCAAAGCGTTTCGAGTCAATGAGTTGTTTAAGCCGGAAGATATTTTACAGTACGAAGTCGACGCAATTTTGCTTGATGCTTATTCCCCTAAGGAACACGGAGGTACCGGCGAAACTTTTGATTGGGAAATTGCGAAGAAAGTGAAAGAGATTTTTCCGAAGATGTACTTGGCGGGCGGGATCAAGGCTGAAACTGTCAGTTCGGTAGTCGAAGCGGTAAATCCTTTTGCCTTAGATGTTTGCAGCGGAGTGGAAAAAACAAAAGGAAAGAAAGATGCGGAGGTTGTCAGACAATTTCTGTATTCGGCAAAGGCCGATGCCAAAAATCAGTATCGTGAGCGATAGCGAACGCCGCTGCAAAGTTTCTGGCAGTTAGCAAAACACGCTCACTATCGTTTTACTATGCAGATTAAAGAATTAACTAATGAACAAGTTTGAACCGGACAAAAATGGATATTGGGGAGAATATGGCGGGCGGTTTGTACCTGAGACGCTTGTTTCTCCTTTGGAAGAATTGACTGACGCTTATTTTACTGTGCGGGGTGATGCGGAGTTTCAGGCGGAATTCGAGCGATTACTCAAGGATTTTTCGGGTCGCCCAACTCCGCTTTTTTATGCGAAGCGTTTGAGCGAAAAATGCGGCGGCGCGAGAGTTTATCTGAAACGTGAAGACCTGAATCACACGGGTGCTCACAAGATAAATAATGCAATTGGGCAGATCTTACTTGCCCGAAAAATGGGTAAAGAGCGAATAATTGCCGAAACGGGTGCTGGGCAGCACGGGGTTGCGACAGCAACGGTTTGTGCTTTGTTTGGAATGGAGTGCGTGATCTATATGGGTACCGAAGATATGCGCAGACAGTCGCTCAATGTCTTTCGAATGGAACTTTTAGGTGCGGAAGTCAGAGGCGTCGATGCGGGTTCAAAAACGCTTAAAGATGCGATAAACGAAGCGCTTCGGGATTGGGTTACCAACGTTGAAACGACTCATTATCTGCTCGGTTCCGCTTTGGGACCGCATCCGTATCCGTTGATGGTCAGAAATTTTCAGAGTGTGATCGGCACAGAAGCGAGAGAGCAGATCATGGAAATGGAAGGCAGACTTCCCGATGCCCTCGTCGCCTGCGTCGGCGGCGGTTCAAATTCTATCGGTTTATTTCATCCTTTTTTAGAAGATTCGGATGTGAAAATGATCGGAGTCGAAGCGGGTGGTACGGGAGATAAATTGGGCGAACACGCGGCGCGTTTTAATCAAACAAGCGGAAACAAAGTCGGCGTTTTGCAGGGAACGAAAAGTTATTTATTGCAAGACGCACACGGACAAATTTCTATGACGCATTCGATCTCGGCAGGGCTTGATTATGCTTCTATCGGTCCCGAACATGCCTTTTTACACGACATCGGGCGGGTTGAATATGTTTCCGCAAATGATGATGAAGCGTTGGAAGCGTTTCAAACCTTGTCGCAAACTGAAGGAATTATTCCCGCATTAGAAACTTCACACGGAATCGCTTACGCGATGAAATTAGCGAAAGAAATGTCAAAAGATCAGACAATGATAGTGAACTTGTCGGGGCGTGGCGACAAAGATGTAAATACTGTGGCGAATGAATTGGAAAAATTGAAATAACACGCTCAGAGTCCAAACTGAAGTTTGAACTCTTAACGCGCTTGATAAACACGAATTATTTTATGAGCAGAATTGCTGAAAAATTTGAGGAGATAAAGAATGAGGATAAAAAAGGATTTATTCCGTTTATCACGGCGGGCGATCCTGATTTAGAAACGACGTATGAGCTAATCTTGAAATTGGCACAACTCGATTCAACCCTTATCGAGCTCGGAGTTCCCTTTACCGATCCGATGGCGGATGGTCCGATCATACAGCTTTCGGCTCAGAGGGCATTAGAAAATGAGGAGATAACCATCGTGAAGATATTTGGTGTCGTGCAGCAGGTTCGCAATAAGACAGATGTTCCGATCGTTTTGTTTGGTTATTTGAATCCATTTTTGCAATTCGGGATTGAGAAATTGCGAATGGAAGCGAAAAAGGTTGGTGTTGACGGATTTTTGATAACCGATATTATCGGCGATGAATTTATCGAAATGTCTGACAATTTTTCGCGATCTGATATTGATTTAATTTCTCTCGTTGCACCAACAACGAACGATGAAAGACTGGCAAAAATTACGAGTGCGGCGAGAGGTTTTGTCTATGCGATTTCCCGCGCGGGCGTTACCGGAACTCGTGATGATTTGAGCAGTGGAGCGAAAAAACTAGTCGAACGCACAAGAAAAGTTACGAATTTACCGATCGCAGTTGGATTTGGCGTCTCGACGAATGAGCATGTCAACGAAGTCTTGGAATACGCGGATGCAGCGGTTGTAGGTTCCGCGATTGTTTCGGTAATTGAGAAATCTGATAAAGATGACGTGGTTAAAAATGTAGGAGAATTTGTTAGCGAATTGCTGCGAAACTAGGGTGCCTATTTAGCCTTATGTCAAAAAAGTACATCATCGCTTTGGATCAGGGCACGACAAGTTCGAGAACGGTCTTGTTCGATTCGCACGGGCAATTGATCAGAATTGCTCAGAAGGAGTTTGGGCAGATCTTTCCGAAATCGGGATGGGTTGAACACGATCCTAACGAACTCCTGCAAACGCAACTAGAAACGCTTGATGAGGTTTTTTCGGGGGGTAATATATCGCCTAATAACATTGCGGGGATCGGGATCACCAACCAACGCGAGACAACTATACTTTGGGATAGAAATACGGGCGAAGCAATTTATAACGCCATCGTCTGGCAAGACCGCCGCACGGCCTCGATCTGTGAAAAGCTGAAAGAAAAAGGCTCGGAAGAGTATGTCAAACGCACTACCGGCTTGGTAGTTGACACATACTTTTCAGCGACGAAGATCAAATGGTTATTGGACAATGTCGTGGGTGCGCGGGAAAAAGCCGAGAGCGGAGACATTCTATTCGGGACAGTGGATACCTGGCTTTTATGGAAACTGACGAAAGGACGGGTTCACGCTACCGATTATTCAAACGCTTCACGCACGATGCTCTTCGACATAAAGAATCTTCGTTGGGACGAAAAGCTGTTGGAGGAATTGGAAATTCCCAGTTCGATTCTCCCTGTAGTAAAGCCATCGGGATATTATTTCGGCGACGTTGAATTTAGTGGCGTGAAGATCCCAATCGCGGGAATTGCAGGCGATCAGCAAGCCGCACTTTTTGGTCAAGCGTGTTTTGAAAAAGGGACGGCAAAAAACACATATGGGACAGGATGTTTTATGCTGATGAACACCGGTGAAGAACCTCAGTATTCGGAAAATGGCTTGCTAACGACAATTGCGTGGGGGCTGGATGGAAAGGTTTTTTATGCTCTAGAAGGCAGCGTGTTTATTGCCGGTGCTTCTGTTCAATGGCTTCGTGACGGGCTGCAGTTTTTTGAATCTGCATCGGAATCCGAAAAACTTGCCGCGGAAGTTGACGGAGATAATTCCGTATATGTCGTTCCGGCATTTGCAGGACTTGGTGCCCCTTACTGGGACATGTATGCACGCGGCGCAATATTTGGTCTGACGCGGGATACTGGAAAAACGCATATAACGAAAGCGACGCTTGAGTCGATTGCCTATCAAACAAAGGATATTTTGGACGCCATGCAAAAAGACTCAAATATTACACTTGCCGAACTAAAAGTGGACGGCGGCGCCTGCGTAAATAATTTCCTTATGCAATTTCAGGCGGACATACTGGATGCCACGGTCGAGCGTCCGGAAATTGTCGAATCAACTGCGCTTGGCGCTGCATATCTAGCAGGAATAACGGTCGGTTTGTGGAAAAAAGAGGATATTATTCGGAACCGAAAAGTTGAAAGAATATTCGAACCGAATCTAAAACCCGAAAAGCGCGAATTACTATATAAGGGTTGGAAGAAAGCCGTGAAACGAACATTGAACTGGAATCGGAAGTAGATACTTGCCGATGTGTAATTTCGCTTAGGGAAATGCGCAAAAAATGAAGACTTAAAGTCGGTATTTGGTGACATGTCTCTAAACCGACACAAATGTATAATGTTGTTAAATAGTTCTACCGAAAAATAATCAGTAAAAAGAATTTATGTTAATTGTAATGAAACAGGACGCGACTCAACGAGATATTGATCGCGTCAATGAAGTTATCGAAAAATTGGGGTTTCGTCCTCACCCGATGCCGGGCGCTGCCCGAACAGCGATTGGAATAACGGGAAATGACGGGGCTGTTGATAGGGCTCATTTTGAAAATCTACAGGGTGTTGCGGAGGCTATTCGCGTCACCAAGCCCTACAAGCTAATATCACGAACACTTCGCCCTGAAAAATCGATCATCAAGGTCGGAAATGCGACGATTGGCGGGGATGAACTAGCTATCATTGCGGGCCCGTGTGCGGTGGAGAGCGTTGAACAGGTTTTCGAAGTTGCCGAAATCGTGTCAAAAAGTGGTGCGAAATTCTTCCGTGGCGGAGCTTTTAAGCCGAGAACTTCGCCATACGCATTTCAGGGGAAAGGCGAAGAAGGCTTGGAAATTTTGGCGGAGGTTCGCAGGCAATTTGGACTGAACATTGTAACGGAAGCGATGGACGAACGCGGCGTTGATCTGGTAGAGAAATATGGGGATTGTATTCAGATCGGCGCAAGAAATATGCAGAATTTTTCCCTTTTGAAATACGTTGGGAAAACCCGCAAACCGGTTTTGTTAAAACGCGCAATGTCTGCGACCTTGGATGAATTCCTTCTTGCTGCCGAATACATTATGGCGGAAGGAAATTACGACGTAATTCTCTGCGAGCGCGGTATCCGAACTTTCGGAACTCACGCACGAAATACACTTGATCTATCGATAGTTCCCGCCGTTCATAAATTGACTCATTTACCGATAATCGTCGACCCATCTCACGCAACGGGCCGAAATTATATGGTCAGTCCGCTCGCAAAAGCAGGAGTTGCGGTTGGTGCGGATGGTCTGATCATTGAAGTTCATCCTTGTCCCGAGGAAGCCCTTTGTGATGGTGCGCAAGCCTTGTTACCAGATCAATATTTTGAATTGAGTGAGCAACTTCAAGCGATGCGGGATCTGATGTTTCCTGCAAAAGAAACGGTTGCAGTTTGAATATGTTCGATCTGGAATGAGTCGTGTTTCGCTGTGTACGATTTTGATTGCACGCGTCCATACAAATCTAAAACGCGCTTCCAAATAAAAAAATTCACACATGTTCCCGAGACAGGTGTGAATTTTCGTTTCTTCCGTAAATCGCCTTTTGCCTAATTTGATATACGGAATTTGAAGAAATTGTAAAACTGTACATAACAGCTTACCATTGCTGTCAATATTAAAAGCGTAAACGGAATAAACCTAAAGGTTTCCGGGAATACTGTTCCCAAGGTTTGATTAAAAACGGCTCCGAGTAAGATAGCAAAACCCGCGATCAGACCCCGTCCAGCCAACCATTTACCTAAGGATATATTGTTCTCGGCCATAAAAAACGGAAAAATAGCGACAAGCGCCAAAACGATCAAGAAGATCGCAGTGTCAAAACCGAATCTTCCCAGATTCTGTCCAATATCGACCGCCAAAAAGAAAAGCACAAATGTCGTATCAATCAAAGTCGGAGTCCCCTCTGACCGTTGGTAAATTTGTATATTTGATAAGCTAGAAACTTTTTCCATTTTCACCTCAAGTTATTCTTAAATCGTAGGCTCGCCGAAAACTACTTATTCTTTTCCGAACCGCTAAATTGAGAATAGGCGACCCTGAAAAGTTCCGAAAGCGCCTTTGCAGTTTCTGGCGATAGGTTCTTATCAGCACGCAAATGCGCCTCAACGATCTCCGGCGTTTTCTCGTGGGGATAATAAACCACCGGTTCAACTGATTTCGTCTTCCCGTGTGTCATCACCCGGTCAATCGGCACATCAAGCCAACCTGTCAGACGCGCAATGTTATCTGCGTCCGGCTTCCCCGTTCCGTTTTCGATTCGAGAAAGCGTGGAAGCGGAAACCGATGTTTTATCTGCGACATCCCGCAAACTCAACCCCAATTCCTCTCTCCGTCTCTTTATCGCTCGACCCAATTCGATTGTGCTTATTAAACTCTCGCTTTTTGTTTTCTTTGCCATTTTATTCTCCACTTGCTTACATTTTGTAAATCGGATGAGTAACTAAAATTGCTCTTTGTGCTATCTGTAAAACAACGTACCACACTTCTTTTTTAAATGCAACACTATGTTTCATACTTGCAACATAAATATCACTATGATACATTGTTTCACAGATGGGACATACTGAGTTGTGACGGCCCGGTCACTGCGAACAGAAGAAAGACACGGTTGAACAATTTATCTAACGGGTAAAGATAATAAATGCAGTGAAAACCAGGCCGGGTCATCTTAAAAAAACAAGAGGATAGAGAAATGAGAAATGATATGAATTTAGCGGACGACGCAAAACAAATCGAAGCTATTGATAATGTTTTAGGTTTCCCTTCGAAATTAAAAGTCCTTCGCAAGGATCTCAGCCCGAATTTGGTGAAGAAGCGCGAAGGATGGCGGGATCGAAATGGAAACGTGCAGATGGTCGATTACGTCGAATGGCACACAGTGGCTGACATTTTAGATCTTACTGCACCTTCTTGGACGCACGAAATAAAGGACATCAAACAGATCGCAAAAATTATTACCGTAACAGTTGCAATAACGATCGATGGAATTACCCGTCAAGGCATCGGAACGGGTTTTGCAGAAAGCGAATCCGGAATTAAGAAAGCCGAGCACGACGCACTAAAACGTGCGGCCGTCAAATTCGGTGTTGCTCGGAATCTTTACCGGAAAAAGGAGTCACAAACCGGGAGGGCGGTCACTTTTTCCAGTTCGAAACACGTCAACGCTTTCCCTGCTGATCCGTTGGCAAAGTCACTCTCGGACATGGTAACGGCGAAGCAGCTGGGCATGATCAAAGCGCTTTCCAACGAGCTTCGCCTTAACGCAGATGAGGAAAGCAAAACGCACATGAATTGCGGTATTGGTGAATTGTCTAAAAGTGCGGCGTCGAGCTTAATAACTCATTTACAAGATATTAAGCCAACAAGAAGGACACAGATCCGCCGTGCCGGTTAACGTGATCTTGCGACGTACTTAAGATTGAGTTGTGAATGTGACCGTCCTGTTTTCTCCAGTTAAAGGCAACAGTATCCTAATTTCACAACTCGATCCTCACATTAAGGATAATTCAATTATTTTCATTTTATCTAAATGACGTGATATTCTTTTCTCCCCAAAAGTTAACTTTTAGAAAGGAAAGAATAATGGCAGAAAAGTTTGAAATAAAAACGGCATCGAATGGAAAATTTCATTTTAACCTCGTTGCCGGAAACGGAGAGATAATTTTATCCAGCCAAATGTACGAAACTAAAGCTTCCGCGGAAAACGGGATCGAGTCGGTTCGTACAAACGGCGTAGATGATAGTCGCTTTGTGCGCAGGGAATCGGCGAGCGGTGACCCATATTTTGTTTTAAAAGCGGCAAATGGTCTAGAAATTGGAAGGAGTCAAATGTATAAATCAGTTGACGGAATGGAAAACGGTATCAAGTCGGTAGTAACTAACGCGCCATTGGCTGAAACCGTAGACTCAACGAGCGCGTAAGAGACCAAACAAGGAGAAAAGAAATGTCAGAATCAGCAGCCACAGAGCGCATGGAAATGCCCAAACACGGCGAAATTTGTTGGAACGAACTTTCCACAAGCCATCCGGATACCTGTAAGTCTTTCTACAACGAGCTATTCGGCTGGCAATATTCGGAAAGTGATTCAACCGATATGCAATATGCGGAGATAAAACTTGATAACGGAAAACAGTTTGGCGGTATGTACAAAACTCCGCCCGAGATGGAAGGCGTTCCACCGCATTGGCTTTCCTATGTATCGGTTGATGATATCGATGCATCGCTTGCAAAAGCGACAGAGATCGGAGGAAACATCGTTGTGCCGGCGACTGATATTCCCGGTACCGGGCGTTTTGGTGTTATTACGGATCCGACAGGCGCAGCGATCGCCCTGATCTCGCTGGATCTCGGTTAATTTCTTTTGCAACCAGGAAAAAGATGGTATTCCATGTGAGCATCTGGGCGTGTCAGAAATTTTGTGTACAAGAAATTAAGAGCCACTACTTACGGCTTCCTGAAAATTCCATAGGCATTGGAATCATCGAATTTGACATTGTTCCTGTCATCGAATTTCCCTCGATCTTCCCTTTTATGCCAAGTTCCGTTCCCTGGCCTTGAAATTCCGTTTTCGCTACAGCGGAAAAGCTATTCCCGGTAACCTTGCCATCGATTATTTCGCCTTCTCCGAGCATCGATTCAAGTTTACCCGAAACGGCATCACCATTTTGCGTCAAGATCAAAGTGACCGGAAGTTTTTGCCCCATTGCCTCGACTCTGAGTTCCCATTCTCCTGCGACCTGAGCGGTCTCAAGCCCGGTAACCCGTTCATAGTCTTCGATTTTTTTCGGATTACCCTCAGTATCGAATATCTCAAGACTTTCCGCATACTTGCTCGCCTGGGGAATCACTTCGTCCGCATCGCCGACGATCACAATTGCCAGCATTTCCGGCTCAATGTATTTATTGGCAACCTTTTGAACGTTGTCTAAAGTGACCGCTCGAACCTGATCCCGATAAGTTTCGAGATAATCCTCGGGGAGGTCATAGAGTTCTTGAGCAACTATTAGTCCGGTCAACCCGCCTTGCGTTTCGGCCCGGATCGGAAAAACTCCCGTCGAAGAA
>JBGTGX010000066.1:0-11511 GCA_041746475.1 Pyrinomonadaceae bacterium | reverse complement strand
GTAAAAGGATTATATCAATGCAAGTAACAAAACTCTCCTTTTCGGTTCTGACCGGAATTACATTTTTTTTGGCCATTTCAGCCATTGGGCAGACCAAATTCAGTAATCCCAACGTAGAATATGAATTCATGCTTCCCGATGAGGATTGGACGATGGTCGTAAAACCATCGGAATATAGCCCGAACGTAGAATACATATACAAAGATAAGCAGGATGCTCATCTTCAGATCCGAAAAATAGAAACAAAATCTGACGATCTTTTCTCTGATATTATCCGTGACGAAGAACAGAAGTTACAGTTTGTCCCGGGTTATGTTGCGGGTAAGGAAGAAAATTTTCGGGGTGCGCTTGATGGACGGGTTTTTAACTTCGAATTTGTCAGGTCAGGCAGACCAATGAGCGGTCGCTTTTATTTCTTACGAGCTAATTCAACTAAGATCTATGTTGTTCGATTTCAAGGCCTTAAAGATAAACTTAGATTGATAAGAAACCAGACCGATTCGATTGCGAGAACGTTTTCCCTCAAAGACGGCCAATAGAGCGTTGTAAGAATCTTATTAATCTATTTCAATTTTAATTTTTGCTCCGTAGGGCAGAATGTACCCGCCTTTCGAGTCGGTGATTTCTTTTGAAATATCTTCAATTTTGATCATCCGCATTTTTTCGGTAGTTTCTTTCGGCAGATAAGTAAAAATCTTTATTTCGAACTTTTCCGCTTTTTTTAATAGCGACCAGGCAGTTTGTCCATTTACCTGGTAGTGTTCGCAAAGCCGCTCAGCCAATTTCTTGGAATTTTCCGAAACAAACCAATCAACAAAATCATCCCGTCCGAGGCCGTTTTCGCACTTTGCGAGAAAAATTATGGTGCCACCATCTCTGCAGGCGTTAGCTGCAGCTTCAAGCGCTTTATGTGCCTGGATCATATTTAGGTCATAAGGAAAGCCCCCGCAGCTTACGACTACGACATCCCGTTTTTCCGAAATTCTAATTGTATTTGCTTGGGCGTAGGCCGAACACGCTTTTTCGTGCGAAGTGCGGTAATCTCCCGCGACCAAATCGATTATTTTCCCGCGCTTGTTGACGATCGTGTTAATTGAAAAAGACGGCGGGGCCATACTAACGGCTTCGACAAAAGCTTCGTGAACCGGATTTCCCGCAAGTCGGGCGATCCCAACACCCGCGCGTCGGGTTTTTCTTTCAAAATCAAAGGCGAGTTTGTGGGTTTCGGAGATCGTACGGGCAGAAGCGAGACCCGGACAAATTAATTTTCTTCCCCCGGTAAAACCCGCAAAATAGTGGAAATTGATCCCGCCGATAAGGATGATATGATCATATTCGGTTAGCTTTCGATTCAGCTCGACGGGAATTCCACCCGTCGTTTCGCCCAATCTCATAAACTGCATCAGATCCTTAGCATCGTGATCTAAAGTCTTTATCCTCTGAAAGATAAAAGGTGTAAGTATCGAACTTTTTTCTGCTTCGGTAACTTTTCTATGAAGACCGGTCGCGAAAATTATATTGATCGAAAACGGCATCGTTCCGTTCGCGATGAGGCGCCGAACTAGAAGATTTATAATTTGTCCGCAGCCTATTTCTCTCGTCGCATCCGGTACGACGATCAAAATCGTTTCGCCCGGTTTGATGGTCTCTTCAAAATTCTTCCCAATGGGATTATCAAGCTTTTCGCCGATTTGGCGATCAGAAAGCGGTATCAATGAATCTTCGGTGCCCAGAATCTGAAATTGATCCGGATCATATTCAAAATCAATCTCCGTTTTTCCATAGCCAAGTGGAATTCTCATAACGAAATTTTAACGATGAATATCGACTCAAAAGTAAGCGGTGTAAGATCACATCATCAATAAGATTTGACACCGCAACCTGAATGACAAAGAGCGGTTCCCAGCGAACCGCTCTTATCGTGCTAAAGTTCTCAATTAATTACTTAAGTAACCGAACTGAAGTCTTTCTGTCGGATGCTCGTTCTTCGTCAGACGAAGCTTCGTCGACCTTGGCAAACTCCTCGCCGTATCCTTCGGCTTCCGGAACCTGCGCTCCGACACCTTCCTTTTCAAGCGCCGCTTTAACCGCTTTAGCCCGCTCATCAGAAAGTTTCTTGTTCTCGGCATCGTCGCCTTTTTTGTCAGTATAACCGCCGACCTTGAGCTTGACATCGGGGAATGCCTTCAAAATTGCTACAACGTTTTCAAGCTGACGCTGCGATTCAGGAACAAGTTCGGTCGTTCCGGATTTAAAATTCAAATCGTCAAAATCAAACCATTTATCCTTCAATTCCTCGGGAGTCGCGTTTTTGTAATCATCAGACTGAAGAAATTTGACCAACTCATCCTCAATACCGCCCGGAAAAGCCTGAAGCTTGGTGCCGTCCGGAAGCGATACCTCCGTCAATTTTCTGACTTCGTCTTTATTATCCGGGATGTCCGAAGAGTTAACTTCGCCCTCCGGTGTTGTCGCAGTTTCGCCAGCATTTACATTCGTCACAGTTTCGCCGGCATTTACATTTGTATTGGTATTTTCGTTGGTAGTTGTCGCTACTTGATTCCCTCTACAGAACCAGAATCCGAGTAGCAGCAACAGCCCAAGCAGCAGCAGAGGAAGCAGCCATTTCAAGATCGAATTATCGCCGTCACCGTCAAAGGCTTCACCGACATTTTCAAAGGCATCATTAACTTTTCCCGATACGGCGCTCTCCGTATCTCCGGTTGCTTCTGCTGCACCTCCAGCGGTCGCACCGGCAACTCCAGCCGCTCCCGCAAATGTTCCTCCGACACTTGAAAGCAGGCTTTCATCATTAGGAACTTCGCCATCGGGCGTTAACCTATCGACCACTTGCGGCAGCATATATGCGATCGCAGAGGTCGCTTTATCTTCCGGAATCCCGACCTGCTCAGCTATTACACCGACAGTTTCGCTCCCAATCGCGGTCTTAACTTCCTCATCGGAAATCGCTGCGTTATCGCCCCCGGTAATCCAGGATGTAACCGTATCGCCCAATCCCGCATCATTAAATCGGCTGACAAATCCACCGAAACCACCCGTTTCCTGGTTTGTCATTAACGCTAACAACGCGGAAAGCAGGGTTCCGGCTTTGTCGCCCAAGTCAAACTTCTCACTCGCCTCACTAATAATCGAATCAAAAAGAGCCATTTTCCTTCTCCTGTAAACTAAATATGTTAGTTTCTTAATCTCTAATCATAATCTTTGCCGCAGCAAATGATCATTTTCTAAAATATTAAACTCAGTTAAGCAACAATACGAAACTCAAAATTTGTCGCAATGATTTTCGGGGCAGGGTATGCAAATGTTAGTTATTGCTATCCCGCCATTGTTCACCAAGCAAGACCAATTCGTCAAGTTTTCTTTTCAATTCTCCGCGCAGGTGTTGCAAGTCTTTACGATCCGAATCGGGGGCAACAAAAAGCGGTTCGCCGATGAAAACTTTCGCTTTTGTAAACGGCTTCGGAATTTGAAGCTTGTCCCAGGTTTTCAGAGTCCAATATCTTTTCGCATGTGCGGAAATCGGGATTACCGGAACACCGGTTTGTTTGGCAAGTAAAAGTACCCCCATTTTTATCTCGTGACGCGGTCCTTTCGGACCATCGACCGTCATCGCCGCCGGATGTCCCAACTCAATAAGTTCTACCAGTTTCTTAAACGCTTTCGAGCCACCGCGGGTCGATGAACCTCTGACAATTCCGTGTCCAAATCGTTGTGCGACCCGCGTTATGTATTCACCATCAAAACTTTTAGAAACGAGCGCGACGTGTCCCTTGTTCCGCCAAAAAAATGTTGTCAGGAAGATTCGATCATGCCAAAATGCATTTACCGTGGTCGGTCGGTTTTTATAGGCAGATTTGAAACTTTCCCAACCCGGTCTCGAAGCTCCCTTCCATCCGGCGACTTCAAAACGAAGACTCGAACCGATGATTTTCATCGCAAAAAAAAGTCCCAGATCCGCAAGATAGATCATCAAGCGTTTTGAAAACGAATAGTGGGTCAGTTGCGAAAATTCAGACACACTGTATGGAAGTTGGTGATTTTGTTTTATCATCGTTAGGAAATGAAACCCAATTTCGATATTATATGCAACACTAGACACCATCTTACCGTAGTTTATTCGCGACGATTCGCTACGCAGATTGTTTATCGAAGCTCGACTAAATAAAACCGGACTAAAGAATGCCCAGAAAAATCTTGATTATAGATGACCACGACGATCTAGCCGCGGCTTTGATAGATGAGTTTCGCGCGCTCGGACATGGAATTAGAATCTGCGAGGATCGGGCTTCGGCGGTTGCGATTTCAGAAAATGAAAAATTCGATATGGTAATAACTGATTTGGACGGGGAAAATCTCGTCGGCGAACCGGACGGTAATCAGGTGTTGCCATGTTTGCCAAAGCCTCTCAGAAAAAAGCCTCGCCGCACGATTAAATTCTTTAAGATTTGCCTCGCCAATTATCCCAGCGAAAATTTTGACGAAAACGAAATAAATGAGCTCGTTAAAACGACGTTAGATTACAAAGCGAAATTTATTGATCGGCAGGAAGTGATGAAAACCCGCACGGAGCGAATTGATTTCGAGGTGCCAAGTATTATTTCCATAATGCATGACATTTTGGGTTATCTAATGAAGAGGGTTGAAAAACTCGGAGTTGTAAGACCGGAAAAATCGAATCTTTTCGTTGCTCTCGATGAGGCATTTGTGAATGCAGTGAAGCACGGCAACAAATTCGACAAGAGCAAGACAGTAAGAATTTCAGTAAAGATATCACCCAAAAAAGCGAGTTTTACTATAGAAGATGAAGGCGAAGGTTTTGACGTTACCGCCATTCCGGATCCTACAGACCCCGAAAATATCTTTAAAACTTCGGGACGCGGAGTGATGTTTATATACAACATTATGGACAAGGTCTCTTACAACAAACGCGGCAATCGACTCACTATGATTAAGAAAAGCGAGAGTGCAAAATAGCCGGAAACGATTGCGAGTATTAGGTTCACCAAAACAACGCTTCTATTAATTTGATTACCAATCCCTTCTCAAATAAGATTTTTGCAGATGAAAGTAACAATCGCGCAAATCAACACCACTAATGGTGATATTGCCGGAAACGTATCAAGAATTCTGCGCTCTATCGAAAAAGCTAAGTCGGATGGTTCGGATCTCGTCGTTTTCCCTGAACTTGCGATACATGGGTACACTTCGCAGGATTGGTTTCAAGACCATGATATTATTCGTGATTGCGAAATACCGCTTGGCGAAATTGTTGCGGCGACCCAAGGAATTACGGCGATTTTAGGGACGATCCGCAGAAACGATGAGAATGAGGGACGCCGGCTTTTCAATTCCGCTGCAGTTATGCACGATGGCAAACTTTTGGGTTTTGCGGATAAAACGCTTCTGCCCGAATATGATGTTTTTGATGATCCGAGATATTTTGAACCATCAGAAAAACGACGACTTTTTGAAATAGACGGCGTCAAGATAGGTGTGGCTGTTTGCGAGGATTTTTGGAACGACAAAACCTTTTGGCGTGAACGGCTCTATGATGATGATCCGACCAATGAATTGATCGAAATAGGAGCGGATCTGATCGTTTCGGTAAACGCCTCGCCATTCAATAAGGGCAAGATAAAACTACGGTGCGATATGGTTGCTCATCGCGCCAAGGATCAGAGAATTCCGATCGTATTTGTTAATCTTGTCGGGGGAAATGATGGAATAATTTTTGATGGTGCGAGTTTAATCGCCGATGAAGAAGGCGACATCATTCTGCAGGCGAAAGCATTTGAGGAATTTGTTGAAACTGTCGAACTAGACGCTCGAAAACCGGATTCGCGCGGGATTACAGGCAACGAAGTTGAAACTATACGACGTGCATTGGTATTGGGAATTCGTGATTATGCGCATAAGAATGGGTTTAAAAAGGCAGTTTTGGGTTTGAGCGGCGGAATTGATTCTTCGCTCGTGGCTGCTCTTGCTTCGGAGGCTTTGGACGCGGAAAATGTTCTCTGCGTAATGATGCCGTCGCCTTTCTCATCTGAAGGAAGCATCAAAGATTCCGAAAAGCTCATCGCCAATTTGGGCTGCGAATCGCGGATCGAACCCATCTCGGAAGCGTTTGAAGTACTACTGGAACAGCTCGAATTTCAAAAACCCAAAAAAGGCGGCGAAAACTTAGCGGCGGAAAATATGCAATCGCGGATTCGCGGTTTGATCCTCATGGCGATCTCAAATGCGGAAGGCAGACTCGTTTTAGCAACCGGAAATAAGTCGGAACTCGCCGTCGGATACTGCACGCTCTACGGAGATACAAACGGTGGACTCGCAGTGATCGGCGATGTATTAAAAACAGAAGCCTATGCAATCTCCAGGCAGATAAATGAATCAGCCGGAAGGGAAGTGATCCCAAACGCGATCATCGAAAAAGCTCCGTCTGCCGAGCTAGCGCCAGACCAATTCGATTCCGATAGTCTGCCTCCGTACGAAATAATGGATCCGGTGCTCAAGCTTTATTTTGAAACTAAGCTCTCGCCAACCGAGATCATCAAAATAGGGCATGACTCCGATCTGGTTTATTCACTGCTCAATAAGGTCGAGTCGCCGGCAAACGAATTCAAACGCCGCCAACTTCCACCGACTTTGATCGTCTCGAAGAATGCCATCGGAGTCGGACGAAGAAGACCTGTTACTCATAAATATCGTCGGCAAAAGAGTCTTCAAGATTCTTGATCTATATGTGATGCTTTTTGACCATATTCTTTTGTAGATAGGGAAAATGAAAGCGTTTAAATTAGGTGTTTCTTGTTATCTTCGCTGACTTTAACAAGGCAGGTTCCAAAAACAAAAAACGTTGAGGTTTTTTTGACTCAGCAGGCTTTTGCTCGATTTGTTTTATAATTCAAGCTGAACCACTACTTATTGATAGCTTATTTGATCAAGTATTTTCAATTGATGATATTATAGATAACTTATTCTAATTAAACGATTCCGTGTTGGTAAGTAGTATCCATTTTCAGTCGATTTTGGGAGTATGAAAAATTCTCTAAAACTCTTTTCATAACAGCGGCTTTCTTGGCCAAGGCTTTTAACCTGAGGTTTAATGAAATGAGAATTGAAAACTTGCACCGAATTGTTTCGGTTCACAGAAATGAACCGAACAAACGTTGAAATTATTGAAAACAAGAAAAAATTCGCAACTTTGCAAAATATTAATGGACGGCCGCTATGCAAGCTTGTCGATGAAAATTTGGTGAAAATTCCGAAGATTCAAAAGCCTGAAAAATTGGAGTAAGAAATGGTTTATATCAGTATTCCTTACGTACCTGAAAATAATAGGATCGACAAGAAATTAGTTGAGAACGAAATCGAGATTTTGGCTATCAGCGATGACGAGAAATATAATGTTTATGAGGCAATTTATAATTTAATGCCACGTGGCGTAGATTTTGAGGGCGTGGATACGATCGCAACAGACGAGCTTCAATCCGCTCTGCGAAAATTGGGTATTCCTTACAGACGTCTAGAAGAATCGGATTATTGATCCGTTGGCGGTAGCGGCGTTAGATTTGTGATAGGGGACTTTTGATCTGATCTTCGTTTGTAAAAAAAGAATAGCTACTCTGAGTAGATGGGCACCTTTCCGTTTAGAATTATTCAGTTAACGCAAACTCTTCCTAAGATTTTGCTGAAATTCCCAAAACACTTGTGCGAATTCGCGGTATCCCCAAAAAAGAGGGCAATATGTGAATATGTTGCAAGAACCCAAATATCCTCCGTTCATTTAGGAACAAACGCACCAGTTGCGAGTCCAAAAAGCGAAGGAGTTTTTTATGTCGAAGTTCACAAATCCACTAAACAACATCAGCGTTGCCTCCCCCTGTTCAGCAAATTGGGATGAGATGTACGGCAACATCCGTCAGCGTCATTGCGGCGAATGCAGGATGAATGTCTACAACCTTTCCGAGATGACTAAGCAAGACGCTGAAAATCTGATAATGAACGCAGAAGGGCGTTTGTGTGCAAGATTTTACCGCCGAGCGGATGGAACTGTGATAACAAAAGATTGCCCGGTTGGTTGGAAGGCGTTTAAGAAAAATGTGTCGAGATTTTGGACTGCGACAGCGTCTATTTTTCTGGCGACGGTTAGCGGAATTGGCATAACGAATTACTTATCAAAGTCTGATCCGGATCCTGTCATCATGGGAGCAATTGCGGTTGAAACTCCTCAGACGGTGCCAAATAACGCAATTATAGGAGAAATCGAACCCAATAACATCGAGGATCCCAAAATGATAATGGGGGATATCGCTTATCCAAATGATCAGCCGCAGGAAGTTCAGGGGAGAATAGCCTTAACTAAATGATCCGAAAAAAATTCTCGAGAAGTGAGACATAAAGCTACTGCTGTTTTACGAAATAACCCTCACGCGAACGCACCTTTAAGCCTTGCGGTAGATTTAGATTAACCTTTACATCGACCGGAATAAACTTGCTTGCAGGATACTCGCCGTCTGAATAATATTGTACAAGGTATTGGGCCTGAAGTTCGTTCCTCAGCATGGTAAAGATCTTCTCGAGCATTTGAATATTTTTTTGTTTATTTGTTTCACTTTCAAACTCACTCTTCAGCTCGACAGGTAAAAAGCTTGGTAAAAATGCCGCGCCGCCAGTTTCATCGGCGAATCGCTGCATATTGCTTTGACCAAATTTGCTCATAGTATTGAGCTCAAACGAGCTGCCGGCCGGATTTATCGAATAGAATACCGCGTCGGCATTTTGTAGATCTCTCAGCGTACTTGTTTGTTCGCGACCCCGAATTTCATCCCGCTTTTCAACAAAAAGTTTTCTTTGTTCATCTGCGGTGAGTGGTTCAACTCGCTTGCTGAGCACCTGGTAAACCTCAGAGAATCCTTGTTTTACGCCAATGCTGCTGGTGTCTTCACCATCCGTAATTGCGATTACAACCTTCCGGCTCTTTAGGGGCGCATTTAGAAGTAAATATTTGGCGGCCGCCTTTACGGTGTCGTAAAAAGCGGTGAACTGCATTGTCGGTTTGATACTTTGAATCGTTTCAATTGAGCGAAAAGCGATGTTTCGATTTTGAACCATTACGGGAGTTTCGCCGATCGTAAAAATTGTCGCCCGATCCTCAGGCCGCATTACCTGCTGAAGAAATTTTGCGGCCGTTTCCTGTTCAAACCTGAACATCGGATCCGTGCTCGCAGAAATATCAAAAAGCAAAGCAATCTCCAAAGGGATTTTTTCTGCCGGAGCAACGTCTGTTATCACTTGCGTTCGGTTCTCCTCTTTTACCTGGAAATTCTCGATACTCAATCCTTTTACGGGGTTGCCGATGCCGTCTGTTACTGAAACCGGGATCATCACAAGCCGTGATTCGATTTTTAGGACGCTTTTATCTTCGACGATTAGAGGTGGAGGTGTGCCAACGGGAGTCTGAGAAATCGTGGCTGAAACGAAGAATAGGATCGACGCAAATGGAATAAGGAAGCGATTAAATTTCACGATCTTGTTACCTCAGGAAAGTCGTTAAACATTGGTTTCTACGTGAGGATCGGAAACTTGTTTAGGAAATTGTGAAAAGCGAGAAACGGGGCTTGGAGTTAAAAAATAGATTGTCTCTTCAACTCCTATAAGCCCCTAAATTCGGTTGCGAATTATTCGTCCGTTCCGTCGTCAGCCTTGCGGACTTCAACGTTTTGATTCAATCCGCGGCTTACTAACAACTTAACTTCAACACGACGATTTTCCGCGCGTCCTTCACGAGTCGAGTTGTCAGCAACAGCTTGTGTTTCTCCGTAGCCGTATGATTGACCAATTCTGCGAAGTGGGATGTTATGATTCATCACAAGATAATCGATAACAGCTCTCGCACGTCGTTCACTCAAGCGCTTGTTGGCGGCCGAATTACCATCTGCAGAAGCAAATCCGGTAATTTCCATAACGTATCCGCGAAGCGTCAGAGCTGTGGCCGCAACATTATCCAGTTCGGCTTTTGCTTCAGGGGATAGTGTCGAACTACTGACACGGAAATTCACGGTCGAAGTCGATTGTACTACGTAATTATCGAGATCAGAGATCCTTTGATTCGTAGCATTTACGCCTTCAACTGCAGCATCTGCAGTTTCCTGCGCGGCTTTTGCACCACCTTTCGCAGCGTTTGAAATAGCCATCAACTCGTCGATTTGACCCGAAAGTCTTTCAGCGTTCTGTTCGGTCTTTGTAATTCGATCCTCAGCTGGGCCGACGCGGCTATCGATTGATTGTGCGACTTCCAAATCGCTCTTGTCGAAACGAATTTTCGAAGCAGCCAAAGAACCATCTCCGGCACCGCGGCCTTCTGCTTTTAGGTTTAATCCGCGAATCAAGCTCGCATCCGAATAGCGATCACCGCCACCCCAGAAGCTGTTTGATTTGATGCTTGCACTCGGAGTAAGCACCACCTTGGTTGCGACGCCCGTTTTATCGAGCAGCAGAAAGGCATCGTCATTTATTGCGACAACGACCCCTTCGATTGTATATTTTTGTCCGTTTACTAATGTTCTTACTTGATCTTGGGCGGAAACCGCTGAAATCCCAACGGTCATTAATAGTGCAGCCAAAGATATTAAAAGTTGCAGTTTTTTTATTTTACGAAGCATAATTTTAACTCCTCTTTAGTCTTAGCTTGAAAAATTGTTAATTGTCAATAACTTAATTATTAGGTGGAACAGTTTCTTTTGACGTCTTAACCCCGATGATAGGTTGTCAGCAAATCCGAAAAAAAATCAGAAAGATAAAACCACGTTCATTAAAACGACGATAATTTTTCGGATCTCTTCTCAAATAACAGCGAAATTTGGGTTTATTGTAATCGGCAGATTTTGGACCTGCCTATTTAAAAACCATCAACCCGAAATTTTTTCCACCATTCACCAAAACGACGTCTTACAAGGTAAATTCTGTTGTCTCGAGATAATTCTTCATAAAGGAAAGGAATTTTTCAGCATCCGCACCATCTACGATCCTGTGGTCAAAGGTCAGAGCAAAGTATGCCATTTGCCGAATCGCGATCACATCATCGCCCTCGGGTGTCGTTAAAACCTTCGGCCGTTTTTCGATTGTACCCACACAAAGAATCGCAACCTGTGGTTGATTAATTATCGGGGTTCCGAAGAGTCCACCAAAAACCCCAGGATTGGTTATCGTAAAAGTTCCACCAGAAACTTCGTCCGGCAAAAGTTTTTTCGTTCGCGCACGATCAGCAAGATCATTTGCAGATCGCGCCAATCCTGCTAGCGAAAGCGAATCTGCGCGTTTTATGACGGGAACGATCAATCCCCAATCGAGCGCAACCGCTATTCCCAGATTAATATCGCCTTTGTAGATGACTTGATCGCCCGAAACCTGCGCGTTTACCACGGGAAATTCTCGAAGCGCGTTTGAGACCGCCTGAAATATAAACGGCATATACGTAAGTTTCGTGCC
>JBGTGX010000065.1:0-22321 GCA_041746475.1 Pyrinomonadaceae bacterium | reverse complement strand
AACCTCCATTTCGAAAACTTCGCAATGTCCTTCCTTGATGCTCAAGTTCTCGAGATTCTTCCTTACAAAGCTGCACATTCTTGCAGAACGCTCGACAAATGTTCCGATAAGCGCACCGCGCGAAATTGCTTCGATTCCCATTGTTCCTGCACCCGCGCAAAGATCTAGAAATCTTCCTGCTCTTACTTGGCGATAAAGTATCCGAAACAGGATTTCTCTAATTTTTCTCGCCGTTGGTTTGATTTTTGGCGACGCGGAGGTTTGTAAATACTTGCCACGGTGCTTTCCATCAGTAACCTGCATATCCGAAACTATCCGCGCCGGCGGCACGTCTTTTTTCCAGCTCGGTTTCTTTTTATCTTTTGGATTTAAACGCTTATTAGAACGAATATCTTTGCCGCCTCTCGATCCTGGGTTTCTGCGCCCGCCATGCGTGTTGCGAGACGACGAGTATTGTTCGTTATCGGTGCTATATCGTCGTCTTCGTTGAGGCTTCTCACCCTGTTCTTCCGAGGAGTTTTCATCCCTGCGAGGTTTTGCTCTTGCTGTTGCGTGTCGTCGGTCGTCCATTTTCCTTCCCTTGTTCTATTGTATTTTGCTACTTGCGGATACCTTCCTTTACGGAACGCGAAATCAAGCAAGTTTTAGGAATGCATGACCAATGATGGGAGGAATCGTTATGCGAATTCCAAAATATAATTAGCTTTTCCAATTCGCGGATGAAAAAGCAAAAAGCGCATACACCAAATATAAAATATATCCGACCTAAAGTTCAAATTTTTTTTTCATCCACGGCAATTAATTCTTATTTTCAAGCGATACCCGCAAGTTGAAAACGAGGATCAGACCTTATCATCTCAATTAGGCTGTCAGTTTGTCCGGAGGACTTGTCACTGATAAAACTTTCTACTTCGAGCTTCGCTATTTCCAAAATCTCCAGATCTCTAACGATATTTCCAATCTTAAATGTCTGAATCCCGGATTGTCGCGTGCCGAGAATATCTCCTTGACCTCGAATTTCCAGATCCTTTTCGGCAATCAAAAATCCGTCCGAAGTTTTTTCCATAATTCCCAGCCGTTCTTTTGCAACCGCGGTTTTCTTGTCTTCGGTCAACAGTACGCAAAAAGATTGTTCCGCTCCACGCCCAACCCGACCACGAAGTTGATGTAATTGCGATAGTCCAAATCTCTCCGCGTGTTCGATGATCATTAATGACGCATTGGGAACGTCTACTCCTACTTCGATCACTGTTGTGGAAACAAGCACATCGATTTCCCCGCAAACAAATTTTGCCATCACTTCGTCCTTTTCGCCAGTTTTCATTTTGCCGTGCAGCAGCCCGATCTTGAGCTCCGGAAAAATATTATCCCGTAGTTCTTCGAACATCTTTGTAGCAGCTTTTAGATCCATTTTTTCAGACTCTTGAATCAACGGATAAACAATATAAGCCTGACGTCCAAGATCAATCTCCCGTTCGATACCTTTGTAAACGCCTTTTCGCTGATCTTCCCCGACTACGACAGTTTTTACGGGAGTTCGCCCGGGAGGTAGTTGATCAATTACCGACACATCAAGGTCACCATAAACCGTCATCGCAAGCGACCGAGGTATCGGTGTCGCCGTCATAACCAAAATATCCGGGTTATAGCCGCTTTCTTTAAGTTGGGCTCTTTGCAAAACACCAAAACGATGCTGCTCATCAATTACGGCCAAACCAAGTTTATCAAACTCAACAGCGTCTTGAATCACCGCATGAGTGCCTATGATCGCATTAATATTCCCCTCTTTTATATCAGATTGAACCTTTCTCTTTTGTGCCGCCTTCAAGCTTCCGACAAGCAGACCTACTGTATACGGTGTCGATTCAAATAGAATCTTTGCGTTTCTTGCATGCTGGTCGGCGAGAATTTCTGTCGGCGCCATTAGCGCGGCTTGGTAGCCATTTTCCATTGCTGCAAACATCGCCAGAAACGCGATAATAGTTTTTCCGCTTCCGACATCACCCTGAACAAGTCTATTCATCGGAGAATCCGAAGCCATATCTTGCAGAACACATTCGATCACACGAACTTGCGCACGAGTAAGCTCGAACGGCAACAGTTTGTTGATCCGTTTTTGAACCGCTTTAGTAATTCGGATTTTTGCGCCTTTCGGTTCCTCAATTCGCTCACCTCGACGGTGCTGAAGTGCGAATGAAACAAGAAAAAACTCCTCGAAAATGAGCCGTCTTTGAGCGTTACTTCGAAACGCAGCATACTCGATGAGACTTGAATCATCAGGAGGAAAATGTATCTGCGTCAAGGCATCTCCTCGGGAGATCAAGGACCGGCGTTCACATAAGTCTTCCGGCAGGGTTTCACGGATCGTCCGTTTATCAAGGTTGTCTAAAACGATGTATATGATTTCGCGAAGTCTTTTTGTTTGAAAAGGTCCAAGTTTTCGGTATATTGGCACACATCTCCCGACATGAACCATCGCAAGCTCGGGAGTTTCAATATCTGATTCAATGCTTTCTTCTTCGCTCTTTTTATCGATACTCCGAATTGTAGATCTCGCTTCTGTAAAGGTTTCAGAGCCGGAAGCAGCTTCTTCAAACAAACCGAAATTATCTAAATCCTTCTCGGTGGGGAGGATTTCCAGTTCGTCCGGCTTGTTTAATTTTAACGCAAAAGTATTTCGTCTGGCATCCCATTCCCACTTTCCATAAGCGACAAAGCGAGTTCCGCGTATAAATCGCTCGGTCCAATATCGGACAATATGATTTGCACTTTTACCCGAAACAAACCACCAAACAACTACGGGTTTTTGCGTTCTCTCTGCATCGCTACTGGTGATTTCAAAGATGTAAAGCGGCGGCGCTTTTTTGGACCGATTTTTCCCGACCCGAAAGCCTCCCGAAACCCTTACGTATAGTTCTACTGAAGCTTCAAGGCCATCATAAAGTTCGTCGATCGGCATCATATTTGAGCGGTCTTCATAGCGCATCGGAAAATAATTTAGAAGGTCTTCTACGATTGCTTTGGTAAGATCGGTTTTCCCGGCATAGCTTGCGACAGCTGCCGCTAATTTTCTCGACATCGCGCTCGATAAGTTTGCGATTTGGTGAGAATAGAGATCAATAAGCGGAGTGTCTATCGAGAGTTTCATCTAAAATATTCCAAGAAATTTCTTTCGCGGAAAACAAATTTTCGGTTTCGAACATTCGTTAAGAAATCCGCCGGGAGTGTCCCGGGTCAAGCCGTAGTTTTTCTTAAGACGCGAAAGAATTCCTTTTTTGTTAACCCGAAGTTTTCCTTCATCCTGATATAGAAGTCCTAGAGAAAGCCCTTCGTCACTGTATTCACCCCCGCGCCGCATCAGATAAAACGCGGATGTCAGGTGAGCCGAATATTCGCGTTGAAAAGCGGAAGGATTGAAAATTTTTCGTTTGTCGCCCTTTGAAAAACTTGAAAGCATCAATGCAAAATCACGCGCGTGTTTACCTTCATGGACAAACGTTCCTTCAATTCCGCGCTGCCCGCCGGTGTCGATAGTTTCGCGGGCGATGTTTAACCTAATATATTTCGCCGCCTCGAAAACTTCAAGATTTCCGGCGTTTACGGCATTCCTGGCGCGAGCCGCGTTGGTTAGCTGAACGCTTCCCGATCCGCCCACCTTTTTCGCGATATCAAGAAAAATTAAGATTTCCGTGTCTTCGATAAACCTCGCAGTCTCATTCTGGAATCTATCGCCATACAACTTTATATCTTGTAGCGCTTCGCGGATTCGTTCTCGATCTAAAGGCGGAACTGAATTGTGGAAAATCATTTTCTAGCTAAGTGAACTAAATAGTTTTTGAAATTATAGCACCAATAAAAAAAGAGAAAAGCGAATCGCCCTTCTCCTTAACTCTCAAATTTTGTAAAGAAATCAATTCTTTGCCGCGAGTTTCAAACGCGCCTGCGCTTTTTCCAAACGTTCGAGTTCAGCTTCAAAGTCCTCTTCCGAACCCTTCCATACACCAAGAATCTTCGTCGCATTCTCACGCTCCGTCTTGGCACTCACAACGTCAATTTCTGACGAGCGCTCGGCAATATCTGCCAGTATCGAAACTTTGTCCTTACTAACTTCGATAAACCCGCCTGCGACTAACATTTCATCGGAAGAATCGCCTTTGGAATAACTCAAGACACCGGGTCTTAGCGTAGAGATAAGGGGTGCGTGTTTTGCTAAGATGCCGATCTCACCATTTGCAGTCGGCACCCGTACGGTATCAACTTTTTCATTGACAACCATTTTCTCCGGGGTAACAATTTCTAAATTGATCATAATCTGACGCTCAGAGTCACAAAATTTTACGCAGAAGCCGTCATATTTTTGGCTTTTTCGCGAGCTTCTTCAATAGTTCCAACCATATAAAATGCCTGCTCGGGCATTTCGTCGCATTCGCCCTCGATGATCTCACGGAAACCTTTGATCGTGTCTTCGACCTTAACGTATTTACCCGGAATCCCGGTAAACTGCTCACCAACAAAGAAAGGCTGGGAAAAGAACCTCTGAACCTTACGGGCTCGCGAAACAGTCAACTTATCGTCCTCGCTCAATTCATCGAGTCCAAGAATTGCGATAATATCCTGCAGGTCCTTGTACCGCTGCAAAATTCTCTTGACCGTCTGCGCGGTGTCATAATGTTCGTCACCAACAATTTCCGGAGTTAGAATTGTCGAGTTCGAACTAAGCGGGTCGACCGCCGGATAAATTCCAAGCTCAACAATCTGTCTCGAAAGTGCAGTTACCGCATCAAGGTGAGCAAATGTCGTCGCCGGAGCTGGATCTGTGTAGTCATCTGCTGGAACATAAACTGCCTGAATCGATGTGATTGCGCCTGTTTTTGTTGAAGTAATTCGCTCCTGCATCTCTCCCATTTCTGATGCGAGTGTCGGTTGATACCCAACCGCTGACGGCATACGCCCAAGAAGTGCGGAAACTTCCGAACCGGCCTGGGTAAACCGGAAAATATTATCAATAAAGAAGAGAACGTCGTTCCCCTGATCCCGGAAATATTCAGCAACCGTCAAACCCGAAAGCGCAACACGAAGTCTCGCGCCCGGAGGTTCTGTCATTTGTCCGTAAATCAAAGCCACCTTCGAATCTTTCAAGGCAGTTTTATCGACTTTCGCCATATCAAATTCGCCGGTTTCTTCGAAGTTGCGAAGAAATTCTTCACCGTACGAAATAACTTTTGATTCGACAAATTCGCGAAGGAGATCATTACCTTCACGCGTTCGCTCGCCGACACCTGCAAATACCGAATAACCGCTGTGCTCAGTTGCGATATTTGTGATGAGCTCTTGAATCAAGACCGTTTTGCCAACTCCGGCTCCGCCAAATAGTCCGATTTTGCCGCCGCGCTTAAAGGGTTGAATCAGATCGATAACCTTGATTCCTGTTTCAAACATTTCGAGCTCGGTTGCTTGTTCTTCAAACGACGGTGCGTGCCGATGAATTGAATCCCGCTGCTTCGAATTGACGGGGCCCAATTCGTCAACCGAATCGCCGATCACATTCATTACCCGCCCAAGGGTAGCTTCTCCAACAGGGACGGTAATCGGGCCGCCGGTATCGATCGCTTTCATCCCTCGAACCATTCCATCCGTCGGAAGCATTGAAACCGCGCGGACACGTCCTTCACCAAGATGCTGCTGTACTTCCGCAATGACATCGATTTCAGTTTCTGAATCAAAACCTTCTGAGGTCACGCGCAAAGCTTGATGTACCGGTGGTAAATAATTGTCTGTAAATTCTACGTCAACAACCGGGCCGATAATTTGAACGATTTTTCCGACTTGTTGAGTCCCTTCAATAGCCATCTATAATATGCTCCTTTCGTAATAAAACACGATAAATGTGTATAAATCAAAGAAGTGAGAATATCATATATGGGAATAAAGACAAAGTGCCGTCCAGTTGAAAATGAATGGCAAAACTCTTTAGGAAAATCACTATTTCGGAGCAGCTCTTTTTGCTGTGAAAATGAATTGAGAGGCAGATTAGGCAAGGCTCGGCGTATTTTCCGATACTTTAACGTATTTGGCAAGATTGATTGCCGCCAAGAGCGTTCATCTGCAGGACGTACCGCCCTTTTCAGCTTTCCGCGCCGATAGGAATGCAATTTTGATATTTCAATTTGCATTCAATTGCGGGTCGATTTTTTGAGGCAGCGGCGAAACTCTGTCCGAAAACGACGGCATAAAATTGGTTTCAAACGATACAGGAAAATTATTCTAAGTTAAAACAATGACGAAACGTTTGCGGCATAAACTACAATAGGCAATGAGAATCTAAACAAGGGCTTCGTGTCGTCCTTTTTCTCGTTTATCCGCCACGCGTCAAAAAGCGGTTATCGAAGCGGCATATTGACAGTTTGCAAGGCGTTTTAGTAGCCTCACAATATATAAAATATTAGAAGTGCACTTTTTAGCCTTTGAACGAAATAAAAAAAATCGAACTGCCGCCTCGTGCTTTAGAAACCCTTTTCGGCGTCCACGATGCCAACATTAAATATCTCGAATCAATTCTTGCGGTTCGCGTCAATACACGCGGTCAGGATTTAACGATCGATGGCGATCCGGAAGACGTAAAAACAGTCAAACAGATCCTTTTTGATTTTGGAGAACTCTTTAATGACGGAAATTCTTTTACCGATAAAGAATTGCGCAGCGCATTCCAGCAAATTGCTGAGGATCGAGCTTATTCGCTGAAAGACTATTTCACAAAGGCACGTTTTAATCCCTCCGGTAAAAAACAGGTTTCACCAAAATCTTCAAATCAGCGCAAATACATTGAAGCAATCCACGATCATGATCTCGTTTTTGGGATCGGTCCTGCAGGAACAGGAAAAAGCTATTTAGCTGTTGCATTGGCGGTACAGGCATTATTTGAGAAAAAGGTTTCGCGAATTATTTTAACTCGTCCGGCAGTCGAGGCTGGAGAACGTTTGGGATTTCTGCCGGGAGATTTGCAGGACAAAGTTGATCCATACCTCCGCCCGCTTTATGACGCACTTTTTGATCTGGTCGACGGCGAGCGTGTGACAAAAATGCTCGAAAAGCGAATTATAGAGATCGCTCCATTGGCATTTATGCGGGGTCGTACGCTGAGTGATGCGTTTATTATTCTTGACGAAGCGCAAAACACAACGGGCGAACAGATGAAGATGTTCTTGACACGGATCGGTTTTGGGTCAAAAGCGGTTGTCACGGGGGACCAAACTCAGATCGACCTTCCGCGGGGACAAACCAGCGGAATAATTGAAGCTCAAAGGATCTTAAAGAATGTCGAAGGAATCGAATTTACCTATTTCACCGAAAAGGACGTCGTTAGACATAAACTCGTCCAGATGATCGTGAGGGCTTATGAAGCTCATTCTCAAAACTTCAGCCGTGAAAATGACGATTGATGTCAGAACTGATTGATCTCCAAAAGAAAATCAAGGTACCGGTCGGCCGACTAAAATCTTTTCTCAAAGCCGCTATTGAATTGCCTGCAATTGGTGAGAGGCATTTAGTGTCAGTTGCTCTTGTCTCCGATGAGGAAATTGCAAAACTCAACATAGAATTCCGCAGCATCGAAATGCCAACCGATGTACTATCCTTTCCATATAAAGCCGAGGAATTCGAACCTGATCAAAATTTTCTGGGAGACATTATTATTTCAGTTGATCGGGCCGCTCAGCAAGCGGTCGAGAACAACCTCGATTTAGAAACGGAGATAAAACAATTGATCCTGCACGGCCTATTGCACCTTCGCGGATACGATCATGAAACCGACGACGGAGAAATGAATAGTTTAGAATTAGAGCTTCGTGATAAACTCGGTGTCAATCAATAATATTTATGACCGAACTCAAACCGAAAAACGCGGATCCGTGTGTCATGATAATCTTCGGCGCAACCGGTGATTTAACGAAGCGAAAATTATTTCCTGCACTTTATTATCTTGCCAAATACGGTTTTTTGCCGGAAAATTTCGCTGTCATAGGCGTCGGGAGACAGGAGCTTTCCGGTGAAGTCTTTCGCAAACAAATTCTGGCCGATCTAAAAGAATTTGTTGGAAAAGATATCGACTCCGATTTGGTAAATTGGTTTAGGGAGCGTACCTATTACTCGGGCGGAGATTTTGATGATGACAAACCACTTTTTAAGGACATCAAAAATCTTTTAGCTGAAGTGACAAAAACTCACTCGATCCCGGAAAACTATTTCTATTATCTTGCAATCCCGCCTTCCCTTTTCGCCAATGTCGCGGAAAAGATCACAAACAACGGACTTGGAAAAGAAACGGAAAAATATTGGCGCCGGTTTATTTTTGAAAAACCATTTGGCCGCGATCTTGAATCGGCGAAACAACTGAACGCCGATCTGTTAAACATTCTCGACGAACGCCAAATTTACAGGATCGATCATTATCTCGGCAAAGAGACTGTACAGAACATTTTGGTCTTTCGTTTCGGAAACAGCATTTTCGAACCGATCTGGAACCGGAATTATGTCGATCACGTTCAGATAACAGTGGCTGAAGATCTGGGTGTCGAGAAACGCGGAGGTTACTACGACGGCGCGGGAGCGCTTCGTGATATGATCCCAAATCATATATTTCAGTTGATAACATTGACTGCTATGGAGCCGCCTGTTTCGTTTGAACCAGATGCTGTAAGAGACGAACAAGCGAAAATATTGCAGGCAATTCCACCATTTTCCCCCGAGGACGTACTAAATGAAACCGTCCGCGGACAATACGCGGCGGGTATAATCGACGGCGAAAGTGTTCCGGGATACCGCACAGAAGAAAATGTGGCCGAAAATTCTGACACGGAGACCTATTCTGCGTTAAAATTATCGATTGATAACTGGCGTTGGGGTGGCGTTCCGTTTTATGTGCGAACCGGAAAACGCCTTCCGAAAAAACACACGACGATAGTTATTCAGTTTAAGATGGCTCCATTCGTACTTTTTCGAGATACATCGATCGACAAATTGACAACGAATCGAATCGCACTTCATATTCAGCCCGACGAAGGAATAACCCTTCATTTCGGAGCAAAAATTCCGGGACCTCTTGTTACAATGGGCGCGGTGGATATGGATTTTGATTATTCTGAACATTTTGAAGAGAAAATTTCGACGGGCTACGAGCGCCTCCTGTACGACTGTATGGTTGGAGATGCAACACTTTTTCAGCGCGCGGATATGGTTGAAGCGAGCTGGAAAATAGTTTCGCCGGTGCTAGACGTATGGGATGCAATCCCGGCGAGAAATTTTCCTAACTACGAATCGGGAACCTGGGGACCGCCGGAATCCGATGAGCTTTTACAAAAAGATGGAAGGAACTGGAAAAACGACATTGAATAAATGAAAAACCGAAAAGTCTTTCAAGATCTATCACAACTCAGTCGATTCGCGGCAGAGCAGTTTATAACAATTGGCAAGAGATCGATAAAATCCAACGGGCGTTTTAACGTCGCGCTCGCCGGGGGTACGACTCCGAAAAATCTCTATCAACTTTTGGCTTCGGAAGATTTCAAAATCAGGATCGACTGGGAAAAAGTGTTTTTCTTTTTCGGTGACGAGCGCGATGTATCACCGATGTCAGATCGAAGCAATTTTCGGATGGTTAACGAAAATATGCTAAAGACGCTCAAAATTCCACAGTCGAATATTATTCGCTGGAGAACGGAAATTATAGACGCCGCCGGCGTCGCTGTGGCATATGAGAAAACTCTTCGTACTTATTTTGAACTTGAAGAGGGTCAATTCCCGCGTTTTGATTTGTTCCTGCTTGGGATGGGAGCCGATGGTCACACAGCCTCACTTTTCCCGCAATCAGGTGCGCTCGCCGAATCGAAAAGAATAGCTGTTTCGATCTTTGTTGAAAAACTAGATGCCAATCGCCTAACGTTAACCTTTCCAGTTATAAACAACTCGTCAAACGTCTTGTTTTTGGTAGCTGGCGAATCGAAGGCTGAAGCACTTATGGAAGTATTGGAAGGCGACAGCAACCCCGACAAGTATCCTTCCCAAAAAGTAAAACCAACCCAGGGCAAGATAATTTGGGCGTTCGACAAAGATGCCGGGAGTTTACTCAAAAAGAAATAAGCTTCAATATTTATTTACTATTAAAGACTTACGACCTACAATTTAGCCGTAATTACATGGAAATCGAGATAGCCATTGCGTCAATTTTGCTTCTTGCTTTAACTGCGCTTGCTTCAGTTGATATGGCATTCTCGCAGATCAGCGACGTAAGCCTTCGCAAACTTTTCGCCGATGCGGAAGACGAAAACAAAAAACCGCGGGCGATCGAATTCCTGAGCGAAGTAACTGAAAATCGCCCGCGTTTTCGATTTGCTCTTTCATCCGCCATTCAAATATTACTGATCGTTTTTTCCGTAATCGTCGTAACTATCGTTTACAGATTTGTGCAGGATTCAAAGCGAATGCTCCTTTATTCATTGGCAATTGGATTAGTTCTTTCAGTTGTTTTCCGGCAAATAATCCCCCGTTTTATCACTTGGACCAACCCCGAAGCAAAACTACTTTTCATGCTGCCCATGATTCGTCCGATCTACAGCGTTTTACCATTTATCGCAGACCCATTTGAACCTTCATTTCGCGGACGGAAAGCGGCAAAAGAGAGGATGGCGGTAACTCCCGAAAACGACAAACAAAACGGAGATGACGATGATGATATTCAGGCACTCATCGAAGTCGGGGAGGCAGAGGGCATAATCGAAATCGAAGAACGCGAGCTGATTGAAAAAATGGTCGGTTTCAGCGACACGGAAGTGGATGAAATTATGACGCCGCGCACGGAAATAGTAGCTCTCACTGCCGATTCGACCATCAAAGATGCCCGCGATTTGATGATCGAGCAAAAATTTTCGCGTCTTCCTGTTTATAAAGAAAATATCGACAATATCGAAGGTGTAATATACGTTCGCGATATACTAAACGCCTGGGCGGAAGAGCGTGAACGGCGACCGATCACAGAGATTCTACGTCCGGCATATTTTGTGCCGGAAACGAAATCGGTCTCGGAACTCCTGAAAAGTATGCAGCAAAGTCATGTCCAAATCGCTATGGTTGTTGACGAATACGGCGGTGTCGCCGGCCTTGTTACGGTTGAAGATATTCTGGAAGAGATCGTCGGGGAAATAGAAGATGAAGATCTGGACCACAAAATAGTCGAAATCAAAGAAAGCGGAGACGGATATTTCGACGTTTTAGCTTCTACGGAAATCGGCAAGATTGAACGCCTTTTTGATATGGAAATCGAAGATGATGACTTCACAACGATCGCGGGCTTGATAACGACGGACGCCGGATACGTGCCAAAGATCAGGGAAAAATTGGTGGTCCGCGGTCTTGACGTTGAGATACTCAAAGCAGAAGACAAGAGAATTCAGCTGGTTCGAATAAAAAAATCGGAAGACATCTCTCAAATCTAAAATCTCCATCACCATACAATTATTGTCCGCTGAGCGAATAAGGCGTATTATCGTTAAATAGAAAATTTTTTGTTTTCTGATACGGCTCGAGGAGATTCGTGTCAATTGCGGATTTTCCAACACACCCGGTCAGAAAAAGCTTTTGAAAGTGGTTTCCTTAGCTTTGACCTTAACCCCAAGAATAAGGAGTAAAAAACAATGACAATCAGATTAGGTGATGAGGCCCCAAATTTTACTGCAGAAACAACAGAAGGGACTATCAATTTTCATGAATGGCTCGGCGACGGATGGGGGGTGTTATTTTCGCATCCAAAAGACTACACACCCGTCTGCACAACAGAATTGGGTTACACCGCGAAACTAAAACCCGAGTTTGATAAACGAAACGTGAAGGCAATTGGTTTGAGCGTTGACCCGCTTGATTCGCATGTCGGCTGGCTGAAAGACATCGAAGAAACACAAGGAACCGCCGTCAACTTCCCGGTTATCGCAGACGAAGATCGTAAGGTTTCGGATCTCTACGATATGATCCACCCAAATGCGGACGATACTTTTACCGTGCGCTCGGTGTTTGTAGTTGGCCCGGACAAGAAAGTGAAGCTGACGATTACTTACCCGGCGAGCACCGGACGTAACTTTGACGAGGTTTTGAGAGTGATTGATTCGCTTCAGTTGACAGCAAATTACAGCGTCGCAACTCCGGTCAACTGGAAAGATGGAGACGATTGCATTATTGTTCCATCGCTTTCTGACGAAGAGGCGACCGCTAAATTCCCGGCTGGTTTTACCAAAGTGAAACCGTATTTGCGAACGACGCCGCAGCCAAATAAGAGCGATAAGTCTGAATCTACGTCTGCGTAGTTGGTCGAAAAACCTGTCTGGACGGCTGAAGAAAGGCCGCTCCTTTTTTTCTTTGACGTCCGATTAGCTCATTTGCTGCTCAAGCGACTTCGTGATCTCCGATTCAACTCCACCGGTATGGGCAGTTGTTTTGTTTTCAATTAACATTATTGAGCATTCTTCTTCGGAAGAAACACGGTGATTGATTCCCCTCTTGACGATAAACATATCACCGGGGTTCATCACAAAGGTTTTTTCATCTTCGATCTCAAATAGAAGGCTCCCGGCCAAAATATAAAATAATTCATCTTCATTTTCGTGATTATGCCATGGAACTTTCTCGCCTTTTATTTTTGCTAATTTCACAAAGACGTCGTTAACTTCACCGATTATCTTAGGTGAAAAATACTCCGTGACCTTCGCCAGCTGTTTTTCGATATTTATCATTTAGCCTCTTTCCTCATTCTGAGCGACGAAAAACATATAATCGCCTAAATTGTTTTCGTAATTACGGACGACGGCAACAATCCTTAGGGTTTCGATGCATTTCCGCCGCCGCTCTCCAGTTTTTTACGAGCCTGATCGATCATATCGATCGCCTTATCTATTGTCTCTAGTTTTGTTCGAAAAGATAGGATCGCCATTCGGATCACAAATCGTTCACCGATCTTCGTGGAGCTTAAGAAGACCCGCCCATCCTCGTGAATAAGCTTCAACAAGCTCTTATTAAAATCGTTTTCGCCGATTTCCGAAGGATACCAAAAATAACTGACCGATAAATCGGGTGCGGGTCCAACTTCGAACCCAATCTCGACCAGCCTTCTTCGAAAATATTCTGTGAGCAGAAGTTTTTCCCTGAGACACGCGACAAATGGTTTTAGCCCGTGAAGTTTCAACGGCAGCCACATTCTGAATCCCCGAAAATGTTTTGTGAGTTCGGGCGAAACATCAGCCGGATTCATCAGCTTCTCATCGTTGACCGCATCCTGCATATAACTCGCCGTTTCATGATGCGACTGAAAAACGGCTTCAACATCCTTTACCAAAACGGCACCGATCCCAAACGGCAAGAACAATCCTTTATGTGGATCAACTATTAGCGAATCGGCAGTTTCAATTCCATCAAAAAGCTCCTTCTTCTCTTTGCACAAAATGAAAAACCCACCGTACGCGGCATCTATGTGGTACCAAATTTCGTTTGCGCTAGTGATTTCGCCAATTGCTTCGAGCGGATCGATTGCGCCGGTATCGGTCGTTCCGGCAGATGCGACGACCATAAAAGGATTGAGTCCTTCTCGCTTGTCCGCCTCAATTTGTGAATTAAGTTTTTCGACAATGACTCGATGATTTTCATCGAGTTCGACATAGCGGACGACCAGGTCTTCCAGCCCGATGATCCTGAGCGCTTTGTTTACGCAATGATGAACCTGCCTGCTCAGATAAACTACGCTCGATTTTATTCGTTCTGCTTTTATTTTATGACGGTCTCGCGCAGCCGTAAATGCGGTCATTGTGGCGATCGATCCGCCTGAAGCAAGATTACCCACGGCGCTTTTAGGGAACCGAAAAATCGATTTCAGCCAATCTATCAATGCGTCTTCCATAGCAACGCCGCCGGGTGAACTAAATCTTATTCCTGCATATTCGTTCGTAATGTCAACCAGGAAATCAGCCAGCGCGGAAGAATACAAACCGCCGCCCGGAATAAAACCAAGATGGCCTCCTGATGCGGGTCGGATACCTGTTTCGGCGACCTGCTCCGAATAGATTTCGATAAGCTGCTCCAACGCTTCTTTTTCGCCATTCACCAGAAACGAATCGTTTTTGACCCGTTTCGTTGAGTAAGTCCTGGCATTATTCAAACTACCTAAAAATTCCTCGGAATAGTAATAGATCTGCTTGGCGTATTCTTTCCGCAGGGATTCCGATGGATCCAACTCGGACGTAACTTCTTCCAATCTTATGATTTCGGCTTTTAATTCATCCATATGATTTATCAATTTACAAAACCGGATTTATGTAAGAGATCCGGATGTAAACTATTCCCAAGCTTTCTGTTAGAATTATAAGCCATACACCAAAAAAAACTTGAGCAGCGCAACAGATTCTGGTTTCTCTATGAACAAAATCAAGATACTTCCCGACAATTTGGCGAATCAAATCGCAGCAGGCGAGGTCGTCGAACGCCCGGCTTCCGTAATTAAGGAACTCGTCGAAAACTCTCTGGATGCGAACGCGAAACGGATAAAAGTGGAGATCGAGCTTGGCGGAAGACGTCTGATGCGTGTCACGGATGATGGCGAGGGAATGGTCAGGGATGATTCGATTCTCGCCTTCGAACGCCACGCAACATCTAAGATTGCCGAGCTGGAGGATCTGGCGAAAATCGAAACTCTCGGTTTTCGCGGTGAAGCACTGGCTTCGATCGCATCGGTAGCAAAGGTAGAATTGGTCACAAAATACGCCGATGATAGCGTCGCCTCACGGGTTTTCGTTGAAGGCGGAAAACTTGTCGATGTAAAAGAAACCGGGCGTCCGACCGGTACCACGATAACCGTTCGCGATCTCTTTTTTAATACTCCGGCGCGGCGCAAATTTATGCGTTCGCAAGCCACCGAAAATTTTCACATAACAAACAATGTAACTCATTATGCTTTAGCCAATCCGAAAATTGCTTTTACTCTGACTAGCAACGGTCGAGAAATATTTCGTATTGCGTCGGCCAAAACATTGCGCGAAAGAGCATACCAACTTTTTGGAAACGAAATGATCGAGAGCCTTCTTCCGGTGAAAGGAGGGCGCGAATTCGTAGCAAACGTTTCCGGTTTTATCTCCGCTCCTCGGACGCGCCGAACTACACGTGATTCACAGTATTTTTTCATCAACGGGCGTTATGTAAAAGACAAAATAGTCGCGGGCGGATTGCTTGAAGGCTTCCGTTCCGTCTTACCCCACGGAGTATATCCCGTTGCGTTTTTGTTTCTGGAAATTCCTTTTGAAGAAATTGACGTTAATGTGCACCCGGCGAAAACTGAGGTTCGCTTTCGTCGTGCTGAAGCCGTGAAAGACGTGATCTCGGAGGCAATCAGGGAATCGCTCCAAAACGCCGGGATTTTAAAGGAACGCGAGACCGAGCCGGCCGAATCTACCGCGAATGTTGGTAGTATTTCTAAAGCCGCGTCAGCAACCTCACAAGGCGATGGGTCATCTTCAGAAACTCCTCAAATGAAAATGGAAAATCCCGGGGAAAATGAAACAGGCCAAAACAAAATGGACTTTTCAATACTCGCGACCTCGAATGATTTTGAATCGCTCGCCCGTGATCGAAGCCAAAAAGATATGTCACCGTCTGACCAAGAGGAAATTCCTGTGGGGTTGAACACTTCTTCGAATCTCAATGACAGGAGCGGCGATAGCGATAAAGCTGCAAAAACCTTTCTGACTGATAATATCCTATCGGCTTTTGAAGAAACGGCGCTTCCGCCGGTGGATTCGGCGTATGCCATCCCCAAGGCTATTGAAGTCGATGAAATTTCTGCTTCAAAGATCCAGCCCCTTGCCCAACTTCATGAGAGCTTTATTATTGCCGTTGATGATGAAGGACTGTTATTGATCGATCAGCACGTTGCACACGAGCGGATTCTTTTTGATAAGTTTCGTCAAAAAGAAATAACTAGAAACATTGAATCGCAAAATTTACTAGTTCCGGAAACTATTGATCTCTCTCCTGCGCAAACGGCAGCATTTGAAGAAGTCCGTGAAGAATTGGAGCTTGCGGGTTTTGGTTTGATGAAACTTTCCGGCCGGACTATCGCGATAAAATCAGTACCAACCGATTTACCTGCCAATGAAGCTAAAAATCTTTTCTCGGAAATTCTTGAAACAATTGAAAAGGATAAAAAAGGAAATGCAAAGTCAACACTTCGGGATGACATCGCCGCGTCAATGGCGTGCAAAGCCGCTGTAAAGATCAATATGAAACTATCTCCCGAAAAAATGCGGTGGATGATCGATAAACTTTTGACCACATCGTCTCCAACTACCTGTCCCCACGGTCGCCCCGTAATCCTTCGACTTTCGATGAAAGATATAGAACGGAAATTTCACCGAACTTAGTTTTTCCTTTCGCAGAAAATTCTGATTTAATTGACTGAAATGAACCCAAGGGCTCGAGAAATTCCAGACGCCAAGTGGAGGCAAACGGTCCATCAAATAATTTTCGAGGCAGAAACGAAAACCGGAAAGGCTTTCGATGTCGTCTTGATGTGGGCCATCATCTTAAGCGTCATCACGGTCGTGGTCGAAAGCGTCAAAAGATATGGCCACACTTACGGCGAATTTTCAACGCCATTGAATGGTTTTTTACGATACTTTTTACGATCGAATACATATTGCGGCTCGTTAGCGTCAAAAAACCGTTGCGGTACGCATTTAGTTTTTTTGGAATCGTCGATTTCCTCGCAATAATCCCTACATACTTAAGTCTTTTCATACCGGGGTTGCACTATCTTCTTACGATTCGAATCTTACGGCTTCTAAGAGTTTTCCGCGTTTTGAAACTTTCGGAATATATTAACGAAGCTCAACTATTGAGGAGAGCACTTGTCGCGAGCTCACGTAAGATCGGTGTCTTTCTTCTTGCTGTGGTTTCGCTTGTAACCGTTATCGGTTCGATAATGTACGTTATCGAAGGCGAGAAAAATGGTTTTGCAAATATTCCTATCAGCATCTACTGGGCCGTCGTAACAATTACAACTGTTGGGTACGGAGATGTATCTCCACAAACGCCGCTCGGCCAATTCTTTGCATCCATAGTCATGATTCTTGGGTACGGGATTATCGCTGTGCCGACCGGGATCGTCACCGTTGAACTGTCGAAAGCCGTCGGCAGCATTCCAACACTACATTGCCAAAACTGTAACCAGGAAGGTCACAACGCCGACGCGGTTTACTGCAAGTACTGTGGTGAAAAACTTTTAGTTTGATTTTATAGTTGTTTTCTTAATATGCATCGAAATCTTGCTTCAAAATATTATTGGACTAAAATCAAAAATCTCGCGAGATCAGAACATTTACCGCCCTTTCCCGTAAGATAAGTGGTAGAATTAAATCTACAAAATCTTCCAATAATAGATCTTATTTTATCTCAATTGTTTTTTCCCTTTGAGATAGAAAACACGGTGTTTACATATTGTTTCGTAAGTTGCGAAACGGTTCTACGATTAAACTTTCAAATATAAGAAGTCAGAAACGGTATATCAAGGAGATTTCCCCGGATGAATAAATTATCAGAGTTTTTAGGGTTTTTACCCAAGATGGTTGTGCTAGCTGCAGTATTTGCAGCAACTTCGTTTCAGGTCGCCGCACAATCGCAGGCGCTTAACGCACAAATAGAAGGAGTCGTAACGGATTCGCTCGGCGCCGCTATTCCAAATGCCGCGGTAAAGGCACGAAATACCGGGACGGGAACCGAAAGAACATCTACGACCGATCAAAGCGGAATATATAGATTACCGTTGCTCCCCCTCGGTAGATATCAGGTAACGGTCGAAGCGCCAAACTTCAAAAAGCTGGTCCGTGATGGGATCATATTAACAACAGGACAAATCGCAACGGTAAATGCCAGCCTCGAAGCAGGTGGGATTTCTGAGATTGTTAATATCACCGCGGATGCGCCGATTGTTGACCCTGGTAAAATCGATGTCGGTCGGGTTATGGATGCGCGCGAAGTTCAGAATCTTCCGCTTGTTGCCCGAAACCCTTACAACTATTCCTTATTACAAGCAAATGTTACAGGTCGTCCAAACTCTGAATTTGGCGTACCGAGAATCAACGCAAACGGCTATGCACGCCGAACAAACTATCAGCTTGATGGAAATGCAAACACCCAAGCCGATCGTGCAGGGATCAGACTCATGCCGATATCGGAGGTTTTTGTCTCCGAAGTACAGTTGGTAACAAACGGTTTTTCGGCGGAGTTTGGAAATACTCCGGGTTTGATCATGAATGCGATCACGCCATCGGGAACAAATGATTTTCATGGTTCTGCGAGTTATCGCTTCCGCAGAAAAGGATTTTCTTCCAGGCCGTTCAATACATCTCCGACTTCAAAAAAACCGGATACAAAAGTAGACAACGTTACCGGAGCAGTTGGCGGACCGATCATGCAGGATCGATGGCATTTTTATACGGGTTACGAATGGCTAAATCGAGACCTTTCATCTCAACGTGTTGTGACGATTAGCGCAGCAAACCAGGCGGTTTTAGTCGCAAATGGCGTCCCTGCGACGGCATTTCCCGATGCAATCCCAACAAAGCAGAAAGTTAATTTCTTTATTTTTCGGACGGATGCGCAACTTAACGATATACATCGGTTAACGGGTCGAATTAACTATTTTAAGAACCTTTCCCCGGACAACATCGGCGGCGGCTTAAATACGCTTCAGCGCAGCATTGATTTCGACGATCTTTCATGGTCGCCCGCGATTCAATTGGTTTCTGCGTTTAGTGCAGATATGCTGAACGAATTCAGATTTCAATTTGCAAAACGAAACTCGCAAAACCTTGTAAATGCTAATTCGGGCACGGTACCGACGGTTGTCATTTCCGGGGTGGCGAATTTCGGTGCTCCGGAAATCGGAAATACGATCTCGCCTCTCGAAACAATGACGCAGTTTCAGGATAACTTTACGCTTACCCGCAACAATCACACCATGAAATTTGGCGGTGGTCTAAATCGCGTTCATGACGAGCGACGATCCGGGGTTTTTGCGCGTTATACCTTTCCGAATTTACAAGCATACGTCAATGCGTTTACAGGCGTTAACCGAAGGGGCTATACGAATTTTGTAGAAACATTCGGTGATGCGGATCTCGCGTACGACTCGACATTCTATAACTTTTTCGCGCAAGATGACTGGAAAATAACACCGAAGCTGAAGTTAAACATTGGCCTACGTTATGATCTTTACGATATTCCGGACGCCGACCCTACGTCGCAATTTGCGGCTTCGCAAAGCTTCAGGGTTGACAAAAACAATTTTGCGCCGCGCTTAGGTGCAGTTTACGGATTGCGTGACGGTAAATATGCGACGATCTTACGTGCAAGTGCGGGACTATATTACGAGCAGCCGTTCCTTGACATGTATCGACGCGCGATTCAAAACAATGGCAACGCTCGTTTCTTTAACTTCTCATTTGCTCCCACGAATCCTGCGGCTCCAAACTTTCCGAACAATTTAGGAGCACTTCCACCGGGAACCGTTTTACCGGTTCAAATTATCGAAACGGTTTCGCCGGACTTTGACACAACATATGCGATTCATACGAATTTTCAGGTTGAGCAAGGTTTGACTAATGATATTTCCCTTACACTAGGTTATATCCATTCGGGAGGCAGACATTTACCTGTTTACAGAGGAATAAATCGGGTACCAACGGGCGCGACACTTGGAGACGGACGTCCGATTTTTAACGCGCTGCAATCGACTCGAATAGATACAAGATTCAACGATATCTTGATGGTCGAATCTGTTGGAAATTCTGTTTATGATGCTTTGACGATTCAATTGACAAAACGATTTTCAAAGGGTTATCAATTCAGCGCCAACTATACGCTTTCAAAGGCTGAAGATGACGCACCGGAACAAAATCTTGTCGCGGTTGCGGCAGAGGAACTTTCCGATCCGACAAATCGCTTTTTAGCACGCGGTCCATCCGTTGCCGATCAGCGGCACACTTTTGTGATGAGCTTCGTCGGTCGCCCCGACTTCCATTTTGAAAACGAAACGTGGAATAGAATACTGAACGATAATCAGTTGGGAATCATCGCGACGGCAAATAGCGGAGAGACTTTTAATATCGTATCACCAAACGACCTGAACTTAGATGGCTTCTCGGGTTCGGATCGACCCAATGGCATTGGTCGCAATTCGGGAACGACACCGAGTCAATTTAATGTTGATTTGAGATATTCGCGCTTTATCTCTTTTACTGAGCGATACCGCTTAGAGATATTTGGCGAATTTATCAATGTTTTTAACGTAAACAGCATATTCCAGCTTAACAGCCGGACCGTGACGACAAACGCTAATGGTGACGCAACGGGACCATTACCGACGATAAATAACAAACCGGTTTCATCGCTTGATTCGAGGCAATTCCAGCTCGGATTTAAGTTCAACTTCTAACTGTTAAACAAGATGGATGCTTTGAAAACCTCAGGGCATCCATGTTTTTCCCCTTATGGAATCCGAAATAAAAGAAGAAGTTGGGAAGGTCGAAGAACTGCCGGACTCATGGTGGTATCGGGTGTATGCCGCAGTAATCGTCTTCACGGTTTTTGTGATATTGGCTTTATGGGCTTTTTCTAACTACTTTTCATCATAAGCAATGACTTATTTAGATTGGGCGATCATCGCCGCTTATCTGGCGTACGTGATTTGGGACGGGATCCGTATGACAAAAAACAGCGGGAGTGCGGAAGGGTATTTTCTTGCAAACCGGAGTTTGCCTTGGTGGGCGGTGGGGCTCTCCGTAATGGCCACGCAAATGTCTGCGATAACCCTGGTCGGTACTACCGGACAGGCTTATTCGGACGGAATGCGCTTTATCCAGTTTTATTACGGATTACCGTTGGCGATGGTGATTTTATGTATCACGGTCGTACCGTTTTTCTATCGCGCAAATGTCTTTACCGCTTATGAGTATCTCGAAAAACGCTTTGATCTAAAAACGCGAACACTCACAAGTTTCTTTTTCCTTATGTCGCGCGGACTCGGTGTTGGCGTGATCATCGCTGCACCCGCCGTTATTCTTTCGATTGTCCTGGGATGGAGCGAAATTGTTACGATATTCGTGATAGGTATGACGACGACCTTTTATACGATGGTCGGCGGCGTGCAGGCCGTTACATGGACCGACGTTAAGCAAATGGTGATCATTTTCTTTGGTCTTGGTATCTGTCTTCTTGTGATCTTATCAAATTTCCCTGTAGGCGTCGGACTAACGGATGGACTCCATCTAGCCGGTTCGTTAGGGAAATTAACTACGGTCAACACGAGCTTTGATCTGACTGAAAAATATACGATTTGGTCCGGCGTGATAGCGGCGCTTTTTCTCTTTCTTTCATATTTCGGCTGTGATCAAAGCCAGGTGCAGAGATTCCTAACTGCAAAATCCGTTTCCCAGGGAAGGACTTCACTTTTGATGAGTGCTTTCTTGAAAATACCGATTCAATTTATGATCCTCCTGATCGGAGTGCTGGTTTTTGTTTTTTATCAATTCCAAACTCCGCCGATGATCTTCAATCAGGTTCAGGCAGACAGGGCGATTGCTTCAAAAGGGGTGGATTACGGCAAACTCGAAGGCGAATACAATCAAATTCATGCCAACCGGAAAAAAGCGGCGCTTGAATTTATTGGCGCTGAGAAAGGAAACGACGCTTCGTTAACCGAAACCACGAAACAAAAATACATCGAAACCAACAAGGCCTTTGACGAATCCCGTAAAAAAGCGACTGAATTTATCAAAACGACGAACAATGACAGCCAGTTTAATGATGTGAACTATGTCTTTCCGATGTTTGTCATCCAAAATATGCCGATGGGTGTGATCGGTTTGATCATCGCTGCGATTTTTGCCGCTGCCATGTCTTCAATTTCAGCGGAACTAAACGCGCTGGCGACAGCATCGACAATTGATTTTTATAAACGGCACTTTAATCCGGATGGGACCGATAAGCAGTTTGTGCTTTTTGGTCGTTTTGCAACATTTATCTGGGGAATGTTTGCTTGTGTAGTGGCGATTTTTGCGACTAATCTGGGTTCGCTTATCGAAGTAGTTAATACCTTCGGTTCGTATTTTTACGGTTCGCTGCTCGGCGTTTTCGTTCTCGCAATCGTCGTCAAACGCGCAAGATCAAGAGGCGCATTTTTGGGCTTGCTTATCGGCATTGTGTCGGTTTTCATAACTTCTCTGTTTTATATCAAAGGCGA
>JBGTGX010000064.1:0-13605 GCA_041746475.1 Pyrinomonadaceae bacterium | reverse complement strand
CGGCTCTCACTTATATATCGATACTAGATTTAGCGGTTAACTCTTGTATATGTCGATCGATAGCGGCGTTTTTTCGGTCTTACCTTATACGTGTAGATCGCCGAACTTCCGGCGCCAATTCCGGCCCCGATCAAAGCACCTTTCTTTCCGCCGATCAGTCCACCGATGATTGCACCGGCACCTGTTCCTGCAGCGATATTGATAGCATTTCTATGACGTCGATAGAGTGATGGCTTTCTGTAGCGGCTCGTCGAATAACCCCGCGTAGAATAGCTTCTATTTGAAGTTTCTCTGTAATTATTGCCCCTGTACGACCTTCGCGAAGTTCTACGCCTGTTGCAGGCTTGTCGCGAACGGGAGCGCTTATACTTTCTTTTCTTACCTTTCTTGTATTTCTTCTTGCCGCCGTAATACGATTTCTTGTAGCTCTTGCCGTAAGCAACCGAAGTACCGCCCAGAGCAGGCATTCCGACCGCAAATACAAATAACGCGATTATTGTTACTAAAAACTTTTTCATATCTATCCTTCCTTGTAATTATTTAAACGGAGAGAGCAACTAAGTTTTCGGGAAGAGTAACAGGAGAGTTATTTGTTACAATATAAGCAATCGGTCGGCTAAAATCAAGGAAGTGAAATCGGGAATGAATCGTTGTTCTCTCAAATCGCGAGTTCATCTAAACGTTGAAAACCGATAAATTAGATACGGCTTTGTAAATGAAATTTATTCGCTACTCAAAATTTAAGGGTTTTGATGTCTTCGGGGTTAATCTCGGCGATTTGATGGATGCGCTTTCCGGCATGGTCCTCGATTCAGGATTTAACGCAGACTATTGGTATACGCGCGAGCTTAACGAAATGGATGATTCTCTCGACGGCCTGCGCGAAGCACTTCTAAAAGCCCTTCTCGAAAAAGGAATTCTCGATAAGTTCGATGTTCAGAAAATGCTTGCCGATAACGACGGGAAATTTCGGGGTTCGCTTTTGGAAGAATTGCTCAATAATCTCATCGAGCGGCTCGTAGAAGAAGGTTATCTTGATCTAAAAGAGATCGATCGCGAGCGGCAAAACATGCAGCACGGACAAGGAGGCGAAGGAGAAGTGGGAGAGCCGGCCCCCCGCGATGTCAGGTTTCAACTCACCGAGAAAGGACTCGATTTTCTTGGTTTCAAAACCCTGCAAAAATTGCTTGGCTCAGTCGGAAAATCTTCGCTCGGTCGACACGAAACGCCGCATCTCGATACGGGTGTCGAAGCCGCTATGGCAGCAAAACAATACGAATTCGGCGATACCATGAATCTGGATGTAAACGCCACGCTGATGTCAGCTATCACGCGCGAGGGTCTTGGTGTTCCGCTAAACCTTGAATACAAAGATCTATACGTTCGCCAGCAGGATTATCAATCTTCGTGTGCGACGATCGTAATGTTAGATTGTTCGCATTCAATGATCCTATACGGGGAAGACCGGTTTACACCCGCAAAAAAGGTCGCGTTGGCTCTCGCACATTTGATTCGGACGCAATACCCCGGCGATTCGCTAAAAATTGTCCTTTTCCACGACGATGCGGAAGAATTGCCGATTGCAAATCTCGCGACGACGCAGGTTGGACCCTTTCACACAAATACTGCAGAGGGCTTGAAACTTGCAAGGCGTTTATTGGCCGCGCAGCGGAAGGAAATGAAGCAGATCGTGATGGTTACCGACGGCAAACCGACCGCAGCATTCATCGAATCATCAAATCCTGCGTATTTGAATTACCGCCGTTTTTCGGAAGTGAAAACCGAGTCAAAACGGCTCCTATACAAGAACTCAATGGGCAATGATCCTTTTGTAATGGCGGAAACTTTTAAGGAAGTTGAGGCATGCAGGAAAGCCGGTATTATGATCAATACTTTTATGCTCGCCGATGACTATTACCTGGTCGAGTTTGTGAAAAAGATGTCTGAAATGACACGCGGCAAGGCCTATTTTGCAAACCCGAACAACTTAACGCAGTTTGTTTTGATGGATTTTTTGAAAAGAAGGACGAGCATGGTGAAGTAAGAAAAATGATTTCTGAGTATTCAAAATTAGGGAGTTTAAGATTGATTCAAAATTTAGTGACGACTTGGACAATTAAAGCCGTTCAAACAATTGCAATTTTCACGATGTTTTCATTTGTTTCATCTGCGCAAATTGGTCAGCTGAATTTGGAGAAGGGGGTTGCGCAACATGAAGGCATTGATTCTATCTATTCGAAATTTAGCGAAGCCTATGAAACGCTGAAACCAGAAATGGTTGCGAATCTTTACACCGAAGATGCTGCGTATCTTTCTCCGAATGCAGAGATCACAAACGGCAGAAAAGCGATCTCGGAAAATTTCACAGGATTTTTCAAAAATGTAAAAGAACGCGGACAAAAGTTGACAATTTCGTTTCAAATCTTTCAGCGAAAGGTTGAAAATGAGATCGGATATGATGTCGGCATTTACACGGTCTACTTCTACAAAGATGGAACGGCAGTAAATACTTCAAAAGGAAAATTTGTTGTGGTCGCCGTAAAGGACAAGGACGGGAAGTGGCGTTTTCAGGTCGATGGATACAGTTCGCTAAAACCTCCAGAAAATACCTAATGCTTTACCTCAAACGTCTCCAAGAAAGTTTGGACGATAAACGCGATGATTTCGTAAATTTCTCCAATACTCAAAAAAGGGATTTGGATGAATACCGTAGGGTATTAGCCGAAATCGCTGCTCTGACAAGCGATAAGATAGCTGCAAAAATTGCGGCAACTGAAAATATCGGTGCAATTCCTTCGGCTGAGATCGATAGCCAAAATCACTTTGTATTTGAGTTCGAAATCGGCTGGAACAACCACGAAGAAGCTCGCGCTTGGGCAGCTGAAATACTCCAAGAGCGCACTACCTTCGCCGCAGACGGTAGTCAGTATTACTCGGAAAAAGATACTTCTTTGCCGGTCGGTGCCGTGCAGATCGGTTGGTTTGAAAATCCTCATTCGCGCGATCGATCATACGAGAAAGACACCCAGTTGATCGTCCTATCACCAAAGGACTTACTTGAAAATCAAGAAGAACCCCTCCAGCCTGAATCGGTAGTAAGCGAAGAGATGTTTATCGGCGAGATGAGAAAAATCGGGGAATTTATTTCGAAGCAAAAGGGCTGGCAGGATCGAAATGAACGCATGCCACTCGCTTTTCTTGATCGCCCGATGCTTTTGCCGTTTGCATCCGCCCAATCAAAATTACAGCTAAAATTTGTAAAAGAGCTCGTCGAGCTAATACGTCATTCCCGAAATGCGAAAGTTCCGCTTGTCGGCTACGTTGACCGGGGATTTTCACGTGATTTGATAAATCTAGTAATTTCATTTAGCGACAAAGACGGGACACCGACCCTTTACGATTCATCGCTTCTGGGATCGAAAAATTCTGCGGGTGAAAAGCTGCTCAAAAGTTGGGGAGACAGGACACCGTTTTGCTATTCGAAACGCAGAGGAATGGAAGCTTTTGTCGATCCTGAAACAAATGCACCTCTCGTTGGTTTTACATTTTTGCAAACCACGGGTGATACGCTTCCGGCGCGACTCGATATACCCGGCTGGGTTTACGAAGCGGGTTTGCTTGAAGAATTAATCGATGTTGTACGCGCCGAATGCGTGATTGGTCTGGGCTACCCTTATGCGATCGAAACAGCTGATCAGACGGCGGTTTTTACGATGCAAGATCGACAGACCTTCCTAAAAGCTTTACAAGACTTCGCAAAAGAGAATAATCTAGACTTTAGCTTTTCGCAAAAAAATACCAGCAAACGCAGACGTAGATGAAAAAGATGCGACAAACGAAGCGAGAGAAGGTGCCACAAATAGCGCGGCGCTCACGTACGTTTGCGAGTTCGCAAACCTGCGCTGCCTGCGGAACGATTGCGGTGCGCGAAGATGCTCATTATTGCCTCGTCTGCGGAAAGTTCTTGAATGAAGATTATCAGCCTTTGGACACTTTGCGTTCGGCTCATAGGCTTCAAGGGAAAACGTTTTTGGTAGAAAACGCTGAAACTAAAGAGATTACAGATCTGTTTGCGCGAAACGAAAACACCGTTGCCCATACCGCTTGGGCGTGTTTGGTTTACTCAATGGTGCCGTACCTGGGAATCTTATTCATTCCTTTCACACTTGTTTTCGGCAGTTACGGCGTTTTGGTCTCGCATCGATATCCGGAATTGGGAGGAAGAAATCTTGCGTTGATTAGCTTGGGAACGAGTTTTATTGTGTTGACGGTGCAGCTCTTACTTTGGTGGCTTTTATATCTGATTCCTGAACTAAGCGGCGGAATGTAAGAGAAGGATAAGTTAAAGTTAAAACAATCCTTAAACATATTTATGATCGCAAAAATAGTTGGTTCGAATTCTCATATAGACTACATCGCCCGCGTCATCGACAAACTGGACACGTCCGAGCCGCCGGATGCGGACGATTACGGGTTTTCAACCTTTGTCGAAGTTCCACTCGAAAACAATAGCGCGATTATTGGCGTTATTTACAACTCAATGCTGATGAACCCGGATTATGCGAATTATGGACCGCGTCTTTCACCCGCTTCCGAACTTGGAAGTTTCAGCCCCGATTTTATTAATGAACAGGGCTGTTTGATCGGAATCTTGCTTTTGGGTTCGATAGATGTATCGGGAAATGTTGCGCAAGGTGTTCCAAACAGGATCATTCCTCCCGGCATGGCCGTATTAAAATGCAGTCTGGAAACGGTCAAAAAGTTCCATTCGGATTCTCGGGAGGCACTTCAAATACATTATTATTCACAGGTGATTTCGCACGCCGGGAATTTTGCGGCACCCCTGCTTGAAAGCGTGATAAATAGACTTTCTGACGAATGTACGGTCTCGGATGCGAAACGTCTCGCGGTTTTGAAAAAGAATCTCACGTGGCAACGTACCGTCGGCGGGATGCGTCTATAATCTACAAAAATCCTGAGACAGTTGCTTATAGCAGGAAGGTATTATGAAAAAGTTTTTAGCATTTCTCTACTTCATTATCTTATTTTCTTTCGTGATTTCAGCACAGGTTCGTCCGTTGGAAAAACCTGTAGATCCAAAACCGGACGAGAAAAATGTTGAAAAGACGGGAGAAAAGATTGAAATAACGAAAGAAGCGATTGAAAATTTGCCGTCAACATTTAAGGTCGAATATCAGGGCGGCCTATTTGGCTATAGCAAAAAACAACATGGGGAGATTCGGTTTGATGAGATAAACGAACGACTTATGTTCTTTGGTGAAGATGGAAAGGAAAAATTTTCGCTTCCTTATTCTGCAATTATTGTCGTATACCCAAACCAAAAGAAAGTTCAATCGGGAACCGGCAGAGTTGTCGGTGCGGCGCTTCCTGTTCCCGGCGCGGGTATTCTGGGTGGTCTGATTAAGAAGAAAAAGAACTATATGATCGTCCAGTTTCAGGACCCCGAAGTCGGCGCACAAGGCAATCTCAACCTCCTTCTCGACACTGAAGAAATCGTAAGGGAGGCAATAACTGCACTCGGCGAACGCGCCGAAATGAAGCCACGCGGCGATGCGTACATACGCTCAAAAGAATTTTAGTTTAGATCCCCGAAGTGATTCTGCAGTAATGAAGCTATTGAAATCGCGGCAGTTTCTGCACGCAAGATCCGCCCGCGGAGCGTTATAATTTGAAACTTATTATGTAGCGCAAATTCAATCTCCGAATCATCCCAACCGCCTTCCGGACCGACAACCGCAGTTATTTTTTTATCCGCTTTCAAGCTTGAAAATGCCTCGCCTCCACGTTCTGAAAACAATATCTTCGAGCCTGTTGCGCTCTCAACAAAGCTGCGGAAATCCTCGGGTTCAGAAATTTCCATAAGCGTCGCCCGTCCGCATTGCTTTGAAGATTCAATAACTATTTTTTGCCATCGCTCAAGCTTTTGCGCGACATTATTTAATTTTACATCACATCGAATCGTGGTAATCGGCACCAATGAACGAACGCCAAGCTCGACCGCCTTCTGAATAACCAGATCAAACTTATCTCCTTTTATCAGAGCAATTGCAATCGTTAAATCTAAGGAAGATTCCGGAGCGGGTGCTTCGATCCGTTCAACAATTCCGGCCGAAGCCCTTTTATTATCAAACCCTAAAACTTCACAAAGAAATTCGTTGCCGTTCCCATCAAAGATCTGTATCTTCTCTCCGGCAGTTATGCGCAAAACCTTTTGCACATGACGGGTCTCTTCCCGATCAAAAACAATTTGATCTTCAGGCTCGCCCGCAAATTTAACAAAAAATCGCCGCATTATTTTTCGCTGGAAAATTTCTCCTGAAAATCGGTCGAGTTCTGGCGTAATTTTACCCAACTTTCGAAAACTTCAGGCGAACCGAGCCAAATCGTCAACCACTCAGAGATCTCCGAATTCAACACACGCGTTTCAGACTCGAGGTTTTGATTGTTTGCGATTTCTTGTGTACTCACTTTGCCGTTCAGCACGGTTTCTCTCACAAGACGCAAACCTTCCTTATCGCCTTCGGAGAGAAATTTTTTACGAAGATTTTCGAGCTGGTAAATAGACGCCAGCGTTTGCTCTAGACTCTCGATCTTTAAGATGTTGCGAAACATGGGAGCGTACGGTTTATCTACACGGCGTTCGACGTCAAGCTTAAGAATTTCTGCGTGGCGGAGTTCGGCACCTTCATCGGCAAGCTGGCGTGCGACGATCATAGGGCCTTCGAGTGCACTTTTTCCAAAACGCTCCAACACGACAATTTCAATCGCCTCGATCTCCTCACGACCCACACTCTCGCAATCAAGTTTTTCCCAAACTTCGATTATCAAATCCTTTTTTGTGCGTGATTCCCACATCTGCTTTGGTAAATGGTCCAAAGAACCCTGACAAAATGCAGCCATTCACAATTTACGATTCACAAAATCGATTATTTCCGTCGAAGAATGATCTTTGGGATCGCCAACAATTGCCACCTGCCCCCCGCATTCTGCGACTATATCTTTTTCCGGAACAGTATCCGCAGTATAATCCGTGCCCTTTGCGTGAAAATCAGGACGGATCGCCCTAATCAGTTCTTCTACGGTCGGCTCGCGAAAAACGGTTACACAATCAACCGACCTCAGCGATGAAATGATTTCGGCGCGTTCATTTTCATTGGTAAACGGGCGGTCCTCTCCTTTTAGGTTTTTTACCTGTTCGTCCGAATTTATTCCAACAATTAAGAATTCTCCAAGAGCTTTTGCGCCAGCCAGATAACGTGCGTGTCCGACATGGAAAACATCAAAACATCCGTTTGTCAGAACAATCTTCTTTCCTTTCCGTCGTTCTACGGCAACGCGCGCTATCAGCCGTGTTCGATTAAAAATTGGAGCAAAATCGATTTCGTGATTCATTTAGTTTCTGCAAAAGCCTTACTCGTTTCGCTTTCGATTGATTCGATCAATTCTTCCGGAGTGACCGATGCGGTTCCCTTTTTCATTACTGCTATTCCACCTGCATGATTTGCAATTCGCGCGCTTTCTTCAAAACTCAGGCCGGAAGCTAAACCAAGGGCATAAGCCGCAATAACGGTATCTCCTGCACCTGTCACATCCACCGGTTCCTTTGATCCTACAGCATCGATTATTACCGTCGGCTTATCTTTTTCTACTAATAGCATCCCTTGATTTCCGCGTGTGACCAAAAGTGCTTCTAGATCAAGATCGCCGCGAAGTTTTACACAATCGTTGACAGAAAATCCTTTCCCTAATATTTGTTCGACCTCTTCCTGGTTCGGCGTAGCACTTGTTGCACCGGAAAATTCAGTTAACCGCAGGCGTGAATCTATCAACAGAGGTATTTCCCGTTCGCGGGTAATTTTAGAAACCGCCTCAACGATTTCCGCGGCGGCAACTCCGTAATTGTAATCGGAAATAATGATTGCATCCACTTTTTCTAGGGCGTCAATCGCTTTTTGCTTAAGATTTTCGATCAATTCGGCCGCGATCTCGTTTTCGTTTTCATAATCGATGCGAATAACTTGCTGCCTTTGCGCGAAATGTTGCCCCGCCAAAACTCTCACCTTGGTCGTAGTTTTGAATACGGTTGAAGTAACTAGATAACTATCATCGACATTAGCCTTCTTAAGGGAGGCTTTGAGTTCGCGGCCATTTGAATCTTCGCCGATAATACCAACCGCAATGGTTTCTGCACCCAATTTTGCGGAATTCACAGCAGCGTTGGCACCGCCGCCAGCGACGGTTTCGGTCTCATCGTGCCGCATAATAAAAACAGGTGCTTCGCGCGAAACACGGTCGATTGTTCCACGAAGAAATTGATCGGCAACCAAGTCACCGATAACAACGATTTTTTTCGTCGGAAATGTACTGCGAATTGTCTCGGCAAGATCTTTCATTCACTTTCCAAATTACTACAAACCGCGAAACAAAAAAAGGTTAGAGAATTCTCCAACCTTCGCGACAGAAAATAACTACCTAAGTTTCAGCTTTTTGACTAATATTTAACTCCTACAATTTTAACCTTTTTCTAAGCTTCTTCGGATCTCCGGGTTTTGTGAAAATTTCGTTCGGAATGCTTTTATTGTAAACGACCGATTCAAAATTGACGCGAAAAGTCTGTACACCATCCGCGTAGTGATCGATAACAAAAGGCGTTTGTATACCCTGTTCGTTGATGAATTTCGCAAATCGAGTTTCTTCCGAAATGCCCTTTTTTTCCGAATCGAGACGTGTGTAGATAGTTTTCATCGGCGTACCATCATCATCAAACTCATATTCAACCTCAAATCCATCGTGAAATGTGAGTTTCAATACATCATTTCGTTTCCCGAGACTCGCCGGACGTCTGCCTTCATAGCTTAAAGTGGCCTGATCTTTCCAGTTTCCACGCAATAGAAAATCGTAATGGCTGCGTAGACTGGTTTTGAAGCTTTCGATTCCTCCAGCTGACTGATCGCGAAAACTCTCCAAATGCTCCTCATAAATCCAACCCGTCTCACCAGTATTCACCTGGACGGTTTTCGAGCCGTTTTCCGTAAAATCCGTACGCTCTTTATCCGGAGAAACGATCACGTCAATAAACTTCTGATAGGAAACATTAACACCATCTTTAAGAAGCGAATATGAACCTTCCCCAACGGTCGTTTTTACTTTCAGATAACGGTCACCGCCGAGTTTCGCAACGGCCTTTTGGATCACAGACTCTGCCTTCACACGTGCCATTTCATCCGAGGGTTTATCGAAATTCTGACCTAACGCTCCATTGAAAAATGATAAACTCGTAAATAAAACTGCCGGAATTCTCAATAAAATTTTCATAGTAACTAAATAAAAAAAGACTTTAGCGAAATATTATCACTAAAGTCTTCGACGCTAAACCTGATCGATTTGTCCGATCTAGTTAAGACTAAAAGAATCGCGAGTTTGAACCGTAATTTCATCATCCTTCGCGTCAATCGAAAAATGAGTTCCCGACTTCCAAAGGTTGGTTATTGGAAGTTTAACTTTTTGATCTACATAACGCTTCAAGAATCTAGCACCGTAAGCGGGGCTGAATCCTTTGAGCGTGATCAGATCAAGAGCTTTTTCAGAGACCTCGATAACCTTGCCCTTTCCTTCCATTTGTCTTTTAACCTTTGCCAAATAAAGACCGGCTATTTCTTTGACTTCATCCATCGTCAAAGGCGAAAAGATAATGATTTCATCGATCCGGTTTCGAAATTCAGGCGAAAAACGCTGCTCGGCAGCTTTCATTACGTCGCCTTTGATCTCTTTCATATCGCCAAGCGACTTCATACCAAAACCGAGCGGTTTCTCAAATTTTTTGAAGTTTTCCGAACCCAAATTCGACGTCATGATTACGATCGCATCAGAAAGATAAACTTTCTTCCCGCGTCCGTCGGTCAGCCAACCTTCATCAAAAGCCTGCAGGAAAATGTTCATCAAATACGGGTTTGCTTTTTCTACTTCGTCCAAAAGCAATACGGTATATGGGTTTTCGCGCAGCTGCTCGGTAAGGATCCCGCCTCGTTCAGAACCCACGATACCGCGCGGCATTCCAATTAATTTCTCAATACCTACGGTACCTTCACCGTATTCGGACATATCAATCCGAACCATTTTTTCCTCATCACCAAACATAAATTCGGCAACCGCCTTAGCCAATTCGGTTTTCCCAACACCGGTCGGACCAAGGAAAAGCAGCACCCCATCAGGTGCATAATGATTTTCTTTTAGAGGTCCTTTATTTAGACGCAGTCTTTCGCAAACCGCACGAACTGCATCTTTTTGACCGACCACCCTTTTACCCAAATCGGCCTCCATTTGCGAAAAACGGTCGGTCGTGTCCCGATAGATCATATCCTTAGGGATCTGCGATTCTTGGGAAATTACGTCTACGATGTGCTCTGGTTTCACAATCAAAGAACTCGGTTCATTTATCTCGACCTTAACCGAAGCAGTATCCAGCCACCCGATTGCTTTGTCCGGTAAATGCAGGTTTCGTATATACTTAGGTGACATTTCGAGCGCCATGTTTATCGCTTCATCCGAAATCGTCACGGAATAATTTTTTTCCAGACGCGGTCGCACACCAAGCAGGATCTCCTTCGTTTCTTCGATCGTAGGCTCATTCACTTTTACCTGTCGAAAACGACGCGCTAATGCTTCATCTTCAGCAATGTACTCTTTATATTCTGTCAATGTTGTTGCTCCGATGATTCTTAGCTCGCCTCGGGCAAGCGAAGATTTAAACATATTTGCCGCATCGGAAGAAGTTCCAAGTGCCGCTCCCGCCCCGATGATCGTATGTGCTTCATCGATAAACAAAATGATATGTTTTTTCTCTTTTACTTCATCAATTACACCTTTGATACGCTCTTCAAACATTCCTCGGAGCATCGTGCCTGCAACCATTCCGCCCATTTGGAGTTGGACGATGTGCGAATTTCGCAATCTTTGCGGAACCTTCTCCGGTTCAAGCTCGATCATTCTTGCTAAACCCTCAACAACCGCTGTTTTGCCTACGCCCGGTTCGCCAACGAGCATTGGAGAATTCGAACGCTCGCGGTGCGAGAGAATTTCGATCATCTGGCGAATTTCCTGTTCGCGGCCAATAACAGGTGGAATCTTATCCTGCCGAGCCATTTTATTAAGCGACACGCCGAAATGCTTCAAGTAAGAAGGAAGTTCGTATTTCTTCCTTACACTTTCTTCCTCTTTTTCGTGTTTGCGAATTCGCTTCCTGACCGCTTGGGAAAGGTCTTCGTAACCTACGCCCAGATTTTGCAATATGTCGTTTAAAATACTTCGTTCGTCGTTTGAAAGCACATAAAAAATATCGGAAGCATCAATCACCCGGCGTCCTTGCGAGCGCGCTCTGTCCATTGAGCGTTTGAAAAGATCGGTAGTTTCCGGCGCAATCTTAAAACCGGATCCCGAATGCTGTTTTCCACTATCAACACGTTTTTCGATAAGGAGTTTTACCGAACGCGGATCGATCGTCAGTTCGCGCATCGTATCGTTAAAAAGATCGGATTCTTCATTAGCAAGGGCATGGAGAATGTGCCCAACTGAAACGAAGTTTTGGTCGCGATTTTTGGATTCATCGAGCGCGTTTTCGAGTACGCGTCGGCCGCTTTCGCTAAATTTATCTTTGTATAGTTCTATATCTGCCATTTTTTCAATCTCTCTATATGCTGGACATATGATGCCGCCAAGCAGAAATAATCTGCCCTAAAATAATAGTAACATTTTGAAACGAGTATGAGTAAGGTTATTGGGAGCGATGATTTTATGAGATTTGTTTGTTTGATATCGAACCCCTGAAAGAGAAGGCATAGCTTTTTTCCGGAAAGTCGAATTACTTATATTTGGGGGTTTAGTTTCGGCACTGCTGAATTTCAGGCCGAATATCGCACGAATAAATCCGAGTGGTATTACATTCGATTAGTTGAGGCTTTCTTGTCGGCTTATCGATTGTAGCTTGGCGGGCAGATTTCGGGTTTTCTTTGCGATTAAAAGTTTGAAGATTCGGAAACAGAAATGAAACCTGGCCCACCGATAAATCATTCTGCTTTTAGCAATAAATTCGCCTTACTAGCGAAACAAATCAAGTCTTTTCTTATAAGCATTTCTGACAATTCGAACGTCTTCGAGAAATTGCGGCAGCTCCTCGATTCGCAAAGCCTGAGGTCCGTCGACAAGCGCAACGCTCGGATTAGGATGGAAATCAACAAGAACCATATTCGCTCCTGCTATTATTCCCTGCGCCGTGATGTGCATTATGTCGAGAATATTGTCGGATGTGCGCGCTCGCGAGCCCACCGAATGTGAAGGATCGATGCAAACAGGCATTCTCGTCAGACGTTTTACAACCGGAACATGAGCAAAATCAACCAAATTCCGATGCGGATCACCGATGTTTGTCTTCATTCCGCGAAGAGCGAAAATCACTTTTTGGTTTCCTTCGCTCGCCAAGTATTCTGCGGCGTGGAGCGATTCATCGAGCGATATTCCGAATCCTCGCTTCAGCAAAACCGGGAAATCCTGCTGCCTTCCGACGATTTTTAAGAGTTCAAAATTCTGTGTATTACGGGTGCCGATCTGAAGCATCACGCCGGTTGAGTTTCCGGTTTTCGCCAACGCATCGCATATTTCCTCTAAATGCGATTCGTGCGTGATTTCCATCGCAATTACTTTGATCTCATATTTTCCCGCAAGCTCGAAAACGTAATGTAGGCAATCTTTGCCGTGCCCTTGAAATGAATAAGCACTCGTTCGCGGCTTGTATGCGCCCATGCGAGTGCAAGCCTGCCCGTTCTCTTTAAGTGCTTTCATCATTTCTTCCACACTTTTACGAGAATCGACCGCACATAAACCTGCGAAAACGTTCAAGTTGTCCTGACTAAATTCGACGCCGTTATAATTAAAACCATTCTGCCGATTATCGTCTTTGTGTCTGCCCAGGACACGGTATTCCTCGGAAACTCGTAAGACATGATCGATCCCCGGAAACCCCTTCATTTCGTCAATCGATAGCGCAGCCGTATTTCCGATTAAATAGACTTCCGTCACAATCTGCGCGGCCCCTTGAACGTAATGGATGCGCAATTCAATGTCATGTTGTTTTCTCAAATGACGCTCGATCCTACGGAATTCGCGTGAATGTTCATCAATGTGCGGTTTAAGAATAAGAATCATAAAGAAAATAAAGTTCTGTCGTAGAATAATTTCGAATAAAGAAAAGATCGGCATTTAACGCCAAAGGGTCGGGAAACTCTTCATCCTTAATTCACAGAATTTCATGCGTTTTTTGCAGGAATCCTCGAATATCGCCCTAAGAATCTTACGGCGACCGCCTCTTCCCTGATCTCATCAAGTGCTCCAAGCATCTCGCTTTCACTCTCAGGCGCCTGCAAATCAAGGTAGAAATTAAATTGTTTGGGTGAATCTTTGATGGGTTAGTTGATAATTTTGCGCCATTAAAGTATAGGCAGTTCATGACTCGAGAACGATTTCCAATTTCATCAGATCAATTGGAGCTATTATTGGCTTTTGAAAAAGCCGGCACATTGGGCCAGCTTTCAG
>JBGTGX010000063.1:0-1699 GCA_041746475.1 Pyrinomonadaceae bacterium | reverse complement strand
TAAATTCACGTCAAAACCAATTCCGGGTCTTTCGGGCGGCGTTATTGTTCCATCTGAAGAGACTTCGACCTCAGGCATGATAATATCTTGGTGCCAATATCGTTTGCTCGCGGAGACGTCTCCCGGAAGCGTGAATCCCGCAAGTGTAGACATGGCGATATTGTGCGCGCGCCCTATTCCGGACTCGAGCATTCCGCCGCACCATACGGGAATCTCAGAGTTTCGGCTAGTCTCTTCTATTAATTTCGCCTGAGAATACCCGCCGACCCGTCCAAGTTTTACATTTATTATCTTACAAGCGTCGAATTCAATGGCTTTCCGGGCATCGTCGGGCGAATGTATCGATTCATCCAGGCAAATCGGCGTTCTTATTTCCTTTTGCAATTTTGCATGGTCAAAAATATCGTCACACGAAAGCGGCTGTTCAAACATCATCAGATCAAAATCGTCCATTCGTTTGAACAGATCAATGTCTTTCAATGTATAAGCCGAATTTGCGTCGCCCATCAAAAGAATGTCGTCAAAGTTTTCCCGAACTTTTTTTATTACCTCGAAATCCCAGTGAGGCGCGATCTTTATTTTAATTCGGCGATAACCCGCATCTACTTCGGTTTGAATTTTTTCAAGGAGCTGTTCGATCGAATCTTGAATTCCTATCGAAACTCCGCAATCTATTTTCGGGCGCGTTCCGCCCAGATGTTTCCAGAGAGGCACGCCCAATTTCTTTGCTTCCAAATCCCAAACCGCGGTTTCAATCGATGCTTTCGACATCCGATTTCCACGTACCCTTTCCATTAAATTCCAGGTTTCCGCCGCAGTTTCGATATTATTTCCAATAACCATCGGCGCGAGAATTTTCTCGACGGTCGCCCACGCCGAGTCAGTCCATTCTTCCGAGTAAGATGGAATCTCGCCGCAGGTTATTTCACCCCAGCCTTCATTGCCTTCTTCGTCCGTAACACGAACGAGAACAATTCGGCGTTCGTAAGTTCTGCCAAAACTCGTTTCAAAAAAATGAACGAGGGGCGTGTTGATTTCGATGAGCTCGATTTTTTCAATTCTCACAGTGATTAAGGATAGTACTTCTTTTCAAGTTCTGAAATCAGTAGGATGAATTTGTTGTAGCCGATCGATGTGCGTATGGGAATACACGAAAAAAAGATCGAGCTATCAATCGATAAGTTTCTTGTCTAATTCATCCGAAATAATTTGTTAACGGTAAATGAGAGTTTCGATTTATTTTACATCGCGAACTATCCCAATTGCGTATTCGGCAAAGTCTTTTAAGAGACTTGCTTCAACCTTTTCTGCCGTTCCGCTTTGTGTTTTTTCTTTGAGGGCCTCACGGATAATTGGATGATACTTATCAGGTAGTTTTTCTAAAGCCCATTTTCCGCCTTCTAATTTCGAAGCAATAATTCGTTCGCTAATTAGAGCAAGCACCCTGCAAAAGTTCAGCACTCCGTAATCAGGAACATCGAGTTTTCCATTATCAGCACCTTTAGATATTGTTTCATAACTCCATTCAACATCTTTTGTTACCGAGTCAAGATAGCGTTTTCTCGGAACATCAGGAAAAATTTCAGCAATCGGTTGACCGAAAAGACAAACGCCCCGCTGCTTTGTAATGACAAAATGGGCGGCTAAGTCAGCATCGGTTTTGCCGTCTGCAAAATCCACTTTCCCTTCCTTAAATTCT
>JBGTGX010000062.1:0-6499 GCA_041746475.1 Pyrinomonadaceae bacterium | reverse complement strand
GATCTTAGTTGGTCTGCTTATCTATTTTTGGCGAAAGGGTTGGTTTGGGAGAAATTAACTTTATTATTTCAAACTGTCATAAATTCTTTTCACATACAGATCGCCGAAACCATAAACCGCTTCAGTTTCGCTGAATGCCTTGAACGCTGAAGTAAAATCCTGCGCACCTTCAGCGATTATCTTCTTCAACGAATCTTTTGGTCTTGTTTCGATTTGAACCGCCGCTTCGCAAACTTCTTTCAATGTTGGAAACGCTTCCGATTCCGTTTTGCCAAGTGCAGTGAGCTTTTCAAAGTCGCGTTTCTCGAATGCTTCCCAGAGTTCGACTGCAAGATAAACGTCGCCGTAACTCAGTTTTTCTCTTTTTTCAAAACTCGCTTTAAGCCCTTCATGATCAAGTTGGGAAAAACCTTTCCATTTATCATCATCGTTTTCGAGCCGGGGATAAACAACGAAAAAGTCGGTTTCCGTGGTTCGCAAAAGCCAAATGGAAAACCACATATTGACCTGGCAAAATAATTCACGTTCAAACCAAAGATTTACTGAATTTTCCTTTACGTCAGCCAAATTCCAGAGCGCGATAAATTCATCCCTGATGTCTGTAACATATTTGGGAGTTTCGCCGTTGTATGCTGTGGTTAGATATTTCTCGCGTTTCTCCCAAAAATCTTCCAATCCCTCGGATTTAAGATCACCGTCAACAAAACATTCGCGGCAAATCTTTACTTCGCCTTCGATTCCGGTTGAATGAAATGGTTTGGCGAGCGAATCGCCACATAAAAGATGTATGTTCATAGATATGATAATACACCGTTTTTGTTGTATAGCGTGGACAAGGTTTGATAACGCCCGAATATTTAGACTATTTCAGTATTTTGCGCGTCTAAATTTTTGGTGTGAAAGCGTTTCGCTCTCGGCAGAGTTTTGATAAACTCTCGGGCAAGTTTTAGCATAGATATTGTATGGCGTGTGATCTTACGGACGAGCAGATTATCAAGCTGGCATTAGGAGATGACCCGAATGCATTTGGCGAGATCGTGAAGCGTTGGGAGCGGAAAATATTCGCTCTCTGTTATGGCATGCTCAACCGTGAAGACGAGGCGAAGGACGCGGTACAGGAAACTTTTATCGCGGCCTACAAAAACTTAGGGCGATTTAGGGGCGACGCAAAGGTTTCGTCCTGGCTCCATAGAATTGCTGTAAATCAATGTCTAACACGCAAACGGAGAGAAAAAACGCGTTCTGAAAGTTTTTTCGATGGGAGCGAATCCGTAGATGAGAAAGTTTTTAAAGCACCATCCCGTCTGTCGCCGTCAAATCTTGCGGAGAGAGATGAGCGAACACACGCGGTTAGAGTTGCGGTAGGATCGCTTCCTGAGGAACTGCGACAGGTTATTGTTATGAAGGAATTCGAGGAAATGACATTTCAGGAAATTTCAGATGTGTTGGAAGTGCCGTTGAGCACGGTAAAAAGCAGGCTTTATACGGCATTAAAACACCTGCGAATGAAACTGGAACGAACTGCGCTAGAGGTAGTCTGATATAAGGGTAATAAAAATGCTAGACAGCGGAAAAAGAAATCCAAATTGCGAATTTGCGGAAGAAGTCGTGACGTATCTATACGATGAATTGCAGGACAGCAAAAAAGCCGAGTTTGAGAATCATCTCGGAGCTTGCCCAAGCTGTCCGGATGAGCTCGCGGCGTTTGCCTCATTGAGCAGGTCGGTTAAAAACTGGCGCGACACGGAATTTGCAAATATCGCGACGCCACCCATTGAAATTTCGTTTGAACGGGATTTGATGAGCTCTTCAAAAAATAAGGCTTCAGATCCATGGGTCGAAAGATTTCGTGGGATCTTCCGATTCTCTTCTCCTGGATTTCTAAAAACCGCTGCCGCATTCGGTGCTTTTGCGATTCTTTTGGGGTTGGGCTGGATCGTAATCTCATCGCTTTCGACCGACAAGTCAAAAATTGCGGTTCTACCGAAAGACGTGTCAGATTCGCCGGTCAAGGAAAAGGAGAATGTTCAGTTTCCAATAGAAGGGCAGATCGGAAAGATTGAAGATGTGGATGTTGGTGCGCCCGAACCCGATACGACTGAAATTGTCAGCGTTTCCGATGACTCCGCTATAAAATCTGCAGAGATATCTGCTAAAACACCCAGGGCAAAACCGATAGCGAAATCGCCGAAAGTAGCTAAGAAACCCGTGAACCGGAGGTTTACGAATGAAGAGAAACCTTTAGAGTTTGAGCAGATTCCGAGGTTAACCACTGAAGTTGCTTTGGAAGAAGCCGATGATCTTCGGTTATCGGATATATTCAGCGAGGTCGGCAATGACAGATAAAAGGAAAGGTATGAAAAGTTTGAAAATAGTGTTTGTTTTTTTGATCATAGCGGCGTGTTCCCTTCTAGTTTTTGGACAACAGATCGATGGTTCGGACGATCAAAACCCGCAGCGGGACGGTAGTCAAAAGATACGTCTCCTAAGAGAGTTGGGTTTGTCCCGGGAGCAGATCCAAAAGATTCGATTGATCAATCAGGAGACCCGACCTCAAAAGCAAAAAGCCGCTCAACGACTACGCGACGCCCGTCAGGAACTGGACAGCGCGATCTATGCGGATGAAGCAGATGAAAGCAAACTTCGGAGTTTGATCAGTGATGTCGTGGAGGCACAATCGGAGGTTACAAAAATAAACGCGTTGCACGAGATCAAGGTGCGCCACGTTTTGACTACTGCTCAGTTAACCCGTTTCCGTGAGATGAGAGAAAACTTCGCTTCGCGATCGAGATTACCAGCGGATCGGAGAAACGATAATAACCCAAGGCGCCAGCGCAGGAATCGTGCCGGAGCCAACGCCTTAAAACCATAACAATTCGATAGAAAAAACATATGTTTTTCTTTTCTTTTCAGCCGATCTGCAAAGGTCGGCTTTTGTTGTTGTTTTTCTTGGTTCGTTGTAAGCTAATCTTATCCCTGAACGCTCTATTCTTTCCAAATGGTGCTTCGATACGTTTGGGAAATAGGCTAAATTATCGATTCGAGATAACGAACTCAAACGCGATTAGATGAATCCATTAAAAAAGTTTCTTTTTGAACTACAAGAAATAGCTTTGTTGATTTCTTACGCCGCGGTGGGACTTTTTAAGAGACCCTTTTATATAAAAGAAATCATCAAGCAGATGGATATAATCGGGGTCGGTTCACTCTCCATTATCCTCATCACAGGGTTTTTTACCGGCGCAGTTCTTACACTCCAAGGATACACCGTGCTTGCGTTTTACGGTGGACAGAGTCAAACGGGAAGGTTAGTTGCGTTTACAATAATCCGGGAGTTAGGACCGGTATTGTCCGCGATGATGGTGGCAGGCAGAATTGGTTCAGCAATTTCCGCCGAGCTTGGCTCAATGGTCGTTTCGGAGCAAATCGACGCGATGAGAGCACTGGGAACGGATCCGTATCGAAAACTCGTCGCGCCAAGAATTATCGCTCTGATATTAATGCTTCCCTGGCTCACGGTGGCTGCCGACGTAATGGGTATAATCGGTGGCGGACTTTCGGCAAAACTTTTGTTCAATCTTGATTACAACGTTTATATGACGTCGGTTAAAACTGGTGTTACAACGGGCGATCTCATTGGCGGCATCATAAAGCCATTATTTTTCGGACTCATCATTGGAAGTGTGTCCTGTTACAAAGGTCTAAGTACGAAGGGCGGTACTGTTGGAGTCGGACGTTCTACAACAACTGCCGTCGTTACGTCTTCGATTGTTATTATTATTGCGGATTTCTTTTTATCAAGATTCTTGCAGTATTTTTTCGAGTAATTTTTTTCTCAGGTTATGCTTGAAAGCGATTCAAAAGAAGAGATCACAGCCGACATCGGAGGCGAAATCAATACGTTCGGAGGCGACTCGCCAGGTCCATTTTACCAGGCTGATCGCGCGGTTCCCGCGATTGAATTCCGTAACGTTCATCTCGCATTCGATGACATAATTATTCTTGACGGCGTCAGCTTTAAGGTCAGACGCGGCGAAACCAAAATCATCCTTGGACGCAGCGGCAGCGGCAAATCGACATTGATCAGGTTGGTTTTGGGTCTCATAAAACCCGACGACGGTGAAATTTTGATCGACGGCGAAGATATTACTTACCGCACGGAAGCCCAGATGATGGAGGTTAGGGATAAAATAGGTATGGTTTTTCAAGAGGGTGCGCTATTTGATTCTCTTCCCGTTTATGACAACGTTGGGTACAGGCTGCATGAAAAAGGTGTTTCGGAAGAGATCGTTGAAGAAAAAGTAAATCAAATGCTTAGCTTCGTCGATCTCACAGACGCAATTGCAAAAATGCCTTCGGAACTTTCCGGGGGTATGCGCCGCCGAGTCGGAATTGCACGCGCTTTGGTAGGCGACCCGCAAATCGTTTTGTTCGATGAGCCAACAGCCGGACTCGATCCTCCTACCGCTCGGACAATTTGCGAACTCGCGATCAAACTTCGTGATATTCAAGATGTGTCTTCAATCTTTGTAACCCACGAAATGAACAACCTGGATTATCTCTCATCGGAATATGCTCTATTAGATGATGACGGAAAGGTTGTTTTTGAAGAAGAGGGTGAGCGTTTGTGTTTAATCAATACGGAAATTATTATGTTGAAGGAAGGAAAAATCATTTTCAGCGGAAAAGAAGAGGAATTAAGACTAAACGACGATCCATATATCAAGAGATTCTTAAACGGAAAATAATTCACATATGCCGCCAACCCAGAGAAATTTAGGCTTTAGCCAATTACGCGTTGGGATTTTTGTGTTCGTAGGTCTCGTGGTTTTTGGCATGTTGGTGCTGAACGCTACCGGCGATTTCAATCCTTTTGAAAAGAAAATCACATTAAAGGCGCGTTTTGCAAATGCTGATGGCTTGCGCGAAGGTGCCGAAGTACAAATTGCCGGCGTAAATATTGGAAAGGTTACGGAAGTAAAACTGCTGCCTTTTGACAGTCCGGAAGACTTCAAAGTCGAAGCTCTGTTTAGCGTAGTTTCTGTCCTTGATGGAAAACCGATCAATGAGAGGATTCGCTCGGATTCGACTGCTCAACTTGTTGCGACGAGTGTTCTCGCGAACGACAAAATGATCAATATTACGCCGGGAACGCCTGAAGGTGAAGCGGTTTTAGCGAATCACGTTCTAAATTCAAGTGCGGCGATATCGATCAATCAGTTGACGCAAACCGGTAACGATCTTCTTCAACAAATTAACAAACTCGCGATTCCGACAAACGAAATACTTAATAAGGCGAATCAGGGTGATGGCACCTTGGGTAAGATAATTAACGACGAATCGCTCTACAGAAATCTGGATTCGACGGTCGCAGAAACAAAGCTTTCGATGCTGAAGATTCAGAATTTATTAGACCGTATAAAATCCGGTGACGGGACCGCCGGAAAATTACTGAACGACCCGGAGCTATATAATAACCTGAACAAAACGGTTGCCCAACTTCAGCAAATGTCCGCTGACCTCAGAAACGGCAAGGGCACCGCCGGTAAATTACTGTCAGATGACGCACTTTACAACGACACCAAAGCCACGATCAGCGATATTCGAACATCACTCAAGGAAATTCAGCCCGCACTTAAGAATCTCAACGAAGTTTCAAAAGATCTAAGTTTGCTGGCTCGTGAATTAAACGAAGGAAAAGGCAGCGTCGGTAAGTTGTTCAAGGATGATCGTTTATACGAGGATACGAGAACTACGATTGCGCGTTTGAACTCAACCGCTGAGAAATTCGAAACACTTCTTGTCGACGTGCAGGGCGGTAAAGGAACGGTCGGAAAACTATTTACCGACGAAACACTCTACAACAATCTGAATAAAACCAGCTCGAATATTAACCAGCTTTCAAGCGAAGGCACGAAGCTGATTTACGATTTTCGGCAAAATCCAAAGAAATTCCTGACGATCAAATTTAAGCTCTTTTAGCTATCCTCTCGCTCTTTCGAGCAAAGTCATGGTCAAGACGCTAAGTAGGATGATTGTTTCTTCATCATTACCAATCTCGTTCTGCGGCGTAATTTTAAACTTACTTTCAAGGAATGCGGGCTGCTTTTGAAGCCGAACAAGCGCTTCTCCGCTTGTTCGCGACACGATATATGCGGGATTGAAAACATAGCCGGTAAACATTCCAAGAATCGGAACTTCTCCAACGAGAGCGTCAACGACTTTTATCCAACCATTTTCTTCGTGGATTTCCATCACCTGCTGACCACTCGGATCGAAAATCAAATAGTGCGCCCTAAAAATCGAACGCATTCCTTTTCGTTTAATCGAACCCAAAATATTCCCGGAGGCATCTGTAAATGTATAGCTTGCCGAAAAATCAATTATTCGATCGGCGCGGATGTTAAAGCGAAGTTCCGTCTTATTCTCATCTGCGAATACACCGATGTCTTCTTTCAGTTTAAACAGCTTCTGTTTTACATATCCGATCAAATTCCCA
>JBGTGX010000061.1:0-3308 GCA_041746475.1 Pyrinomonadaceae bacterium | reverse complement strand
GCATTGAAGTGGTCGGGATAAGCGATGGAGACACCTTGACGGTTTTATTTACGAACGAAAAGAGGCAGCAAAAAATACGCCTCGCGACGATTGACGCGCCGGAATATTCTCAGCCATTTGGAACCAAATCGCGGCAGCATTTATCGGATCTGGTTTTTCGAAAGAAGGTTACGATTCGGAAAATTGCGGATGATCGTTACGGAAGGGTAGTTGCTGAAGTTTTTCTCGACGGGAAAAATATAAACGTTGAGCAAATAAAAAGCGGTTATGCATGGCACTACAAGCATCACGAGAAACAACAGACCCCAAAAGAGCGTCTGATCTATTCCGCGGCGGAAGAATTTGCCAGAGAAAATAAACTCGGAATCTGGCAGGCTGAAAATCCAATGCCCCCATGGGATTACAGAAAACACAATCCCAGAAATGGTTCGAAAATAAAGATAAACGGGAACTAACGGAGATGGACTATGAATGAAGCTTACGAAAAATTGGGGCTATTTTATCTTGGAAAAGAATACGACGCTGATAAACAGGCAATTACCGAAAATTTGACCCTTTATGAATCAAAGGGTCTTGTGACTCACGGTGTTTGCATGGGGATGACGGGTTCGGGAAAGACCGGATTGTGCATTTCGCTTCTTGAAGAAGCTGCAATCGATAATGTCCCGGTGATCATCGTCGATCCGAAAGGCGATCTGACAAATCTCTTCCTTACATTTCCTGACCTCGCGCCTTCAGATTTTCAGCCATGGGTTAATCCGGATGAAGCCTCGCAGAAAGGGATCACGGTCGAAACATTGGCTCAAAATACAGCCGAAATGTGGAAAAACGGCCTGGCGGATTGGGGGCAAACTCCCGACCGAATAAAGATGTTTGCCGATTCTATCGAGAGGGTTTTATATACCCCGGGAAGCACATCGGGAAGGCCGATATCGATCTTAAAGTCTTTTGACAGACCGAAAGACATGGATGATCTCGAGGCGGTCGGCGACCGAGTTTCGACATTTGTTAGCGGTCTTTTAGGGTTGCTTGATATCGATTCAGACCCGCTTACGAGTAAAGATCACATTATTATATCTAATATCATTTTAACCGAATGGATGGCCGGAAAAGATGTCGCTATCGAAAGGCTTATCGCTTTGATCCAGGACCCGCCAATGGCAAGGATCGGTGCATTTGACGTTGAGGCCTATTATCCAAAGAAAGATCGCTTCGATCTGGCGACCAAGGTAAATAATTTGCTCGCGTCTCCTCAGTTTGCGGTTTGGACGAAAGGTGAAAGCATTGACATCGGCAATTTGCTTTACAATGAAGCCGGAAAACCGCGAATGTCTGTGCTTTCGATCGCACACCTTTCAGATCAGGAAAGGATGTTTTTCGTAACGCTTCTTCTAAACGAACTCGTTTCATGGATGCGCACACAGTCCGGTACGGGAAGCCTTCGGGCACTGTTTTATATGGACGAGATCTTTGGTTATCTACCGCCGGTCGCAAATCCACCTTCAAAAAAATTGTTTCTCACATTGTTGAAACAAGCGCGCGCATTCGGCCTGGGACTTTTACTCGCAACACAAAATCCCGGCGACCTCGATTACAAAGCTTTGAGCAACGTAGGAACCTGGTTTATCGGGAGACTGCAAACGGAGCGTGATAAAGAAAAGGTCTTGGAGGGATTGGTTACCGCAAACAGCGGCGCCGACAAATCCGAATTGAGCAAGCAGCTTTCAGGCCTGGGGAAACGGGTGTTTATGTTAAACAACACTTCCGATTCCCGTCCGTTTTTATTTAACACGCGCTGGGCGCTTTCATATCTTGCCGGACCAATTATGAAAAGCCGATTTAAGGAGCTCGTCGGAGATCAAGGAGAAGCGGCGTCCGGTGATCAGGGCCCTACCTCTGAAGCCGCAACCGCCGCCGCGCCCTCGAATGTTGGAACACGACCCGTACTCGATCCCTCAATTCCACAGGTGTTCATTCCGGGTCAGGGACAGGTTTATCAACCTACGGCTTTGGGTTGCGCAGACGTGTTGTATAAAGATTCAAAGCTCAACATAAGCGAAACGCGCCAGCATATGTTTCTTGCGCCGGTCAGCGAATATGTAGATTGGAGCACGGGCGAAGCAATTGAATACACATTGGATGAACTAGAAGATTCGCCGCGCGACGGATTTAAGTTTGCAAATATTGAGGCAAGTATCTCGGCAAAATCCTTGAAAGCCTGGGAGAATGATTTTAAGACCTGGCTATACAGCGGAAAACCTTTGGAGGTTTTTACGTGTCAGATGCTTGATGCCGTTTCGCAAACAGGCGAAGACGAGCGCGCTTTTCGAATCCGAATTTCACAGGAATCACGAGAAAAACGCGATGAGTTCTTAGCAAAGATCCGTGACGATTACGCGAAGGAGATCGAATCGCTCAAAAAGGCGCGCGTCAGAGCTGAATCAAAAGCGGCGACACAGCAATCTCAGGCGAGCACAAAAGCAGTTAGCACGGCAATTTCTATCGGAACTACAATTCTCGGATCGTTGTTTGGAAGTAGAAGAAGCTATAGCGGAATTGCAACCCAGGCGTCAAGGGTCGGTACGACGATGAAAGAACGCGGGGAAGCCGCAGCGGCTGTAAAATCCCTCGAAGAGATAGATCAAAAGCTTGCAGATATCGACCAGGAAATTCTATCAAAGGTGGATAGCTATCAAAACGCGGATTCGATCGAGATCGAGCCTGTTCAAATTGCACCTAATAAATCGGATATTAACGTTCGACGCGTGGCACTTTCGTGGAAGCCGGATGCGAGCGTATAGGCAATACCGATGAACATTATAGAGCTAAATATCGGGTTCAACCTGGACTGATATATGGCATTAAGCGTTAGTCAAAAAAAACTGGGATTGTCCGGTTTTTGGAGTTGGATTCTTCTATTAGATGAACCAGTATTTCGAGCAAAATAAGGAGTAAAGACATGGAAACAGCAGAAGTAAAACGACCGACAACGGGTCAGATCTTAGCGATGGAAATGGAGCATGAAGCAGCAATTGCGCGAAATCTGCTTGAAAGACTACCGGATGAAAAATTCGAATGGCAACCGCATGAGAAATCAATGACTCTTGGTCGTCTGTCCGGACACGTAGCCGAAACTTTTGATTGGACGGGTCCGACTATTCTGCAGGACGAATTGGATTTCGGTGCGATGGATTATCAACCGGAGCCGGTTGTAACTACGCCTGCGCTTTTGGAAAAATTTGATATTTCGGTTAAGAATGCCCTCGAGATCTTAAACAATGTGAGCGACGAAGATATTATGCAGCCCT
>JBGTGX010000060.1:0-15809 GCA_041746475.1 Pyrinomonadaceae bacterium | reverse complement strand
CTTACGGATAAGAGCGTCAATGAAATCGAAGAGCTTAAAGCGGCCTGTGAAAATGAAAACGCCAACCCCCGCGATATTAAGATTGATTTAGCAAAAAGGATAATTAGAGATTTCCATTCCGCTGCAGACGCAGATCAAGCTGAGCAAAATTTCATTAATCAGTTTTCAAAAGGAAATCTGCCGGACGAGATCGAGGAAATTTTGCTCGATCCCGGCGTTTATAAAATTGCCGAATTGTTGGTCGATACCAAAATGGTTGATTCTAAAGGAGAAGCGAAACGATTGATAAAAGGCGGCGGCGTAAAGATCGATGGCGAAAAGATAGAACACGCGGGAATTGATATATCGATCAGCACACCAAAGGAAACGCTTCTTCAGGTCGGGAAAAGAAGTTTCCTGAAAGTAATTGCCAGGTAGAATGTCCCATCTAATCGAAACGGAAGAAGCATTGATCATCGAAATTAGGAAACCGTTTCCTTGCTGTAGCGATCGATCATTGTCTTCAATATCTCCTGATAATCTTGATCGCATGGGCGTTGATAAGTTTTACCGGAATCGGAAACTCGGTGGAGACAACGGGCATGAATTATCTTATGGACGAGATGCCAAAATGGACGCTCGCTATATTGATCATTGTCGTATTCTTAATTTTTGCAGGATACTTCGTTTTCTTTGAATGGATTTGGAATGGACAGACGCCGGGCAAACGCCTTCTAAAATTGCGAGTTATTCGTGAAGATTGGCGCCCGATCACGCTGTGGGAAGCGATGGCACGAAATCTGTTGAGGATATTCGATGCGGGTCCTGGATTCGTTCTACCTGTATATTCTGTGGGGTTGATTGCGATTTTTACAAATAAACGTGATCAGTGGGTCGGTGATATGTTTGCCGGAACCGTCGTCGTTCGCGAACGAACGGATGAGGCACCTACTTTTGCAGAAACCTTTAACGATGCTACGGGTGATTCCGCGTTTAAGCGCTCGCATCCTCCGGTTGATTTTGTAGCTAATATCGATGCGCTCGGGGAAAATGAGATCGAGGTTGTGGAAAGCTTCCTGCGCCGGCGATGGGATTTGGCGGAAAGTCAAAGACTCTGGATGGCTTGGCGGATAGCGCTCCCGATAATGTACAAACTCAAACCAAAATACGACGCCGACAAGTTTTCCTACGAAGGTTTCCTGGAAGAACTTTTTCACCGCTTCAATAAACGCAGAAGTTTCCTGAACTAGTCCGTTGCAAAGACTCACCCTGAAATGTTATTTTCTTCATTGGTTTAAAAGTTCAAAAACACCCCTTTAGTTTCTTTTGATTCGTGAATAAAAACATATTGGTAACAGGCGGGGCGGGTTTTATAGGCTCGCATTTAGTTAGGAATTTACTGGCTGAAGGCGTTTGGAATGTCTCTGTGGTTGATAATTTTAACGACTTCTATTCCCCGGAGCTGAAACGAAGAAACATCGAAGCATTTGCCGGCGACGATAATTTCTCGCTCCACGAGGCGGATATTTGCGACGAGGAAAAACTTCGGACCGTTTTTGCGGATGGCAGTTTTGATGTTCTGGTTCATCTCGCTGCGAGAGCCGGTGTACGCTCGTCGTTACGTGCGCCAAAACTCTATGCGGAAACAAATATCAACGGCACGTTGAATCTCTTAGAGCTGGCAAAGGAATTCGGTGTCAACCAATTTGTGTTTGGTTCGTCGTCGAGCGTTTATGGTGCGCGATCAACCGTTCCGTTCTCGGAAGAAGATAAAATATCGGAGCCAATTTCGCCTTATGCCGCAACGAAAATTGCCGCCGAAGTGCTTTGTCATGCTTATTCGCATCTTTATGATATTCGCACCGTCTGCTTAAGATTTTTTACTGTTTACGGCGATTGCCAACGCCCTGATCTGGCTATTCACAAGTTTGCGCGTCTTATTTCTGAAGGCAAGTCGATTCCGGTTTTTGGGGACGGAAAAACCCGCAGAGATTACACATATATTGACGACACTATTCAAGGCGTGAGAGCGGCTATTGATTACGATAAGTCGGCTCATGAGGTAATTAATTTGGGCGAATCTCAAACGGTCGAACTTCAAGAAGTCATTTCTCTCTTGGAAAAGAATCTGGGCAAAACCGCCATAATCGACCGGAAACCTCTGCAGCCCGGAGACGTGCCGCAGACTTTCGCAGATATCTCAAAAGCAAAGGAACTTCTAGCCTATGATCCGCAGACAACAATAAATGAGGGAATTGAGAAATTTGTAGAGTGGTTCCTCGGGCAAATTCAAAATTCAAAATTCAAAATTCAAAACTAGTAAATTCCTTTCTCCCCTTTGGGTCTCGTATTCCAACGCTTATGAATCCATAGCCATTGTTCGGGGTATTTGCGGACGAATTTTTCAACAACGCCGTTTATTTTGCGGGTTATTTCCAGAATATCCTCATCAGCGTCCCCGGTTTCCTCAAACTCAACCGGCGGTTCGAGGTAAACTACGTATTTTCCTTTTTCTTCTTCCCAAACAGCAAAAGCCGGCAGAATAACGGCGTTGGTTTTTAGCGCGAGTTTCGCGATACTGGTCGTAGTTGATGCCGGAAAGCCAAAGAAATCTACAAAAACTCCCTCTTTTTCCTGCACGTTTAGATCTGCGAGAATACCTAGTATTTCAGCGTTTTCGAGTAAACGGTATAATTTTCGCGCAGCTTTGCGTTTATCAAGTGTCACGCTTCCAAATTTTGTCCGCATGGAATCGACATATTTTTCTACAAGAGGATTGTCTATTCTTCGGACAAGAATATTCATATCATAACCAAAAGCCGGCGGCAGCAAATTAAAAACTTCCCAGCTGCCAAAATGACCCGTGAAAAATAGAATGCCGCGCCCCGTCTCGATGGCAGGATCAAAAATTTCCTCCTTCCCGACGACCTCGATCAATTCTCGAATATCTTCGGGCGCAAATTTTTTAAAGTGAGAAATAAACCCCAGGTGCCTGCCGAGTGATTCAAAAGTGCCCTTTATTATCCGCTCTTTTTTTTCATCTGAAAGTCCGGGGTAAGCGATTTCGAGATTTCGATTCGCTGTTTTCACGAGTTTGGGAAACAGTTTAACAACTGTCTTACCGATCATACGACCGATTGAAAGCGATGTTTTATAAGGGAAAAGTCCAATACCGCCGATAACAAAACGCACGGCGAGCTCTTCAACTTTTGTTTGGAAATTCGTTCGTTTTTTTGGCATTCGTACGTTTGGCAGTCCGAGTGTTCGTCTGTGACCGTAGCCCGGCTGTTCAAGAAGAGCCTCGTAATCAATACTGGAAGCCCTTCCTTACGGTCGGGCTTCTGAACGGTCGGCTACTGAGACCTCGCTTAGTTTTTCGAACCCGCGGCGAGAGCTTTTTGATGTTCATCCTGACGAGCGAGCATTAATTTCATAAGTTCGGTGGCGCCTACTTCGCCTTTTTTCTTGATAAATTTTCGCGGAGTATTGTCGCCGATCTCGAATACAATCGCCTCCATCCCATGAGAAAAGTAAAAATAATTTCGTGAAACGATCGCGGGTTGCGGGCGCTCATTGGGCTTGATATTCAGCTTGTAACCCGGAATTGTCTTTCCGACGTTTTCCATCCAATCGTAAACCAAATCGGGCATATTTCCCTTTAGTTCTTTAGGCATTGGATAATAAATGTCGTCCCACGTTGAATGAAAATCGATGCCAAAATAGAATTTTCCGCCAGTTTCTATTTCACGTTTCTTTAAAAACTCGCTTACCGCCAGTCCTTCCGGCTGGTTAAACTTTGTCCAGTCTCTATTCAAATCGATGCCGCCTGCATTGTGCCGCCAATGACCCGCGTCAACGCCGTCGGGATTCATTAACGGCACCGCATAAATACTCCACTGCTTTCTAAAACTCTTTGAAAGTTTCGATCCGTCCGCAAGTTTTTCGACAAACGCCTGCATTGCAAAATATCCGGTAACCTCGGGAGGATGCTGCCGCGAGATTATGAGCATCATCTTTTTCGAATCAGCCGCGCCGATCTTTAGCATTTTGAGTGGGCGGCCTTCCTTGCTTTTACCAATCTCACTCAACGAAATAAATGGCTTTTGTGACATTTTATCCATCCAAGCAAAAACCTTCGCCGAGTTTTCAAGCTCCTGAGCCGATACCCAAATCGGTTTTTTATTTACCCTTAGCCGCATAGTTATTCGTTTTGGACGAGATTCGGGCCCAAAAGCCGCCGTACCTTTTTCCTCTTCCCTGATTCGCTTATCGTCTAAAGGTTTCCATTTTTCCCCGTCCTTACTAATTTGCGGCGAATATCTATGCACGGCAAAATCCGGATAAGTTAGCTGCACGAAAATATCCTTTTTCATTTTCGACCATACCTTAAACGCATACCATGGGCTCATATTTATCGGTGAATTTTCCGGTGTGATCAAAATCGTATAGTTGTTTGGGCCTGTTCGTTCAATCTTATTCAGCCTCGCACCATCGAAATCGTTGGAAAACATCACACCGTCTTCTGCAAACGAATATACCTGCCGCGTTTGCTTTGCAATCGGCCTGGTGGTTGTATCGACGACCTCCGCGGGCGGCTGACCTTGAAAAACAGGTTTATCCTGTGCAAAAACGGCAAGGGCAAAGAGAAAAATGAGCATTGCCGCAGAAATGTGAGTTGCAGCAACACGAAATGCAGAAACCCGCACGAAGTAAGGGTCGCCGTTGTCAGATAGTCCCGACGCGCACTTGCTGCCCATGGGGTTCCGTAAGTCGATTTTCACTTTGCAATCCATATTAACTCCATTTAAAAATCCATTTCATCAAGGGAAGTAAGTCATGATGCGTAACCATTCTGCTAAAAAAACGCTCGTGCTCGAGTTCTTTAGCGGACATTTGAAGCATATCTTTTACGCAATCATCCATGTGCAGCCTTTCAGCAAATTCGGCTGCATCTTTATATTCCTGAGTGTTCTGGCTTTCAAGTCTGCCTGCGAAATACATCGGTAAAAACCATCCCGAAATGAAGCACAAAATTCCCAAAGTCTTGCCGATCGTCCAAAAGAGCGTTTCGCGTATTTTATTTGGTTCCGCCCTGAGCTCGCCAAGCCATTTCGAAACACATTCGCGATGTTCCCATTCTTCGGCCTCAATCTGTTTGATCCCTTCTTTTTCTTTTGCGTCCTTTACTGATTTCCAGTGTCCGCGATAGGCGAATGCGGCTGCGAGTTCGCCCGAATATGCGCTTTGGAGAATTCGGATCAACTTTTTACGGGCGGTTTTCTCCATAGGACAATCATTCAGGCGCTTTTATTTTTCGGAGAGAGAAAAGATAAATTGCACGGTTGTTTATTTTACACCAAATTCGGATAATCAATGATAGTGAGCGACTTCCTTTCCGATAAATTCAAAGAAGAGTGTGGTGTTTTCGGAGTTTTCGGTCATCCGGAAGCTGCAACTTTAACACAGCTAGGGCTTTTCGCGCTCCAGCATCGCGGGCAGGAAGCGTGCGGAATTGTCTCTGCCGAAGGAAGCGATCTGCATCAGATCCGCCGTTTAGGACTGGTCGCGGATAACTTCGACGCAAAAACACTGGAAAGGCTGCCGGGCGAATCCGCAATTGGTCACACACGATATTCGACATCCGGAAGAAAATCGGTTCGCGAAGCACAGCCATTCTCTGTCACTTGCCAACATGGAAAAATTGCCGTTTGTCATAACGGAAATCTTCCGTTTGCAGATAAAAAACGCAAAGAACTTGAACGGCAGGGTGCGATCTTTAACTCTACTTCCGATACAGAAACAATTTTGCATTCTATTGCGCGAACCAAAGCGAAAGATGCGGTAGAGGCAATTGCAAAGGTTTTGACAGAAACGGAGGGCGCATTTTCACTTTTGTTTTTGACGCCCGAAGCTCTAATTGCCGTTCGGGATCCGAGGGGATTTCGTCCGCTGGTTCTGGGTAAAATGAAAGACACGTGGGCGGTCGGATCTGAAACGTGTGCGTTTGATTTGATAGATGCGGAGTATGTGCGCGAGGTTGAGGCGGGTGAAATGCTCGTTATTGATAAAAAGGGCTTGCATTCGCATAGGCCGTTTGAAGAAAAACCGCGTTCAACCTGTACGTTTGAACACGTATATTTTTCCCGTCCCGATTCGATCATTTATGGGCGTTCGATAAATCAATCACGTCATAAAATGGGAAGGCAGCTTGCTATCGAACATCCTGTTAAGGCAGATATTGTCGTTCCGGTTCCCGATTCAGGTGTTGCCGCGGCGATTGGGTATTCGGCGGAATCCGGGATTAGTTTTCGCCAGGGAATTATTCGAAATCATTACATCGGGCGTACATTTATTGAACCTTCACAGAGTATCCGGTCTTTCGGAGTGCGGCTAAAGCTTAACCCGATCGCCGATCTGATCAAGGATCAGCGTGTCGTTTTAGTGGATGATTCGATTGTTCGAGGCACTACTTCAAAGAAGATCGTCGCGATGGTGAGAGAAGCGGGAGCAAAGGAAGTTCATATAAGAATCTCGTGTCCTCCGACGATTTCGCCTTGTTATTACGGCGTTAACACGCCAAAAAAGGCAGAGCTTATTGCCGCCCAGATGTCGGTTGATGAAGTTCGAAGTTACATAGAAGCGGATTCTATCGGATATCTTTCGATGAAAGGAATGCTCGAAGCGATCGGCTCGGATGAAAGTTCTTCGTGCGTCGCGTGCTGGAATGGAAATTACCCAACCGATATTTACCAATAGTCAATAATCAATTAGAATCTAGATAACAAGGCTCGTCCGAATAATGATGAGTCTTCAAAGATTGGAGGTTTTTTAAATGCGTTTTATTTTACTGATTTTTACTCTAGCGACGATGGCGGTTTTTGTTGCATGCCAGACTGCTTCGTCATCGACGGTAACGAAACTCGAATCCAAAACCGGCGAAGTTAAACAGAAGTCTGATGAACTGGTTAGACGAACTAGCTCACCTGCCGAAGATGCCCACGACCATGACGGCGATGATGTCGAACGGATCACGGTTGCGGATGCTAAGAAGGCGGTTGACGCAGGAGAAGCAATTATCGTCGATGCCCGGTCTCAAGATTCTTACAACAACGAACACATCAAAGGCTCGATCAATATTCCTAGCAAAGAAATGGAAGAACGGTACAATGAGCTGCCTAAAGACAAGAAGATAATTGTCTATTGTTCCTGACCGGACGAACATACAAGTGCCCGTGCGGTACAAATTTTGAAAAACAAGAAATATAAAAATGCGGCAGCGCTTCTAGGCGGAACTAAAGCATGGAAAGAAGCCGGCTTCCCGATGACAATCGGCGCAGAAACCGGCGAATAAGAATCCCGAACAAAAAGGTTGATCCCCTGGTAAATTTATCAGGGGATTAATTTTTTGAAAATAAAAGCCGCAAATCGCGGGCGCTACAATATGAATCACGAACCAAATAAGATCATCTTCTCGATGGTCAAAGTCAGTAAACTCTACGACAAAAAGCCTGTCCTTAAAGACATTTATCTTTCATTTTTTTACGGCGCAAAGATCGGCGTTCTCGGATTAAACGGCTCGGGAAAATCTTCGCTCCTGAAAATAATTGCCGGTGTTGATACTGAAATAAATGGAGAGGTCGTGTTTTCCGATGGTTATTCGGTTGGCTACCTTGAGCAGGAACCGAAACTCGATAACGATAAAACCGTAAAGCAGATCGTCGAAGAGGCCGTGTCAGACACAAAAGCACTTCTTACCGAGTTTGACGAGATAAACGCAAAATTCGCTGACGAAATGACCGACGAGGAAATGACCGCATTGCTCGAACGCCAGGGCGACGTTCAAAACGCGCTTGACGCGGCCGCGGCATGGGATCTTGATTCGCGTCTCGAAATGGCGATGGATGCGCTATGCTGTCCGCCTTCGGATACAAAGATAGAAAACCTTTCGGGCGGCGAAAAAAGGCGTGTTGCGCTTTGCCGTCTGCTTTTGAAAAAACCGGATATTCTTCTCCTTGATGAGCCGACTAACCATCTCGATGCCGAAACCGTTTCCTGGCTCGAACAGCACCTTCAAAAATATGAAGGAACTATCATTGCCGTAACTCACGATCGATATTTTCTGGACAATGTGGCGGGCTGGATATTAGAACTCGACCGCGGTGAGGGAATCCCCTGGGAAGGGAATTATTCCTCGTGGCTTAAACAAAAGCAGAATCGGCTTGCGAATGAACAAAAGTCGGAAGACAAACGTCAAAGAACTCTCCAGCGCGAGCTCGAGTGGATTCGCATGTCGCCGAAAGGGCAGCACGCGAAGTCAAAAGCGCGGATCGATGACTACGAAAAGCTTGTTTCCCAGGACGTCGAGAAACGCGCAGAAACTCTCGAAATTTTCATCCCGCCCGGGGAGCGCTTAGGCGATATCGTGATCGAAGCAAAAGGAGTTTCTAAAGCGTATGATGCAAAGCTTCTTTTTGATGATCTGAATTTTTCACTTCCGCCCGGCGGGATCGTTGGAGTTGTCGGTCCAAACGGCGCGGGAAAGACAACTCTCTTCCGACTTATCACAGATCAGGAAGAACCGGATTCCGGAACTTTCCGTGTCGGAGAGACCGTAAATTTGGCCTACGTGGATCAATCGCGAGACGAACTTTCGGCCGACAAAACCATCTGGGAAGAAGTTGCAGACGGACTCGATCTCGTCAAACTCGGAAATCGTGAAGTAAACTCCCGCGCTTACGTTGCGAGGTTTAATTTTTCAGGGAGCGATCAGCAAAAGCGTGTCGGGATGCTTTCGGGCGGTGAAAGAAATCGCGTGCATCTCGCGAAAATGTTAAAATCAGGTGCGAATGTAATTCTCCTCGACGAACCCACCAATGATTTAGACGTAAATACGATGCGTGCGCTTGAAGAAGCACTCGAAAATTTCGGGGGCTGCGCAGTAGTGATCAGCCACGACCGCTGGTTTTTAGATCGAATCGCGACGCACATTTTGGCGTTTGAAGGCGATTCAAAGGTCATATATTTTGACGGAAACTTTTCGCAGTATGAGGACGACAAGAAAAGAAGACTCGGAATCGATGCTGATCAGCCCCGTCGGATTAAATATAGAAGTTTAACGAGAGATTAGGTTAACGGAACGCGAATTTAGCGGATTATTCTGATTTTTGCGGAAAACGAATGGTGAAGATTGCTTGAAGAAGGACTAACCTCACAAATAATTAAAGCGTTTTATAAGGTCTATCATGCACTTGGTTGGCTACGGGTTTTTGGAAAAAGTTTATGAGAGAGCGTTAGAGCTGGAATTGAACGAGTTAGACCTTAACGCTGTGACCCAAAAGCCAATTGGTGTTTATTACAATGGAAACATCGCAGGGGAATATTTTGCCGATTTGGTTGTCGAAAACAAAGTCATAATCGAGGTAAAGGCGGTGTCGCAAATTTCGGAGGCGCATGAGTCACAAACTATAAATTAACTAAAGGCTTCTGATATTGAAGTCGGGTTGATCTTGAATTTTGGGCCGACGGCTGAGTTTAAGCGAAAGGTATTTTCGAATTCCCGAAAATCGCTGAAAGAATTCTTGCTTGATCCATAAGAATCCGCTTAATCAGCGAAATCCGCGTTCTATGATTTTTCGATTAAACAATTTTTGGGTTTTACTTCCGATTATTGCTATTAGTTTGTTTTCTGCTTTCAGCAACAATTTGGATATAATTGAAACGTAAGTTTGAATCCGAATCCGTTAGCATCCAAAATGGGTGCGAACTCAAAAGCAAACGCAGTTGATAAAATCTACGAAGATTTTAAGGATGTCGATTTCAAGAATTTCACCTTTCAACTCAATGGCGGTTATCTTAATGGGGCGGTTGCCAACAAAGCTCGCGATGTTTTTGATTATGAGCGGGAAAAGAACTAATTACTTATTTATCTATGAGGCGAATCTCAATTTTATTATTCTTTGCTCTATTAGTCGGGTGCCAAAGATCCGAACCGTTACAAAGTGTTCAGTCTAATTCCCAGCTCAATCAACAAATCAAAGAAACTGCCACGCCAACAATTCCGCCGCTCCAGAAAGAAATTCTCAACGACAAAAACGCCACGACAGAATCGCCGCTAGGAAAATTCGATTTCAGAAATTTTACTTATCCGCTTCCGCGCGGATGGCAGGACACAGATAGCGGCGAGATAACGCTTGAAAATGGCATTCGCCGTATGACGGAAGACAAGATCGGAATGTCGTATGTCACAACCAAATATATGGATCTGACAGGCGATGGCAAAGATGAGGCGTTTGTCATTTTGAAGGTAGCGACGGGCAGCATAACTATTACTCAGATCGTTTACGTTTTTAAGTGGATTGACACCGCGCCAGAACTGCTTTGGTATTTTGGCACCGGCGATCGGGCTGATGGGGGCTTGAGGCGCTTCTTTATTGATGACGGAGCGTTTTTCGTTGAATTGTTTGGGATCGACCGATATATATTCAATCAGATGGAAACCTCAAAAATCGTCGGCGATGACGAAAGGCTCTGTTGCCCAACTCATTTTACCCGTACGCGATACAAACGCGCCGGAAATAATTTCGTACTCGATGGCGATCGTTGGACCTATTCGCTTAAAGATGAATTCGCGGCGCCCCTCAAAAATATGAATGAGATCATGCTTAAGGAGGGACGTGGAACGAAGAAATAGCGGCGCCTATCTCCTGCTGCTTTATTTAGTTTTATCGATTTATTTGATGCCGCTTTTTCCAAGCGAAGGATCGGCGGAGGATTTTACCCGTTGGGCAAGCGTGGTTTCGCTGGTAGAAAGAAACTCCTTTGAAATTTCGTGGACTAAGGAAATGATTCCGACGAAGAAATTCGCGGACGTTTCCAAACTCGAAAACGGAACAGTGTACCCAAATAAGCCTCCTGGAATTGCATTCCTGTCTGCACCTTTCTACGCAATCGTAAAAGTAATTCTCGGTAAGCCCACCTCTGAAAATGTTCGTACAAGTTGGTTTATTCTTCGTTTTATCATTTCCACCTTGCCTCTGGTCTTATTGGCTGTCTGGTTGATCGGAATGGAGGTCGATACGTTTTCCGCGGCTATATTACTTTTTGCGACCCCGCTTTTTCCATTTAGCCTTCTGTATTCTTCCCATATACTCGTCGCGGTTTTTATCTATTTGGCTTTTCGCTTTATTTACGACACGCGAAGGGTTTTCCCCGAACGATGTTTTTGGGCAGGACTCCTTACGGGTTACGCGTTTTTGTGTGAGTTTGCGGCGATCGTTCCGTTAGTGGTTTTTGGACTCGGTTTAATTACTACGGAATCACGTGAGCGTTCGACAAGACTTTTCTTCTATTCTGCCGGTGTCGCGCCGATGATTCTCGTCATGGGGATCTACTATTATTTCGTGTTTGGGTCGCCGGTAGCGATGTTTTCTCAGTACGCAATAACTTTCCCGAGCTTCAGCAACCTCTATGAACTTTTGATAAGCCCTTCCGGCGGATTATTTTTCTTTTCACCGATCCTGCTGTTTGCGGTTTTTTCCGTTTTTGATTCGAATGAGCGAGGATTTCGCCGCCAACGCCTAAAGCTTGTTACGATCTTTTTAACCGTTTTAACCATTCTGCTGATCACTCCAAAATACGATGGAATTTTGGTAGCTTCGGGCAATCTGATCCTTGTCATTCCGCTTATGCTCGATACCTTCTTTGATGGAGAGATCGAAGATTATCCGAGTCTTTGGCGCGGATTTCTTTTCTCGGTTTCTTTTCTGTTTTGCACGATTCCTATGCTCACGTATTTTTTTGCGCCCGACACACTGCAGTTTCCACACAATTCTTTCTGGCAGCCGCTTCTCTCGGACGCAAACATTTATACCCATACTTTGGCCAACGCTTTCGGACTCGTAAATAATTTTTGGACGATTGTTCCTGCGATGGCTGGCTTATTACTTGCGGTCTATTTTGTATGGCGGGATGCGAAATTCCCGTTTAGGTTTGCGGTCGGACTCTTCGCCGGCTTTTTATTGGTAGGAAATTACATGTTTTTGGCCGATTTGGAAAGAGACGCTGCAAAACCATTTCTGGAAAATACGCGAAAACAGACTCAGCCCTCTTAGGTAAAAACTTTAATCGTCGAAAATATGGAGTCCGAGGTGCAATAAGTTTTTTTACTTTATGCTATAAAGTTCTTGACAATGACAATCACTTGCCGTACTTTAGCTAACGATGGCGACGAATCAAAAACTCAAAAACGACGAAACACAAACGGATCCGCTGCCCAGCTTGCATGGACGCGCGATGGACAATCTGGAGTTCATCCGCGACGCAATGGAGAGATCGACAGAATTTACTGCTGTTCCCGGTTATGGCGGAATGCTGATGGGGGCAACAGCGATCGGCGCAAGCATTGTGGCAAGTATGCAGCCGACTGATCGCGGGTGGCTGATGACATGGCTTGTTGAAGCAATGCTCGCTTTCTCGATAGGCCTTTTGATGATGTGGCAGAAGTCAAAACTAGTCGAGACGCCTCTGAATTCAACTCCCGCAAGGAAATTTGCGATGGGTTTTGCGCCGCCATTGATTGCCGGGATCATCCTCACGGGGCTGCTCTATTTTAACGGTTTATTTCGATTTATGCCGAGCGTTTGGCTCACACTATATGGGACGGCGGTTGTCTCCGGAGGTGCTTATTCGGTAAGGGCAGTACCGATCATGGGTTGGTTGTTTGTTGTGCTCGGAGGAATTTCGGTTTTTCTTCCGGCGGTAAACGGTAATTGGCTGTTGGGAATTGGGTTTGGGGGGCTGCATATTATTTTTGGTTTGATAATCGCTCGAAAATACGGCGGATAGAAGTTATGAAAGATGGAAATCTGGCATTAGCCGAAGAAAAAGATATTGACGATACGGCGGATAAGAAATTGATCGCAGTTGAAAAAGCCGCAGAAAATGTTTCCAACGATCTGGATAAAGTAATTCACGAGCGTATGCGGCTTGGAATCATTTCTGCACTCGCAGCGAACGAGAAATTATCGTTTACCGAACTTAAGAATCTTCTTAATACTACGGATGGGAACATTAGTGTTCATGCACGAAAACTTGAAGATGCGGGATATTTGACATGCGAAAAGTCCTTTAAAAAACGAAAATCGTTAACGGAATACAAGATCACGAGGGAAGGGCGAACCGCACTCGCTAAATACCTAAATCATATGGAATCGCTGATAAAGGCGATAAAAGCTTAGAGGTAACGAATGGGACTACTTCTTTTCATGACAGTCGGATGTTCTTGCTCACTTTGAATAGTTCGCTTCTTTGGCTGATTTCTTATTAAGAAACAAGAAAGGTAGAATTTATGGAATCTTTTGATGTTGTGATAATAGGTGCAGGGCTCGCCGGACTCCAATGCGCAAAACGATTGGCACAAAACGGAGCCAAGGTTCTATTGGTTGACCGAAAACACGATCTAACCAAGGGAGTACACACCACCGGAATATTCGTTCGCAAAACGTTTGAAGATTTCCGGTTCCCGTCCGAAACTCTGGGCAAGCCGATTCGCGACGTAATTCTCTATTCTCCGAAGTTAAGATCATTCAATTTGAAAAGTGAAAAAGATGAGTTTCGGATAGGGAAAATGGGCCTATTGTACGAATCTCTTTTGCGCGAATGCGAGGATTCCGGGGTCACTTTTCTTTGCGGTACGCTTTACAAAGGAATATCCGAAGCAGGCGAAGAGACGATAATCAATCTCGAAAAAAACTTTGAATCTTTACAAGTAAAAGCGAGAGTTTTTATTGGCGCAGACGGCGCCTTATCGCGCGTCGCCGAGCATTTGAAACTTGATGAAAACAAAGAATGGATCGTTGGCTTTGAGGAAATCTATAAGGGAGTTCCGCTTGATGGCGAGCCGAGTCTTTATTGCTTCTTAGATGCCAAGCTCTCCCCCGGATATCTTGCATGGATCACAAATGATGGTGAGGAAAGCCACGTCGGCGTCGGCGGATATCCATCTAGATTTGATCCTCGCCAGGCATTAAACCTGTTCAAGAAAAACGTTGCACCAAGATTTGTTAATTTGAAAAACGCGAAACTGTTAGAAACGCGAGGTGGAAGAATTCCCGTTGGAGGGGTGCTAAAAAGGATCGCCAGTAGACGCGGACTTTTGATAGGCGATGCCGCCGGAGCCGTATCGCCATTAACGGCAGGTGGACTCGATCCCTGTATGCGCCTTTCAAAGTTTGCGGCCGAAGTCGTTTTGGAAAGGTTGAAAACCGGAGATCCTGACGTTCTGCTGAAGTATTCAGGAGAAATGTTTAGAGCGAAATTTACTACTCGCTTGATGATGCGAACTGTTTTGAAAAGGTTTAGTTATCAGCCGCTGCTCGAACTTGGGTTTAAGATGTTGCGGAGCCGGTTTGGAAAAAAGATCGCAGAAAAGATCTTTTTTAGACGCGGGTCATTTCCGGATGTTGAACTTGGAAAGAAACTGGTTGGACTAAACAAAAAGAAAATCACTTCCATTTAGCGTGTAGAGAAGCTCATTCAACGCTTAGCGTTCGTTACCCATAAAATTATGAACGAAAAAACAAATACGAGAACCGAAATTGTACAGTCCGCGGGTGAAATAATCAGTAGTGTCAAGTCCCTTAGGGACGGCTGTTTTCATTCGTCCCGATGGGACTTAAATGGCAATTGATATTGATCACAGCGATAAATCGCTGCGCTATTATCAAATGCTCCCACGGAGCAAATTTAGGGAAAGTTTTTCTGAGCAACAGGAATTGGGAAACCACTTTTTTCGCTCCATTTTCTTGCAAATCTCCAGTTCGAAACTTAAGATACAGCCGAGCGATCCACCGGCTGTATCTCTTAAATGCTTTGGTTGCTAAATGTCCATAGACACTTCAAATAAACGCGATCTAACACGCGAATTTCTTTCGTATTTGCAGGTTGAGCGCGGGTTGGCGAAAAACTCTGTCTCGAGTTACAAACTCGACTTGGAGAAGCTCAAAGAATTTGCCGGGGCGCAGGATATCGAACTCACCGAGATCTCACGCACCGATTTGCGCACGTTTATCGCAACTCTTTCAAAATCCGGACTCGCACCCTCTTCGATCAACCGCATAATCTCCGCTGTAAGGGGATTTTATAAATTTTTGTTGATTGACGGGCATATTAAAAAACACCCGGCCGAAAACCTCGATACGCCGGCGATGGGCTTTTATCTGCCGAAATTTATGAGCGAAGACGAGGTTGAAGAGCTGCTTGCTCAACCGGACGTAACACAGGAAATGGGTCTGCGAGATAGGGCGATTCTCGAAATGATGTACGCCTCGGGGTTGCGAGTTTCGGAAGCCGCGAATTTGCGGATCGACGATATTGATATTGATGCCGGAATTCTGACGTGCAAAGGCAAAGGCAATAAGGAACGAAAAGTTCCGCTCGGGAAAAGCGCGGTCGAATGGGTGAAAAGTCATTTAGCCAGACGCAGGAAACGAGAACATATTGAGATCCGGAATCTTTTTGTTACTAGCGAATTGCGACCGATCAATCGACAAACTATTTTTAGATTTATTAAGGAATACGCTGAAAAAGCAGGTCTCGAAGACATTTCGCCGCACACATTGAGACATTCATTTGCAACCCATCTTTTGCAGCACGGGGCAGATTCCCGTTCCGTTCAGGCGATGCTCGGACATGCCGACATTTCTACGACACAGATCTATACACACATTACCGACCAACATTTGCGGAAAACGTACCAGAAATTTCATCCTCGCTCCGGATTTTTGAAAGACGGAAAAAAGTGAAATGTAACCAAAGGAACTCCTGATGATAAC